>NZ_CP116899.1:2872500-2995000 GCF_030997045.1 Microbulbifer sp. TB1203 | reverse complement strand
CGGGAGATAGCTGGTTCTCCTCGAAAGCTATTTAGGTAGCGCCTCGCGTCTCACCCTCGGGGGTAGAGCACTGTTTGGGCTAGGGGGTCATCCCGACTTACCAACCCCATGCAAACTCCGAATACCGAGGAGTGCAATCGCGGGAGACACACGGCGGGTGCTAACGTCCGTCGTGGAAAGGGAAACAACCCAGACCGCCAGCTAAGGTCCCAAATACCAGTTAAGTGGGAAACGATGTGGGAAGGCCCAGACAGCTAGGAAGTTGGCTTAGAAGCAGCCATCTTTTAAAGAAAGCGTAATAGCTCACTAGTCGAGTCGGCCCGCGCGGAAGATATACCGGGGCTCAAACTGGTAACCGAAGCTGCGGATGCCTGCATCTCTCTTAAATCCATTCGGATTTGTTCCAAAGAGGGCAACTCTTTACTACTTCCATCGGTTAGCGTCGTGTAGCGACGATCAAGCGCCTCCGAACGTTGAGTCGGACTGCGTGAGAAGGTGGGGACGCAAAGAGTGGATTTAAGTGAGATGCAGGCATGGTAGAGGAGCGTTCTGTAAGCCGTTGAAGGTGGATCGAGAGGTCTGCTGGAGGTATCAGAAGTGCGAATGCTGACATGAGTAACGACAAGGGAGGTGAAAAACCTCCCCGCCGGAAGACCAAGGGTTCCTGTCCAACGCTAATCGGGACAGGGTTAGTCGGCCCCTAAGGCGAGGGCGAAAGCCGTAGTCGATGGGAAACAGGTTAACATTCCTGTACTCGCTATTGCTGCGATGGAGTGACGGAGAAGGCTAGGCCAGCACGGCGATTGGTTGTCCGTGTTTAAGGTAGTAGGCTGGGGACTTAGGCAAATCCGGGTCCCTAAGGCTGAGAACTGACGACGAAGCTTACTTCGGTAAGTGAAGTGGTTGATGCCCTGCTTCCAGGAAAAACTTCTAAGCTTCAGGCAATAGAGAACCGTACTCGAAACCGACACAGGTGGTCAGGTAGAGAATACCAAGGCGCTTGAGAGAACTCTGGTGAAGGAACTAGGCAAAATGGTACCGTAACTTCGGGAGAAGGTACGCCGGTTTTGGTGATGGGACTTGCTCCCTAAGCTGAGGCCGGTCGAAGTGACCAGGTGGCTGCGACTGTTTATTAAAAACATAGCACTCTGCAAACACGTAAGTGGACGTATAGGGTGTGACGCCTGCCCGGTGCCGGAAGGTTAATTGATGGGGTTAGCTTCGGCGAAGCTCTTGATCGAAGCCCCGGTAAACGGCGGCCGTAACTATAACGGTCCTAAGGTAGCGAAATTCCTTGTCGGGTAAGTTCCGACCTGCACGAATGGCGTAACGATGGCCACGCTGTCTCCACCAGAGACTCAGTGAAATTGAAATCGCTGTTAAGATGCAGTGTACCCGCGGCTAGACGGAAAGACCCCGTGAACCTTTACTACAGCTTTGCACTGAACTTTGAGCCTGCTTGTGTAGGATAGGTGGGAGGCTTTGAAGCGAGGACGCCAGTTCTCGTGGAGCCATCCTTGAAATACCACCCTGGCATGTTTGAGGTTCTAACCCAGGTCCGTAATCCGGATCGGGGACAGTGTATGGTGGGTAGTTTGACTGGGGCGGTCTCCTCCCAAAGAGTAACGGAGGAGTACGAAGGTGCACTCAGCATGGTCGGAAATCATGCAATGAGCATAATGGTATAAGTGCGCTTGACTGCGAGACAGACATGTCGAGCAGGTACGAAAGTAGGTCATAGTGATCCGGTGGTTCTGTATGGAAGGGCCATCGCTCAACGGATAAAAGGTACTCCGGGGATAACAGGCTGATACCGCCCAAGAGTTCACATCGACGGCGGTGTTTGGCACCTCGATGTCGGCTCATCACATCCTGGGGCTGAAGCCGGTCCCAAGGGTATGGCTGTTCGCCATTTAAAGTGGTACGCGAGCTGGGTTTAGAACGTCGTGAGACAGTTCGGTCCCTATCTGCCGTGGGCGTTGGAGATTTGAGAAGAGTTGCTCCTAGTACGAGAGGACCGGAGTGAACGAACCTCTGGTGTTCGGGTTGTCACGCCAGTGGCATTGCCCGGTAGCTATGTTCGGACGGGATAACCGCTGAAAGCATCTAAGCGGGAAGCCTCCTTCAAGATAAGATCTCCCTGGGACTTCGAGTCCCCTGAAGGGCCCTGGAAGACTACCAGGTTGATAGGCTGGGTGTGGAAGCGTTGTGAGGCGTTGAGCTAACCAGTACTAATTGCCCGTGCGGCTTGACCATACAACAGAGATGGTTACTGACGACTGCTGAGCGGAGAGTGAAGACTTGAGTGAAAACTTAAAGTTGAGGCTCGAAGTGAAGCGGGATTGTGAAGTCAGAGAGACGCGCAGACGACGCTTGAAAGAGCGGCCTTGCGGTGTATTACTACAGATTGTTTTACCGACTTATTTGGGTTGACTGTAACGCTGGAAAATCAGCGGCAAACGGACAGTCAGACGGCAGTGCAGAGCAACCGCTCATAAGACCAAGCCAACCCAAGCCAGTTTGCCTGACGACCATAGAGCTGTGGAACCACCTGATCCCATGCCGAACTCAGTAGTGAAACGCAGCATCGCCGATGGTAGTGTGGGGTCTCCCCATGTGAGAGTAGGTCATCGTCAGGCTTCTAAATAAAAAAAGGGCCACCCAAGCGGGTGGCCCTTTTTTTATTTACAGATTGCACAAACGCCTACTGCCGAACATCGTGACAAATCGGCAGGAAAGCCGATTTGGACGCCGCAGGCGCCTGTAGGGGCGCGGCACAGGGATGTGCCGCGATCAGAGTAGGGCCCCAGAGCGCGTTTGCGAAGCGCAGCTTCGCGCGCTCTAGGGCGACCGGCCAGGGATGGCCGGGCCGGGGCAGGATCGAACACTTAGAAGCCGCGCCAGGGATGGCGAGGCAGAAGTTAACAGCCTCTCCCCCACCGTATGCGGACTGCAATCCCAAAGCCACGAATCCAACACCGATCGCGGCCAACGGCCGCTCCTACAGGGCGCCGGTAGCTACGCAGTGGCTGATTCAAAGATCGATCGCGGCCATTGGGCGGATGGCCGCCCCGCCGCTCCTACAAAATAATCTCACTCCCTCCCTGTAGGAGCGGCCCATGGCCGCGATCAACCTCGATTTCCCGAACAAATGTATAGATTCCCAATGGTGTTTTTTTGCGCATCCAAGCGCGGCGGCACAACCGCGCGGCTCAGGGGTGATATCCCATACTTATACACAACTCTATCCATGTATTCTGTTAGTAACACCGGTGCCGTGGCAAAAGACATGCTTTTCCATACACGGAGTTCGATCGTTATCGAGGATGGTGCAGCCCCTGGCAGTTACAACGCAAAGTCTTACAATTGAGGATTCCCCCAACCGCAATAAGTTGATTTCTATGCAGCGTATCCAATCCCCCCTCGACCGAAGCTTTTCCCTGTCCCGGATAGCCATGGGTCTCTGGCGTCTTGCGGACTGGAAATACACATCTCAGCAGACACTGGAACTGCTGGAGCAACTGCTCGAACTCGGTGTTACGACTTTTGATCTTGCAGATATTTACGGTGACTACCGCTGTGAGCGGCTGTTTGGCGATGCCCTGAAACTAAAGCCCGAATTGCGCGGGAAGATGGAGATAGTTTCCAAGTGCGGTATCAAGTTGATGAGCGACAATAACAATTACGCTCTCAATCACTACGACAGCAGCGGTACCCATGTAACCGCGGCGGTGGAGTCGAGCCTGGAAAATATGCGGATTGAGCAGCTGGATTTGTTGCTGATTCACCGCCCCGACCCGCTGATGGATGCGGATGAATTGGCGGAGACACTGGACGGGCTGGTGTCCGGCGGAAAGGTCCGCGCAGTGGGGGTATCCAATTTCCTTCCACACCAGGTGCAGCTGTTGCAATCGCGGTTGTCGACGCCGCTGTTGGTCAACCAGATAGAGGTATCGCTATTGCACAGTGCGCCCCTGTTCGATGGACAATTGGATTATTGCCAGCGGGAGAGGATTATCCCCATGGCCTGGTCGCCTTTCGCTGGTGGGGAGCTGTTTACCGGTGGCGGGGAAGCGGCGCGTCGGGTGCAGGCCTGCCTGGAGGAGTTGTCCCGGGAGCTGGATATGGAGCCCCAGCAACTCGCCCTGGCCTGGCTGCTCAAGCACCCGAGCAATATGGCTCCGGTACTCGGCAGCGGCAGGGTCTCCCGCCTGCGCAACGGTGTTGCCGCGCTGGGCAGGGAGTTGCCGCGAGAGGCCTGGTTTCGCCTGTTGCGCGCCGCCCGCGGGCGCGACGTGGATTGATTCCCGTACCGCTCAGCCCGCGTAAGCGTTGTCCGGCACCAGGTTGTAGTTCTCATCGCCCAGGTCGAACTGCTCCAGCGGAGCCAGTTGAGTGGGAACCGAGTAGTGACGCAGCGGCTTGTCGTCGCGCCAGTCCATGACTTCCAGTTCCTCGCCCTGGATTCCATGCAGCAGGGTTTCAAACTGGGTGACCGCAGTGGGGATCAGCGACTGGTACTCCAGCTTGTCGCCCAGCTTGATAAAGCGAAACTCGCCTTCGGCCTGCTCTATACGCAGCCAGCCGGCACCGCGCTTCTTGTCGGCTTCGCCGATGACCAGGGGACCCTGCTGGTCCTGGAACAGTGGCGTGAGCCGGGGGGAAGAGGGGGCGTCAACCGGCACGCCAACCCAGACCCAGCCGGACAGGCCGATGCGGCTCAACTGCCATTCGCTCAGCCATACCGTCTGTTCGTCGTCGACGCGGAATTCGCTGTACTCCTTATGACCGGGGCGGCTGTCGAAGTGAACCTCCGCATTGGGGTTTTCCTTGCGGAAGCTGTGCAACTGCTGGGTCATCTCGTAATTCACTTCCCAGTGTTTTCTCAGCCGCCACTGGATGGGGTACTCCCCCCATTCAACGATGTACTCCTCCCGCTCGCGGACAGTTTCCGCCACGCGCCAGAAGGCGCCATCGATCAGGATGCAGGTGTCTCCGGGTTTGCTGCCGGGAGCGATAATGCTGCACTCCGGGGAGGCCTCCGAGGCATTCACCACATGTTCGCCGCGCCCCTCAATCACTTCATACCAGGGAAAACCGTGGCGCAGTGGCGGGGGGAAAGCCAGCGGTGGACGCCCGGCGAGCAGCCGGCGGAATAGAACGGATTTGTCTATCTCCAGGTCCGACAGGGTATAACCTTCTTTATGGGTGATCTGGCCCCAGGCGAAGGCAGCGCGAATTAGTTGTTTTTCTCGATCTGAAAAGCTCATGGGCGCAGGAAAAGAGGGATTGCAAGTCGAAACCTTACCACTGTGCGCTCTACCGCGCTAATGCTATCGGACCGCCGCCCTCCGGTGGTCGCAGGGTGGGCAAAATCCGGTAGACTGGCGCACTGTTTGCGGCAAGAGAGAGGCCAGTGCAGTGGTTAGGAGGCGACGGCTGCTGTTGGCGGCGGCATTGACGGTGGCGACGGGGCTGTCGGGCACAGCGGTCGCACAGGGCCAGCCATCTTCAGATACCTGCTATCTGGACGGCTGGGGAGATCCGTTGCGCTGTTACCGGGTTCCCCTCGACGGCGATGGACCGGAAAACCTGGCGGTGATGGTGGCACCGGCGGTCAACGGCAGCGGCCGCGAGCCCCTGTATCTGCTCGCCGGCGGGCCAGGTCAGGCGGCCAGCGACCTGGCGCCGCTGCTGAACGCCTTTCGCAGGATCAACCGCGAGCGCGCCATCGTCATGGTGGATCGCCGCGGCGCCGGTCGTTCCGGCGCCTTCCGCTGCGGTTTCGGAAGCGAAATGCCCGCGGATCTGGAAACCTTTTCCCGGCAGTTGGCGCAGTGCTACCTGCACAAGGCGGATTACGCCGAAACCCTGAACAGCCGCCAGACGGTGGCGGACCTGGAGCAGGTGCGCCACTTCCTCGGCCACGGGCGCATCGCGCTTTGGGGCGGCTCCTGGGGAACGCGCACCGCACTGCTCTACCAGCAATGGCACCCGGAATCCCTGAGTGCTTTGGTGCTGGATGCAGTCGCACCCATCGATACCAAAGTGTTCCTCACCGCTGGCGCCGCCGAAAATGCGTTGCGGCAACTGGAGCGGGATTGCGTGGAGGATGTGGTGTGCGCTCGCTTCGGCGACTGGCGCCGGCAACTGGATCAGCTGCTTTCCCAGTGGGACGACGAGCGGGCCGCGAACTTCCCGGACCCGCTGACCGGCGCGCCGTCAGAACAGCCCCTTGCCCGCTGGGCCCTTGCCAACGCCATCCGCACGGCACTCTATGATCCGAAGGCGGCCGCACAGCTGCCCTACGCGATAGACCAGACCCGCTTTGGCAACTACCGGCCTCTCTCCGGCATCGCCGGATTGTTCGCCAGCAGGACTGATTCCATGGCCATGGGACTCACCTTTTCCGTGGCTTGTGCTGAGGAACTGAACCGTATCAGCAGGGAGGAAGTGGCTGCAGACAGCGCGGATACTTTTCTCGGTACAGCCTTCTTCGATCTGTTCAAATCCGGTTGCGAGGTCTGGCCGGTACAGCCCAAGCCCTACGGCGCGCCGGAACCCAGGGATCAGCCGGTACTGTTGATTTCCGGAGACGCGGACCCGATCACCCCGCCGGTCTACGCCGAGCGGCAGTTGGACTACCTGTCCCGCAAACAGCACCTGGTCGTCGCCGGTGGCGGTCATATCAATTCCCCCCGCGGCTGTATTCCCGAACTGATCGCGCGCTTCCTCGACAGTCCCGGCCAACCGCTCGACGACAGCTGCGTAGCGGAAATACGGCGGCCGCCGTTTATGGCCGATGCCTTCGGTCCGGCGCTGGATATGGGAGGGGCGGCACAGTGATCGACGTGGAATCCGTACACAAGCAGTTTGCCGGGCGGCCGGTGCTGCACAATTTGGGTTTTTCCGTGCCGGACGGACAGATCACCGCACTGCTCGGCGCCAACGGCGCCGGCAAGACCACCTGCCTGCGGATTATCACCGGACTCTTGCGGGCGGACTCCGGGCGGGTACTGCTGGGCGATATCGATGTGGCCCGCGATCCCATGGCGGCGCGTCGCCAGTTGGGTGTGGTGGGGGACCGCGAGGGGCTCTACGAGCGGCTCACGGTGGCGGAGTACCTGTCCCTGTTCGCGCGTATGCAAGGACTGTCCGGAGATGCATTGCGCGAGGCGCTGGATTCCATCCGCAGTGAACTGGAACTGGGGGACCTGTGGCACCGGCGCACCCGGGGCTTTTCCCAAGGGGAACGCATGAAAGTCTCCCTGGCGCGGGCGCTGGTACACCGGCCCCGGCACCTGATCCTGGATGAACCCACGCGGGGCCTGGATGTGCTCGCCGCCCGCCTGTTGCGCAGAACACTGCTGCGCCTCCGCACCGCGGGCACCACCATACTGTTTTCCAGCCATGTGATGTCCGAGGTGGCGGAACTCTCCGACCGGGTGCTGGTGATGGCCGGCGGTCGGATCGTCGGCAGCGGTTCGCCGCGGGAACTGGCGCAGCACACCGGCTGCGACAACCTGGAGGACAGCTTTGTCGCGTTAGCCTATGGCGATACGGGGCGACGGCAAGAGAGGGAGCCGGCCTGATGGAAAAAAGACGATTCAGCCCCCAGATGGCTCCGCTACTGCTCAAGGAATTCCTGGAGACCTGGCGGGACCGCCGGGCGCTGTGGATGGCGATCTGTTTCTCGCTGATGTTCCCGGTGTTGCTGGCCGGGGTCACCATCTTCGTGGTGAAAAAGAACACGGAGGAGACCAGCCGCCTGGCGCTGCTGGGAGCGGAGAATGCACCACTGCTGGAGCGGCAGCTGCGCGGGCCCAACCTGGAGGTGGAGGCTGTAGCGGAGGGGAGTCCGCAGCAGTTGTTGAACGACGGCTATGATCTGGTGCTGCAACTCCCGGACAATTTTGCCCGCGACTATCGGGATTTTCGCGCGCCGCCGCTGTACCTGTATGTGGACAGCTCCGCGACCGGTGCCGGGCGCGCCGAGCATCACTTGCAGGAGCGCCTCAATAGCCTGCAACAACTGGTGGTGAGCCAGCGGCTCACTGCCCGCGGCGTGGCGCCGCAACTGCTGGCACCCTGGCAGCTGCAGATGCGCGATGTGAGCACTCCCTCCAGCCGCGGCGCCCTGATTCTGGCGATGGTGCCGGGCCTGCTGATCCTGACCCTGTTCGTGGCCAGCCTCGCCACCTCGGTGGACACCTCCGCCGGTGAGCGCGAGCGCCTCAGCCTGGAGACACTACTGTTGCAACCGCTGCCGGCCTGGCAGGTGATCGCCGCCAAGACCCTGGCGGTCGCCAGCCTGGGCTGGCTGGGCTCGCTGCTGGCCATCGCCGCGCTGGTGGCGCTGATGCCGGTGATGCCGTTGGCGGAGCTGGGTATCCAGCAGGCCACCACCACCGGCGGCGTGCTGGCCATGGGCCTGCTGCTGTTGCCCCTGGCGCTGCTGGTGGCGGTGGTGCAGATACTGCTGGCACTGCGTTCCAGTTCCTTCAAGGACGCGCAGACCCAACTGAGCATTCTGCAGATAGCCCCGGTGACACTGCTGATGGTACTGGATGCGGCCAGGATCGATCTGACGGACAATTACTGGCAACTGGTGCCCCTGGTGGCGCAGCAGCAGTGGCTGAAGGCGCTGTTGGTGGGCGAATCGGTGTCCGTGGGCTGGGTATTGGCGGGGTCCCTGGCCTGCCTGCTGCTGGTGGCTGTCGCCATTGCCTTCGGCGCCCGCGCCCTGCGCCGGGAGAGACTTCTGAATGCGGAATGATGAATGATGAATGCGGAATGCGGGGCGGGAGCCGATGCGCGCGAAGGATTGTTGACGGTCGACCTGCAGGCGATTGGAGATAACTACCTGACTCTGCGGGAGCGGTTGGCGGGCGGCAGCCGCTGCGGCGCGGTGGTCAAGGCGGACGCCTACGGCCTGGGCATGGCCCGGGTGGCCCCGGCCCTGTACCGGCGCGGTTGCCGCGATTTCTTTATCGCCACCCAGGCGGAAGGGGAGACTCTGCGCGCGCTGTTGCCGGACGACGCGGATATCATCGTCCTGACCGGCGTGCGCCCCGGGTGCGAGCTGGAGTGCGCGCGCGCCGGCCTGGTGCCGGTCCTGTTTACCCCGCAGCAACTGCGGGCATGGGTGGACAGTTGTGCCCGGGCGGGTATTCGCGCCCCCTGCGCGCTCAAGGTGGATTCAGGCATGACCCGCCTGGGTATGTCACCTGCAGAACTGAGGCAACTGCTGGCGGAGGGCGACCTGTTGCGCGCCGCAGACATCCAGTTGCTGCTGAGCCACCTGGCCTGCGCCGACGAACCGGCGCATCCACAGAACGCCCGGCAGTTGGAGTGTTTCCGGCGCGCCGGCGAGGAATTGAAGGCGCTCTGCCCGCAGGTATCCCTGAGCCTGGCCAACTCCTCAGGTATTTTTCTCGGTGACGACTACCACTTCGATATCGCCCGGCCCGGCTCGGCGCTCTACGGGGTCAACCCGGAGCCGGGATCGCCCAACCCCATGCGCGCGGTGGTGGAGCTGAGTCTGCCTGTGGTACAGAAACGCTATGTGGCCCAAGAGAGCAGCGTGGGTTACGGGGCGATCCAGAAAGCCGCCGCCGGCAGCTGGCTGGCAGTGGCGCGGGGCGGCTATGCGGACGGTATACTGCGCGCCCAGGGAGGCCGCGGTTGCGGCTGGGCCTGCGACCGGCGGCTGCCCATGGTGGGCCGGGTCTCCATGGATTCGGCCACCTATGACATCAGCGCCCTGAGCGAGGCCCAGCGCGAAGCCCTGGAGAATATCGAAGTGCTGAACCGCGAGTTGACCGTGGACGAGGTGGCAGGTTACGCCGGTACCATCGGCTATGAAATTCTCACCAGCCTGGGCCATCGCTATTTTCGCCGCTACCTGAGGTCTTGAAAGTGCCCGTCTCCGATTCCGCATTGCGGCAATTGCGCCCGGTCCTGGATCTTCTCGCCGACGGCGAGGTGCACTCCGGCGAATCCCTGGGCGCGGTCCTGGGGGTGAGCCGCGCCGCGGTGTGGAAGCAACTGAAAAAACTCGAGGCTTACGGGATTCCCCTGGAGTCGGTAAAAGGGCGCGGCTATCGCCTGCCCGGCGGACTGGACCTGCTGGTCGCCGAGGGGATTGAAGCCAGGTTGGCCCCGCGCACTCAGGCCCTGCTCGGCGAACTGATCCTGCTGGACCGGGTGGACTCTACCAATGCGCAGATACTGGCTCGGCTGGAGAAGGGCAGGGGCCACGGCGCGGTGATGTTCGCCGAACAGCAGACTGCCGGCCGCGGCCGGCGCGGGCGCAGTTGGGCCAGCCCGTTCGGGGGCGGGATCAATTTCTCCATCGGCTGGCAGTTCAACGGCGGTGTGCAGCTGCTTGAGGGCCTGAGCCTGGCAGTGGGAGTGGCGCTGACGCGCGCGCTGGCAGAGTTCGGTGTGCCGGATATTCGCCTGAAGTGGCCCAACGATGTCTGGTGCCGGGGGCGCAAGTTGGCCGGCGTGCTGCTGGAGCTGAGCGGAGATCTCACCGACCGCTGCGCGGTGGTAGTGGGCGTAGGGCTGAATGTAGGCCTGCCGGAGGCGAGTGGCGAAAATATCGACCAACCCTGGATCGACCTGAATCGGGTGCACCCGGGAATCGGGCGCAACGAATTGGCAGCATCACTGCTGAACCGGCTGCTGCCATTGCTGGAGACCTATCCGGTGGAAGGTTTTGCCGCTTACCGCGAGGCGTGGCAGCAACTGGACCAGTTCTCCGGGCGATCGGTGCGCATTGTCAGTGCGCGGCAGGAGTGGACCGGCGTGGATCGGGGCGTTGACGACACCGGGGCCTTGATTCTGGAAACCGACGGAGGGCTGAAGCGGTTTTATGGCGGCGAAGTGTCCCTTCGGGAGGCTGTGGATTGAGCGTGGGACTGATACTGGAGCTGGATATCGGCAACACCCGCAGCAAATGGCGGCTGCTCGACAACGGGCAGTCGCTGGCGCTGGGAGCCCTGGACACCGCTGCACTGAAGCGCGGCGAGCTGCCGGTGGCCTGGAGCGATATCCGGCCGCAGCGGCTGCGCGCCGCCAATGTGGCTGGAGAGGTCGTCGCCGATGCTCTCGCGGCGCTGGCGAGGGACAGGTTCGGATTGGAGGCGGAGTTCGCCCGGGTGCAGGCCGACTGTGCGGGGGTCACCTGCGGTTACCGGAAACCCGGTGGGCTGGGAGTGGACCGCTGGCTGGCGGTGCTCGCCGCGCACCGGCTCGATCCGCGCGCTGCGCTGATTGTGGACTGCGGCAGTGCGGTGACTCTCGATTTGCTGGATACTGGCGGACGGCACCTGGGAGGATATATATTGCCCGGCCTCGGCCCCATGCGCCGCGCCCTCTACAGCGATACCGACGCGGTAAAGGTGCGTGAAATCCGCTCCCCCGGCATGTCCCTGGCACCGGGCCGCGATACCGGAGAGGCGGTCAATCGGGGTCTGCCACTGATGGTGATGGGTGCCGTAGAGCACGCGCTGGCGGAGCTGCGGCGAACAGCCGGCAGCGAGCCGCTGCTGTGGCTGACCGGAGGGGACGGCGAGTTCTTTTCCTCCCTGTTTCCCCGGCCCCATGAATTGGTTCCTGAGCTGGTACTGGATGGCCTGGCACTCAGCAATCCCTAACCGGACATTGCACCACGCCGCTCAATTTTTTGTATAACGCTATGATTTCAAACAATTTCCAGAGATATCCCAGATGACAATTTGCTGCCCACCACCGCTGGCCGCGCCCTCGCTTGATCTCTGCACGCTCAGTGCATTTTTGCGGCTAATACGTGCAATAAGCATGTATCTACGCCGCAAAAATGCACTGAGCGCGCAGATCTCGGCGCGATCATCACGGCCCCTGGCACAATATCCGGGTTAACAGTTTCTGATTTTATGCGCTGGATAGTTATCGCCCTGTTGCTCGCCAATATCGGCCTCTACGCCTGGTTCCAGACCGCCGGCCACGCCTCGCAGTCGCTGGCGGTCGACAACGCCGTGCCGCGGGAGGCCGGCGACTCTATTGTGCTGGTGGAAGAGGCTCCGCAAAACGCCTTGCGCGAGGTACCCCCGGCTCCCGAGCCAAAGTTGCAGAGCGGGGATTTGTGCACTCTGCTCGGCCCCTTTGAAGAGGTGTATCTGGGGGAGGATATAGCGCAGCGGTTGCAGGCCCTGCAGGTGGATGCCGCGCTGCGCGAAGTTGAGGTGGAGGGGCAGATGCGCTACTGGGTGTTCCTGGCGCCCATGAGTTCGCGCCGCGAGGCATTCAGCAAGCTGCGCGAGTTGCAGGCGGCGGGGATAGACAGTTATGTGATTCCCAAAGGTACGCTCGCCAATGGAATCTCATTCGGCATATTCTCCGAACCTGATCGCGCTGCATCCCTGGCGGAAGAGTTGCGCCAGAAGGGCATTGACATCCGGACCCGCGAGGAGCCGCAGACCCACCTGGAGCGCTGGGTGGTGCTGCCGCCCGATGGTGCGGAGCAACTGGCGGAGGACTTCTGGACCCAGCTGCAGCGGGAATACCCGGAGCTGGACCGGCGGCAGAATCTTTGCAGCGAAGTAAACAGCGACTCGGAGGGGTAGGGCCGTGCGCGCCGAGTACCTGTGCGGAGCCTTGTAGTTAAGCCTGTGGCGGCCCCGCTGCCGGGGGCTTCGCTTCAACGGCCGAATATTCTTTCGAGTCCCGAGTCCCGAGTCCCGAGTCCCGTCACGCACGTCCCCTGTTGCGCCCGACCAGAACATCCCCTAGAATCCCGCCTCCACGTTGCGGGGCCGATATGGTTTCCGTGGGGTAGAGACAGGGCTGGCGTAGCTCAGTTGGTAGAGCAGCTGACTTGTAATCAGCCGGTCGGGGGTTCGACTCCTCTCGCCAGCTCCATTTTGTCTCTCGCGCTGTTCGCTTTGGACTCTGCAGATAAGTCTGTGAATTTGAAGGAAAAATCGTTGACAGTGCGGTGGCCGGTGTAGAGAATACACGCCGCTTTCGAGCAGGGGTTCCCGAGTGGCCAAAGGGATCAGACTGTAAATCTGACGCGCAAGCTTCGGTGGTTCGAATCCACCCCCCTGCACCATACAAGAGGCGGAGAGCAGAGGCTGAATTGCCTGCTCTGTGTCTGTAAAGGATCCGCGTGCGGACTGGTTCTGCGGGTATGGTTCAATGGTAGAACCTCAGCCTTCCAAGCTGATGATGCGGGTTCGATTCCCGCTACCCGCTCCATTATCCCGGGGCTGCGGCTTGTGGGGATCGCGTGGAGTTTGGCAGTAGTGCTCATGTAGCTCAGGGGTAGAGCACACCCTTGGTAAGGGTGAGGTCGGCGGTTCAAATCCGCCCATGAGCTCCATTATTTATGGCCGCGGGGGCAGGTGTCTCCGCGGCTGTTTGTATCCGGGTGCCGGGTTTGTTGGTGGTCGGGTGCGCCGGTTCTGGGAGTAGGTTCCGCTGATCAGGGCGTGCCTATATTTAGGAGGCTAGCAATGGCAAAAGAAAAGTTTGAACGTTCCAAGCCCCACGTGAACGTGGGCACCATCGGTCACGTAGACCACGGTAAAACCACCCTGACCGCCGCGCTGACCCGCGTTTGCGCCGAAGTCTGGGGCGGCTCTGCAGTCGCCTTCGAAGGGATCGACAACGCTCCCGAAGAGCGCGAGCGCGGTATCACCATTGCCACCTCCCACGTAGAATACGAATCCCCGACCCGTCACTACGCCCACGTAGACTGCCCGGGACACGCCGACTATGTGAAGAACATGATCACCGGTGCTGCGCAGATGGACGGCGCCATCCTGGTCTGCTCCGCCGCCGACGGCCCCATGCCGCAGACCCGCGAGCACATCCTGCTGTCCCGCCAGGTAGGCGTACCCTACATCGTGGTCTTCCTCAACAAAGCCGATATGGTGGACGACGAAGAACTGCTCGAGCTGGTGGAAATGGAAGTGCGCGAACTGCTCGACCAGTACGAATTCCCCGGTGACGACACCCCGATCATCGTCGGTTCCGCGCTGATGGCGCTGAACGGCGAAGACGACAACGAAATGGGCACCACCGCCGTCAAGAAGCTGGTGGAAACCCTGGACGAGTACATCCCCGAGCCGGAGCGCGCGGTGGACCAGCCGTTCCTGATGCCCATCGAAGACGTCTTCTCCATCTCCGGCCGCGGCACCGTAGTGACCGGTCGTGTAGAGCGCGGCATCATCAAGACCGGCGACGAAATCCAAATCGTCGGCATCAAGGAAACCACCACCACCACCTGTACCGGTGTGGAAATGTTCCGCAAGCTGCTCGACGAGGGCCGTGCGGGTGAGAACATCGGCGCCCTGCTGCGCGGCACCAAGCGCGACGAAGTAGAGCGTGGCCAGGTACTGGCCAAGCCGGGCTCCATCACCCCGCACACCAAGTTCGAGGCGGAAGTGTACGTCCTGTCCAAAGACGAAGGCGGCCGTCACACCCCCTTCTTCAAGGGCTACCGTCCGCAGTTCTACTTCCGCACCACCGACGTAACCGGTGCCTGTGAACTGCCGGAAGGTACCGAAATGGTAATGCCGGGTGACAACATCCAGATGACGGTGACCCTGATTGCCCCGATCGCCATGGAAGAAGGCCTGCGCTTCGCGATCCGCGAAGGCGGCCGTACCGTTGGTGCTGGCGTGGTAGCCAAGATCATCGAATAAGCCGGTGCGCGGGGCTCCACAGCTCCGCATGCGGGCCGAAAGGCCCGCAAAAGACCCGTTGATCGGGGGCGGAGCTGGTGCTAAACTCCGCTCCCTCATTTTTCGGTCGCTGATGCAAAAGTGTGCAGTGGCGTCCGGTTGTTCTTAGGCCAGTGGCTCAATTGGTAGAGCATCGGTCTCCAAAACCGAGGGTTGGGGGTTCGAGTCCCTCCTGGCCTGCCATTTCTAGATGCTGGTTTCTAGAGGCTAGAAACTAGAAAGGCTTCTGTATATGAATGCTAAAGTAGAGGCGAAAACCTTTCGTCTTGATGGCCTGAAGTGGCTGCTGGTGGTGCTGTTGGTTGGCACCGCGGTGGCGGGCAATTCCTATTACGTCGATTTTCCTCTTCTGTACCGCGTGCTGGCGATTGTTGCGCTTTGCCTGGTGGCGCTGGCTGTTGCAGTCAATACCGCCAAGGGCAATGCCTTCTGGAATCTCCTGCGTGAGGCCCAGACAGAGGTGCGGCGGGTTGTCTGGCCGAGCCGCCAGGAGGCGACACAGACCACGCTGATCGTGGTGGTGATTACGTTGATTACGGCGCTGATCCTGTGGGCGCTGGATTCCGCCCTGGGTTGGGCAGCATCCAAGGTTATCGGCTAAAGGTTGACGCATGGCTAAGCATTGGTACGTGGTTCAGGCCTACTCCGGCTACGAGAAGCGCGTCGCGTCCTCCCTGAAGGAGCGCATCGAACTGCACGAAATGGACCACCTGTTCGGTGAGGTGCTGGTGCCCACCGAAGAAGTGGTTGAGATGCGCGCCGGGCAAAAGCGCAAGAGCGAGCGCAAGTTCTTCCCCGGCTATGTGCTGGTGGAGATGGAGTTGAACGACGATACCTGGCATCTGGTGAAAGAGACCCCACGCGTGCTGGGTTTTATCGGCGGCAAGGCGGACAGGCCGGCACCGATCACCGATCGCGAAGCCCAGGCTATCCTGAATCGCATCGACGACTCTGTCGACAAGCCCAAACCCAAGACCCTGTTCGAGCCCGGCGAGATGGTGCGGGTTACCGACGGGCCGTTCAACGATTTCAACGGTGTGGTGGAAGAGGTCAACTACGAGAAGAGCCGCCTGCGTGTGGCGGTGTTGATCTTCGGCCGCTCCACTCCGGTAGAGCTGGAGTTCAGCCAAGTAGAGAAAAGCTGATTCCGGCGTCGAATTTTCAGCCCTCTTTCACCGTCGGGTGGAAGGGGGCTTTCGCGTCCCTGAAGGTTCAATAGCTTTCGGGGCAACAGGGGAGCCGAGCGCTGCGGGTGGATAACCCGTTCAACGCAGGCGCTACCACCCAACCAGAGGAGAGCTGTAATGGCTAAGAAAGTCGAAGCTTACATCAAGCTGCAAGTCAAGGCCGGCCAGGCCAACCCGAGCCCGCCCGTTGGCCCCGCGCTGGGTCAGCACGGCGTAAATATCATGGAGTTCTGTAAGGCGTTCAACGCCCAGACCCAGAATATCGAGCCGGGCCTGCCGGTGCCGGTAGTGATCTCTGTGTACAGCGATCGCTCCTTCACCTTCATCATGAAGTCCCCGCCTGCCGCAGTACTGCTGCGCAAGGCCGCCAAGATCAAGAGCGGTTCCGGTCGCCCGAACACCGAGAAGGTGGGCAAGGTAACCCGTGCCCAGTTGGAAGAAATCGCCACCGTCAAAATGGCAGACCTGACTGCATCCGATATGGACGCGGCCGTGCGCACTATCGCCGGTTCCGCACGCAGTGCCGGTATCGAAGTGGAGGGTCTGTAAATGGCTAAGTTGAGCAAGCGTCAGCGCGCTATCGCTGAGAAAGTGGAAGCTGGTAAAGCCTACGGCATCGACGATGCATTGGCCCTACTGAAGGAGCTGTCCAATGTGAAGTTCGCGGAAACCGTGGATGCCTCCATCAATCTGGGTATCGATCCGCGCAAATCCGATCAGGCAGTTCGCGGTGCCACCACTCTGCCTCACGGCACCGGTAAAGATGTACGTGTAGCTGTGTTCACCCAGGGCGCCAACGCCGATGCGGCGAAAGAAGCCGGCGCCGACCTGGTGGGCATGGACGAGCTGGCCGCCGAAGTGAAGGCCGGCAAAATGGACTTCGACGTGGTGATCGCCTCCCCGGATGCGATGCGCGTTGTCGGCCAGCTGGGCCAGATCCTCGGTCCCCGCGGCCTGATGCCGAACCCGAAGACCGGCACCGTGACTCCGGACGTGGTCACTGCGGTGAAAAACGCCAAGGCCGGTCAGGTGCGTTTCCGCGCTGACAAGGGCGGCATTATTCACGGTGGTATCGGCAAGGTGAGCTTTGATCCGAACGCGATCAAGGAGAACCTGGAGGCGCTGGTGTCGGATCTGAAGAAGGTCAAGCCCGCGTCCGCCAAGGGTGTCTACCTGAAGAAGATCACCCTGAGCACCACCATGGGGCCGGGCCTGACCATCGATCAGGCCTCTCTGAACATTTAACTGTGCTTGTAGGAGCGGCGACCGCCAGGGATGGCGGAGTGCCGCCCAGCGGAAATGCAGATTTTGCAGAAGCAAAAATCTGTCCATGGTCGCGATCGATCTTACTTACGTAGTACATGCTGATCGCGGCCATGGGCCGCTCCTACAGCAAAACCAAACTTTGGGGTCCGCTATGCACTGCACAGCGGGCCGTCAAAGACCGTAGGTGCCGCGCGGACTCCGGTTCGCAGGCTTAATCCGGACGGAGAGTCCGAACCTACGCAGACGGTGTGCCCAAACCAGTATTTTTGCTGGATTTGAGCTGCCGGAACGGGATCGGGAGCGGTATTCCCGGTCTTTTTTCAAATCCAGGAGTGACACTATGGCTATTGGACTCGAAGACAAGAAAGCGATTGTCGCAGAAGTCCAGCAAGCTGCTGAAGGCGCCCTGTCGGCGGTGATCGCGGATTCCCGCGGTGTTACCGTGAACGACATGACCGCCCTGCGCAAAGAGGCTCGCGAGAACGGCGTTTGGTTGAAAGTCGTCCGCAACACTCTGGCGCGCCGCGCTCTTGCCGGTACCGAATACGAATGTCTCGTAGAGAAGTTCGTCGGTCCCAGCCTGATTGCCTTTTCCAACGAACACCCGGGTGCCGGTGCGCGCATCCTGTCGGCGTTCGCCAAGGGAAATGACAAGCTGGAACTGAAAGGTGCCGCCTTCGAAGGCGCTGTCGCTGATGTCGCCATGTTGGCAACCCTGCCGACATACGACGAAGCGATCGCCAAGCTGATGAGCGTGTTGAAAGAAGCATCTGCTGGCAAGTTGGTCCGCACTATTGCGGCCATTCGCGACCAGAAAGAGCAGGAAGCAGCCTGATTCACTGTTGAACGGCTGTCTTTTCAATGAATTCACGAGCAGCCTGCTGCTCAAACAAATTGGGTACTGACTCATGTCTCTGACTAAAGAAGATATCATCAACGCAGTTGCCGAAATGTCTGTGAAGGACGTTGTCGAGCTGATCGAAGCAATGGAAGAGAAGTTCGGCGTAACTGCCGCTGCTGCAGTTGTAGCCGGTCCGGCTGCCGGTGAAGCGGCTGCGGAAGAGAAGGACGAGTTCGACGTAATCCTGACTTCCGCCGGCGAGAAGAAAGTAAACGTGATCAAGGCTGTTCGCGGCATCACCGGCCTGGGCCTGAAGGAAGCCAAGGCATTGGTAGACGGCGCTCCGGCTCCGCTGAAAGAAGGCGTGAGCAAGGACGAAGCCGAAGAGGCGAAGAAGCAGCTGGAAGAAGCTGGCGCAACTGTAGAGCTGAAGTAATTCGGTGGTTGCGCTGCCGCCCGGCGTTTTTTGCGACGGGTGGCGACAAGGCTGGTGGACTTTTGTCCGCCGGCCTTTTTGCCGTTTTCGGCAGCGAGGTTTTCGAGTCTCTTAACGCGTTGTTTTTTTGACCGAAGAAAACATGACCGCTGAGACTGCAAATACACCTTAACGCACTCTGTGCGCCGCTGAAAAGCGCAAGTGCTCGAGAGATTTCCGATCAGTGCAGTGAAGACTGTATTGCTCAGAGGCTTCTCGCCCGGAGGTGGAAAACCGGGGTCAGAGTAAAATTATTTTAATGGCGCAGCCATTCAATTTTTCAAATTGGAAAATAATTTTACTCTGACCCCGGTTTTCCCACGAAGTCTTGTCACCGATCAAGCTGGGGAATATGAATGGCTTACTCATACACTGAGAAAAAACGTATCCGCAAGGATTTTGGCAAGCTGCCGAAGGTCATGGATGTGCCTTTCCTGCTTGCGATACAGCTGGACTCCTATCGCAAATTCACACAGGCCGACAAGCGTCCCGATGACCGGCTGGATATCGGACTGCAGGCGGCGTTCAAGTCCGTATTTCCAATTGTCAGCTATTCCGGCAACGCCGCCCTGGAGTATGTGAGTTACCAGCTGGGCAAGCCGGCGTTCGACGTCAAGGAGTGTACCCTCCGCGGCGTCACCTACGCCTGCCCGCTGCGGGTGCGCGTGCGCCTGATCATCTATGACAAAGAGTCTGCCAATAAGTCCATCAAGGACATCAAGGAGCAGGAAGTGTACATGGGCGAAATTCCGCTCATGACCGACAATGGTACCTTCGTGATCAATGGTACCGAGCGCGTGATCGTTTCCCAGCTGCACCGCTCCCCGGGTGTGTTCTTCGATCACGACAAGGGCAAGACCCACTCCTCCGGTAAGCTGTTGTACGCCGCGCGCGTGATTCCCTACCGCGGCTCCTGGCTGGATTTCGAGTTCGACCCGAAAGACCTGGTCTATGTGCGCATCGACCGCCGCCGCAAACTGCCGGCGACCATCCTGCTGCGCGCCCTGGGCTACAGCTCCCAGGAAATGTTGGAGATGTTCTTCGAAACCAGCAGATTCGAGCTGCACGAGGACAATGTCAGCCTGGAGCTGATCCCCTCGCGCCTGCGCGGTGACGTCGCCTCTTTCGATATCAAGGATGGCAAGGGCAAGGTCCTCGTCGAGGACGGCCGCCGCATCACCCCGCGCCATATTCGCCAGTTGGAAAAAGCCGGCGTGGAGCGTCTCGAGGCACCCCTTGAATACCTCTACGGCCGCGTACTGGCCCACGATATCGTGGACGAGTCCACCGGCGAAGTGGCGGTCGAGTGCAACACCGAGATTACCGAAGAGGTGCTGGGCAAGCTGAAGGCGCTGAACATCAGCAAATTCGAAACCCTGTACACCAACGACCTGGATCGCGGTCCGTTCGTTTCCGACACCCTGCGCGCCGACCCATCGCGCACCCAGTTGGAAGCGCTGGTGGAAATCTACCGCATGATGCGTCCCGGTGAACCGCCCACCAAGGAGTCCGCCGAGTCCCTGTTCGAAAACCTTTTCTTCACTGAAGAGCGTTACGACCTGTCTGCGGTCGGCCGCATGAAGTTCAACCGCCGCCTGGGTCGCGAGGACGAGACCGGCGCGGGCACCCTGAGCAAGGAAGATATCGTCGACGTCCTCAAGACGCTGATCGATATCCGCAACGGCCAGGGCATGGTGGACGACATCGACCACCTGGGTAACCGCCGTGTGCGCTCCGTGGGTGAAATGGCCGAAAACCAGTTCCGCGTGGGCCTGGTACGCGTCGAGCGGGCGGTGAAAGAGCGCCTGTCCATGGCCGAGTCCGAGGGCCTGATGCCCCAGGACCTGATCAACGCCAAGCCGGTGGCGGCGGCGGTGAAGGAGTTCTTCGGCTCCTCCCAGCTGTCCCAGTTTATGGACCAGAACAACCCGCTGTCGGAAGTGACCCACAAGCGCCGCGTCTCCGCCCTCGGCCCGGGCGGCCTGACTCGCGAGCGCGCCGGCTTCGAGGTGCGCGACGTGCACCCGACCCACTACGGCCGTGTGTGCCCGATCGAGACCCCGGAAGGCCCGAACATCGGCTTGATCAACTCCCTGGCCACCTACGCCCGCGCCAACCACTACGGCTTCCTGGAGAGCCCCTACCGCAAGGTGGTGAGCGGTCAGGTGACCGACGAGATCGAATACCTGTCTGCGATCAACGAAGCCAACTTCGTGATCGCCCAGGCGTCCGCTGCGGTGGATGATCAGGGCCGCTTTACCGACGACCTGGTGAGTGTGCGCCACCAGAACGAATTTACCCTGAAGACGCCGGACGAAATCCAGTATATGGACGTATCCGCGCGCCAGGTGGTTTCAGTAGCCGCAGCTATGATTCCTTTCCTGGAGCACGACGACGCCAACCGCGCACTCATGGGTTCGAACATGCAGCGTCAGGCGGTGCCGACCCTGCGCGCCGAGAAGCCCCTGGTGGGCACCGGTATGGAGCGCACCGTGGCGCGTGACTCCGGCGTCTGTGTGGTGGCCAAGCGCGGCGGTGTGATCGAGCGCGTGGATGCCAGCCGTGTGGTGGTGCGCGTCGCTGACGAAGAAGTGGAGGCGGGCGAGGCCGGTGTGGATATCTACGGGCTCACCAAGTACACCCGTTCCAACCAGAACACCTGTATCAACCAGCGCCCGATTGTGAAAACCGGCGATGTGGTGGAGCGCGGCGATATCCTCGCCGACGGCCCCTCCGTGGACCTGGGCGAACTGGCCCTGGGGCAGAACATGCGCATCGCGTTCATGCCCTGGAACGGCTACAACTTCGAGGATTCCATCCTGGTGTCCGAGCGCGTGGTGCAGGAGGACCGCTTCACCACCATCCATATCCAGGAGCTGACCTGTATCGCCCGCGACACCAAGCTGGGCAGTGAGGAGATCACCGCGGATATTCCCAACGTGGGCGAATCCGCGCTGAACAAGCTGGACGAGTCCGGCATCGTGTACATCGGTGCGGAAGTGGGTCCGGGCGACATCCTGGTGGGCAAGGTAACGCCGAAGGGCGAGGCTCAGTTGACCCCGGAGGAGAAACTGCTGCGCGCCATCTTCGGCGAGAAGGCGTCCGACGTGAAGGACACCTCCCTGCGTGCGCCCAGCGGTGCCCGCGGTACCGTCATCGACGTGCAGGTGTTCACCCGCGACGGCCTGCAGAAAGACCAGCGCTCCATCGATATCGAGAAGGCGCAACTGGACGAAGTGCGCAAGGATCTGAACGAGGAATACCGCATCGTCGAGGGAGCCACCTTCGAGCGCCTGCAGGCGGCGCTGGAAGGCCAGAAGGCCGCCGGCGGCAAGGGCGTCAAGAAGGGTGACGTGCTCACCGCGGACGTGCTGTCCCAGCTGCCGCGGGAGGACTGGTTCAAGCTGCGCATGGCGGAGGAGAGCCTGAACGAGCAGCTGGAGAAAGCTGAAGCGCAGCTGAAAGAGCGCCGCAAGCTGCTCGATGAAGCCTTCGAGGACAAGAAGAAAAAACTGGAATCCGGTGACGACCTGGCGCCGGGCGTGCTGAAAATCGTCAAGGTCTACCTGGCGATCAAGCGCCGCATCCAGCCCGGCGACAAGATGGCCGGCCGCCACGGTAACAAGGGTGTTATTTCGGTGATCAAGCCGGTCGAGGATATGCCCTACGACGATAGCGGCGAGCCGGTCGATATCGTGCTCAACCCGCTGGGTGTTCCCTCGCGGATGAACGTGGGCCAGGTGCTGGAGATGCACCTGGGCATGGCCGCCAAGGGGCTGGGCGCCAAGATCGATCGCATGATCAAGGAGCAGCAGGAGGCGAAGAAAATCCGCGGATTCCTGGAAGAGGTCTACAACTCCACCGGCGGCCGGGTCGAGGAACTGGATCAGCTTTCCGATCAGGAGATCCTGGCGATGGCAGAGAATCTGCGCAATGGCGTGCCCATGGCCACCCCGGTGTTCGACGGTGCCGACGAGCGCGAGATCAAGCAGTTGCTGAACCTGGCGGATGTGCCGGAATCCGGGCAGATCACCCTGCACGACGGCCGTACCGGCGACGCCTTCGAGCGGCCGGTCACCGTGGGCTATATGTACATGCTCAAGCTGAACCACCTGGTGGACGACAAGATGCACGCGCGTTCCACCGGCTCCTACAGCCTGGTCACCCAGCAGCCGCTGGGCGGTAAGGCGCAGTTCGGCGGCCAGCGTTTCGGAGAGATGGAGGTCTGGGCGCTGGAAGCCTACGGCGCCGCCTACACTCTGCAGGAAATGCTCACGGTCAAATCCGACGACGTGGAAGGGCGGACCAAGATGTACAAGAACATCGTGGACTCCGATCACCGCATGGAGCCGGGAATGCCCGAATCCTTCAACGTACTGGTCAAGGAAATCCGCTCACTCGGCATGAACTTTGAGCTGGAACACGAATAAGACCGGTTGTTTATCGGATTAGTAGACAGAGACCGGCGGCACGATGCGCCGCCGGCACGCCCGGCCCGAAGCCGGGTTGACTACCCCCTAGTGGAGGAAAGGCCTTGAAAGATTTGTTAAACCTGGTGAAAGCCCAGGAACAGCTGGAAGAGTTTGACGCTATCCGTATCGGTCTGGCTTCGCCGGACATGATCCGCTCCTGGTCCTACGGCGAAGTGAAAAAGCCCGAGACCATCAACTACCGCACCTTCAAACCGGAGCGCGAGGGCCTGTTCTGTGCCAAGATCTTCGGCCCGGTGAAGGACTACGAGTGCCTGTGCGGCAAGTACAAGCGCATGAAGCACCGCGGTATCATCTGCGAGAAGTGCGGCGTCGAGGTGACCAAGGCCAAGGTGCGCCGCGAGCGCATGGGCCATATCGAACTGGCCAGCCCGGTAGCGCACATCTGGTTCCTGAAGTCGCTGCCGTCCCGTATCGGCCTGCTGCTGGACATGACACTGCGCGATATCGAGCGGGTACTGTATTTCGAATCCTATGTGGTCACCGATCCGGGCATGACCAGCCTGGAGCGCGGCCAGTTGCTGAACGACGAGCAGTACTTCGAGGCGATGGAAGAGTTCGCCGACGAGTTCGAGGCCAAAATGGGCGCTGAGGCGATCCAGGAACTGATGCGCGATATCGATCTGCCGGCGGAAATCCAGCGCCTGCGGGAAGAGATTCCGGCCACCAATTCCGAGACCAAGATCAAGAAGCTGTCCAAGCGCCTGAAGCTGCTGGAGGCCTTCTATAAGTCCGGCAACAACCCGGAGTGGATGGTCATGCAGGCGCTGCCGGTGCTGCCGCCGGATCTTCGCCCGCTGGTGCCCCTGGACGGTGGCCGCTTCGCGACCTCCGACCTGAACGACCTGTACCGCCGGGTGATCAACCGCAACAACCGCCTGAAGCGCCTGCTCGAGCTGAATGCGCCGGACATCATCGTGCGCAACGAAAAGCGCATGCTGCAGGAGTCCGTGGACGCACTGCTGGACAACGGCCGCCGCGGCCGCGCCATCACCGGCTCCAACAAGCGCCCGCTGAAGTCCCTCGCGGACATGATCAAGGGCAAGCAGGGCCGCTTCCGCCAGAACCTGCTGGGCAAGCGCGTGGACTACTCCGGCCGCTCCGTGATCGTGGTTGGCCCGACCCTGCGCCTGCACCAGTGCGGCCTGCCCAAGAAAATGGCCCTGGAGCTGTTCAAGCCGTTTATTTTCGGCAAGCTGGAAGCCCGCGGCCTGGCCACCACCATCAAGGCGGCCAAAAAAATGGTCGAGCGCGAAGAAGCGGTGGTCTGGGACATTCTCGACGAGGTGATCCGCGAGCACCCGGTGCTGCTGAACCGCGCCCCGACCCTGCACCGCCTGGGTATCCAGGCGTTCGAGCCGGTGCTGATCGAAGGCAAGGCGATCCAGCTGCACCCGCTGGTGTGCGCGGCCTATAACGCCGACTTCGACGGCGACCAGATGGCGGTACACGTGCCGCTGACCATCGAGGCGCAACTCGAAAGCCGCGCGCTGATGATGTCCACCAACAACATCCTGTCCCCGGCCAATGGCGAGCCGATCATCGTGCCGTCCCAGGACGTGGTACTGGGTCTCTACTGGATGACCCGCGAGCGCGTCAATGACAAGGGCGAGGGCATGTTCTTCTCCGACATCAAGGAGGTGAGCCGCGCTTACTACGCCAAGCAGGTGGGTCTGCAGGCGAGGGTGAAAGTGCGCATCCGCGAGGTAATCGTCGGCGAGGACGGTGAGAAGCGCGAGCAGCGCAGCATCTACGACACCACTGTCGGTCGCGCGCTGCTGTGGAATATCGTACCGGATGGCCTCGGCTTCGACATGGTCAACAAGGCCATGAACAAGAAGTCCATCTCGCGCATTCTCAACCAGTGCTACCGCCTGGTGGGCCTGAAGGCAACGGTGATCTTCGCCGACCAGTTGATGTACACAGGTTTCGATTTCTCCACCAAGTCCGGCTCCTCCATCGGCGTGAACGACTTTGAGATCCCGGCGGCCAAGGCCGAGCTGATCGCCGCCGCGGAGGCGGAGGTGAAGGAGATCGAGAGCCAGTTCGCCTCCGGCTTGGTTACCGCCGGCGAGAAATACAACAAGGTCATCGACGTCTGGTCGCGCACCAACGACCGCGTGACCCAGTCCATGATGGACGGCATCCGCAAGGAGAAGGTGATCGATCGCGACGGCAAGGAGACCGAGCAGGACTCCTTCAACTCCGTGTACATGTACGCCGACTCCGGCGCGCGGGGCTCCGAGGCGCAGATCCGCCAGTTGGCTGGTATGCGCGGCCTGATGGCGCGTCCGGACGGCTCCATTATCGAGAACGCCATTACCGCGAACTTCCGCGAGGGTCTGAACGTACTGCAGTACTTCATCTCCACCCACGGTGCTCGTAAAGGTCTGGCGGATACCGCACTGAAAACCGCCAACTCCGGTTACCTGACCCGCCGTCTGGTGGACGTGGCCCAGGACGTGGTGGTGACCGAGCCCGACTGCGGCACCGACGACGGCCTGACCATGGCACCGGTGATCGAGGGCGGCGACGTGATCGAGTCCCTGGGTGACCGCATCCTGGGCCGCGTGGTTGCGCGCGATGTGCTCAGGCCGGGCACCGACGAGATCGCGGTATCCGCCGGTACCATGATCGACGAAGCCTGGGTCGAGCGCATCGAGACCATGGGCATCGACGAAGTGATCGTGCGCTCGCCGATTACCTGTGAGACCGCCCACGGTATCTGTTCCCAGTGCTACGGCCGCGACCTGGCCCGCGGTCATCGCGCCAATTCCGGCGAGGCGGTGGGCGTGGTTGCCGCCCAGTCCATCGGTGAGCCGGGTACCCAGCTGACCATGCGGACCTTCCACATCGGCGGCGCGGCCAGCCGCGCCTCCGCGGCGGACAGCATCCAGGTGAAGCAGCCGGGTACTGTGCGTCTGCACAATGTGAAGACGGTAAAAGCGGAAAGCGGTGTCCTGGTGGCAGTGTCCCGCTCCGGTGAACTGGCCGTCGCCGACAGCGCCGGCCGGGAGCGCGAGCGCTACAAGCTTCCCTACGGTGCCAGCATCACTGTGGAGGAGGGCGCCGAGGTGGACGGCGGCCAGGTAGTGGCCAAGTGGGACCCGCACACCCACCCGATCATTACCGAGGTGGCCGGCTGGGTGAAGCTGTCCGGCATGGAAGATGGACTGTCGATCCGCAAGCAGACCGATGAAATTACCGGACTGTCCTCCATCGAAGTAATCGATCCGGCGGAGCGCCCGTCCGCGGGCAAAGACCTGCGTCCGGCGGTGACCCTGGTGGACGAGAGCGGCAACGAACTGACCCTGGCCAACAGCAACGCGCCGGCGCACTACGCGCTGCCGCCGCGAGCCATCCTCAGCCTGGCCGACGGCGACAAGGTGAATGTGGGCGATATCGTCGCGCGTATTCCCCAGGAGTCCGGCGGCACCAAGGACATCACTGGCGGTCTGCCGCGAGTGGCCGACCTGTTCGAGGCGCGCAAGCCGAAGGAGCCGTCCATCCTGGCGGAGATCTCCGGTACTGTGTCGTTCGGCAAGGAAACCAAGGGCAAAGTGCGTCTGCAAATCACCCCGACCGACGGCAAGCCGTTGGCGAACGGCAAGGATCACTACGAGGTATTGATCCCGAAACACCGCCAGTTGACCGTGTTCGAGGGTGAAACCGTTGAGAAGGGCGAGGTTATTTCCGATGGCCCGTCCAACCCGCACGACATTCTGCGCCTGAAGGGCGTGGAGGAACTGGCCCGCTACATCACCAATGAAATCCAGGAGGTCTACCGCCTCCAGGGTGTGGGCATCAACGACAAGCATATTGAAGTGATCGTGCGCCAGATGCTGCGCAAGGTGGAGATCACCGAGATGGGCGATTCCGAGTTCATCAAGGGCGACCAGGTGGAGTACCAGCGGGTCATCGAGGAGAACGTGCGCCTGCGCGCCGAGGACAAGCAGCCGGCTCAGTTCGAGCGCCTGTTGCTGGGTATCACCAAGGCGTCCCTGGCCACCGAGTCCTTCCTGTCCGCGGCCTCTTTCCAGGAGACCACCCGCGTCCTCACCGAGGCGTCGGTCACCGGCAAGGAAGACCGCCTGCGCGGCCTGAAGGAAAACGTCGTGGTGGGCCGCCTGATCCCTGCGGGTACCGGCCTTGCTCACCACCTGGAGCGCAAGCGCAGGCGCAGCCTGCAACTGGAGGAAACTTTCGGCGAGGGACCGTCCGCCGCGGAAGTGGAAGCGGCACTGACCGAGGCCCTGAAGTCCTCCGGCGAATGATGAAAGCGGAATGCGGAATGCGGAATACGCGGTCTGGCTCTGTGCTGTAGGAGCGGCCGTTGGCCGCGATCCGGCTCCCGGCTAGCACCGGGGCTGATCGCGGTCGAGGAGTCGCCCTGCGGCACATGGCCAGATCGCGATTCCGCATTCAGCATTCATCATTCCGCATTGACTGGGCGCGGTCGCGCCTATAGAATGCGGCCCCCGCTTATGTGGGGTGTGCTGCCTGGCTTTCAGGCCAGCAGCTAGCACACACAGACGATTGGGCCCCCGCTCTCGAAGGTGGGGGCGTTTTATTTTTGGAGTGATTTTTAATGGCAACGATCAACCAGTTGGTTCGTAAGCCGAGAAAACGCAAAGTCGAGAAAAGCGACGTTCCCGCCCTGCAGGCCAGCCCGCAGCGCCGTGGAGTTTGCACTCGCGTGTACACCACTACACCGAAGAAGCCGAACTCTGCATTGCGCAAGGTCTGCCGTGTGCGCCTGACCAACGGTTACGAAGTGACTTCGTACATCGGCGGTGAGGGCCACAACCTGCAGGAGCACAGCGTGGTACTGATTCGCGGCGGTCGTGTAAAAGACCTGCCGGGTGTGCGCTACCACACGGTGCGCGGTGCACTGGACTGTGCCGGCGTCAACGATCGCAAGCAGGGCCGTTCCAAGTACGGCGCCAAGCGACCCAAAGGCTAATTGACCTTTATTTGACCCATTGCGTTTCGGTTTTCCAACCGGAGTAAGGCTGAGCTCGCCGATGAGTATTTGAGTTACGGCGGCGTCTCAGAGTAACCCTGAAGAGAGGCAATCCCATGCCAAGAAGACGAGTAGTCGCCAAGCGCGAAGTGCTGCCCGATCCCAAGTTCGGGAACGTCACCCTCGCCAAGTTCATGAACCACGTCATGATCAGCGGCAAGAAATCTGTTGCAGAGAGCATCGTCTACGGTGCCCTGGATATGGTTTCTGAAAAACTGAACAAAGACCCCATCGAAGTTTTCGAAGAGTCCCTGGAAAACATTGCGCCTATGGTGGAAGTTAAGTCCCGCCGCGTTGGTGGTGCGACTTACCAGGTGCCGGTAGAAGTGCGTCCCTCGCGCCGCATGGCTCTGGCAATGCGTTGGCTGGTAGAGTTCTCCCGCAAGCGCGGCGAGAAGTCCATGGCCCAGCGCCTGGCCAACGAAATGATCGACGCCTCCCAGAGCAAGGGCGGTGCGGTCAAGAAGCGTGAAGACGTGCACCGTATGGCGGAAGCCAACAAGGCGTTCTCTCACTACCGCTTCTGAGTCTGATGATTACCACCATCGGAAATTAATACCGAAAGGCAGCACGGAAATTCCAGGCTGCCTTTTGCCGTTATATCGAGGATACAACTGTGGCACGTAAAACGCCTATCGAACGCTATCGCAATATCGGTATCTGCGCCCACGTAGATGCCGGTAAGACCACCACCACCGAGCGCGTACTCTTCTACACTGGTCTGTCCCACAAAATCGGTGAGGTGCACGAGGGCGCCGCAACCATGGACTGGATGGAGCAGGAGCAGGAGCGCGGTATCACCATTACCTCCGCGGCGACCACCTGTTTCTGGGCCGGTATGCAGCAGCAGTTCCAGCAGCACCGCGTCAACATCATCGACACACCCGGACACGTTGACTTCACCATCGAGGTGGAGCGCTCCCTGCGCGTGCTCGACGGCGCCGTTGTCGTGCTGTGCGGTTCCTCCGGCGTACAGCCGCAGACCGAAACCGTATGGCGCCAGGCCAACAAGTACGAAGTGCCGCGCATGGTCTTCGTGAACAAGATGGACCGCGCCGGTGCAAACTTCCGCAACGTGGTCAAGCAGCTCAAGGACCGCCTGAATGCCAACGCGGTACCCCTGCAGATGACCATCGGCGCCGAGGACGATTTCAAGGGCGTGGTCGACCTGGTGAAAATGAAAGCCATCATCTGGAACGAAGATGATATGGGCATGACCTTCACCTACGAAGACATCCCCGCCGAGCTGCAGGACGAGTGCGAAGAGATGCGCGAGTTCCTGATGGAGGCTGCCGCGGAAGCCAGCGAAGAACTGATGGAGAAATACCTGGAGGAAGGCGAGCTTTCCGAAGAGGAAATCAAAGCCGGTATCCGCCAGCGCACCCTGGCCAACGAGATCGTTCCGGTCCTGGGCGGCTCTGCATTCAAGAACAAAGGCGTGCAGGCAGTGCTGGACGCGGTGATCGAGTACCTGCCGGCACCCACCGAAGTGCGTGCCATCGAAGGTACCCTGGAGGACGGCGAAACCGTCGAGACTCGCGAGGCGGACGACAATGCGCCGTTCGCCGCGCTGGCGTTCAAGATTGCCACCGACCCCTTCGTGGGCACCCTGACCTTCTTCCGCGTCTACTCCGGTAAGCTGGAGAGCGGCACCGCGGTGTACAACTCGGTGAAAATGAAGAAGGAGCGTGTCGGCCGCATGGTGCAGATGCACTCCAACGACCGCAAGGAAATCAAGGAAGTGCTGGCGGGCGACATCGCCGCGGCCATTGGCTTGAAAGACGTCACCACGGGGGACACCCTGTGCGCCGAGAACAGCAGGATCGTGCTGGAACGCATGGAGTTCCCGGAGCCGGTAATTCACGTTGCCGTGGAGCCGAAATCCAAGGCGGACCAGGAAAAAATGGGCGTGGCCCTGGGCAAACTGGCTCAGGAAGACCCGTCTTTCCGCGTGAAGACCGACGAGGAGTCCGGCCAGACCATTATCGGCGGTATGGGTGAGCTGCACCTGGACATCATCGTCGACCGTATGCGTCGCGAGTTCAACGTCGAGGCGAATATCGGCAAGCCGCAGGTGGCCTACCGCGAAGCCATCCGCAACACTTCCGAGATCGAAGGCAAGTTCGTGCGCCAGTCCGGTGGTCGCGGCCAGTACGGCCACGTCTGGGTGCGCTTCGAGCCGGCGGAGGACGAGTCCGCGGAAGGTCTCGAGTTCGTCAACGAAATCGTGGGCGGCGTGGTACCCAAGGAATACATTCCGGCGGTACAGAAAGGTATCGAAGAACAGATGCAGAACGGCGTACTGGCGGGCTACCCGCTGCTGGGCCTGAAGGCAAGCCTGTACGACGGTTCCTACCACGATGTGGACTCCAACGAAATGGCGTTTAAAATCGCCGGTTCCATGGCGACCAAGCAGCTCTCCTCCAAGGGCGGTGCGGTACTGCTGGAGCCTGTGATGAAAGTGGAAGTGGTGACCCCGGAAGAGAACATGGGTGACGTGGTCGGCGACCTCAACCGCCGCCGCGGCCTGATCCAGGGCATGGACGAAAGTCCCTCCGGCAAAGTGGTCAATGCGGAAGTGCCGCTGGCGGAAATGTTCGGTTACGCAACCGACTTGCGCTCCGCCACCCAGGGCCGCGCCACCTACACCATGGAGTTCCTGAAGTACGCGGAAGCGCCGAAGAACGTAGCCGATGAGATCATCGCGAAAACCAAGGCTTAAACAACCTTTGACTCAAAAGGCCTCGGGCGGCCGACAGGTGCACAGCTCGAGGCTTCTTTGACAAACTTTTAGCTATAGAGGACACGACAGTGGCAAAAGAAAAGTTTGAACGTTCCAAGCCCCACGTGAACGTGGGCACCATCGGTCACGTAGACCACGGTAAAACCACCCTGACCGCCGCGCTGACCCGCGTTTGCGCCGAAGTCTGGGGCGGCTCTGCAGTCGCCTTCGAAGGGATCGATAACGCTCCCGAAGAGCGCGAGCGCGGTATCACCATTGCCACCTCCCACGTAGAATACGAATCCCCGACCCGTCACTACGCCCACGTAGACTGCCCGGGACACGCCGACTATGTGAAGAACATGATCACCGGTGCTGCGCAGATGGACGGCGCCATCCTGGTCTGCTCCGCCGCCGACGGCCCCATGCCGCAGACCCGCGAGCACATCCTGCTGTCCCGCCAGGTAGGCGTACCCTACATCGTGGTCTTCCTCAACAAAGCCGACATGGTGGACGACGAAGAACTGCTCGAGCTGGTGGAAATGGAAGTGCGCGAACTGCTCGACCAGTACGAATTCCCCGGTGACGACACCCCGATCATCGTCGGTTCCGCGCTGATGGCGCTGAACGGCGAAGACGACAACGAAATGGGCACCACCGCCGTCAAGAAGCTGGTGGAAACCCTGGACGAGTACATCCCCGAGCCGGAGCGCGCGGTGGACCAGCCGTTCCTGATGCCCATCGAAGACGTCTTCTCCATCTCCGGCCGCGGCACCGTAGTGACCGGTCGTGTAGAGCGCGGCATCATCAAGACCGGCGACGAAATCCAAATCGTGGGCATCAAGGAAACCACCACCACCACCTGTACCGGTGTGGAAATGTTCCGCAAGCTGCTCGACGAGGGCCGTGCGGGTGAGAACATCGGCGCCCTGCTGCGCGGCACCAAGCGCGACGAAGTGGAGCGTGGCCAGGTACTGGCCAAGCCGGGCTCCATCACCCCGCACACCAAGTTCGAGGCGGAAGTGTACGTCCTGTCCAAAGACGAAGGCGGCCGTCACACCCCCTTCTTCAAGGGCTACCGTCCGCAGTTCTACTTCCGCACCACCGACGTAACCGGTGCCTGTGAACTGCCGGAAGGTACCGAAATGGTAATGCCGGGTGACAACATCCAGATGACGGTGACCCTGATTGCCCCGATCGCCATGGAAGAAGGCCTGCGCTTCGCGATCCGCGAAGGCGGCCGTACCGTTGGTGCTGGCGTGGTAGCCAAGATCATCGAATAAGCCGGTGCGCGGGGCTCCACAGCTCCGCATGCGGGCCGAAAGGCCCGCCCTGGAGTATCCGATAAAAAACGCTCAGTTGCTGAAAAGTGGCTGGGCGTTTTTTCTACGGCCAGTCCTTGCTCAAATCGCAGCTCTGGCAGTCCTCGAACAGCTTGGCAAAGCGCGTGCCGTCCATTTCCACCAGTTCCTCGTGGTCGCCGGCCTCGAAATAGACGGTGTCGCGGTGGCGCAGGCTGTTGTCCAGCACGGTGGTGATGCCGTAGGCCTGCCCCAGGGGTGGCAGGGCGCCCAGCTCGCAGTCCGGGAAGGCGCGGCTCAACTCCCCTTCCTCCACCATCTCCAGGTGTCTGCGGCCGGTCTCATCGTGCACCGCGCGCATATCCAGGCTGCTGCTGGCGGGCAGCACCGCCAGTACATAACCCTGGTCGTCTTTGAGCAGCACCGCTTTGGCCACCTGGTCTTCGCGGACGCGGGCCGCGCGTGCGCTCTCCGCGCTGCGCTGGCTGTGGGGATGCTGGACCAATTGGAAGTCGACCGACTGGTCGCGCAAATACTGACTCACTCTTGCAGCTATGGTCACGGTCTTTTCTCCTCGTTTCGCAGTGGCGTCTTTCAAGTGTAGTTTCACGCCGCGCCGGCGGTGCAAAACCAAGACTGGTTGGCGGTTGACAGGCCGGAGCGCTGACCGTAGAATTCGCGCTCCTTTTCGCCCGCCCTCGGGGCTGCGCAAAGGGACGTTCTTTGGTTTTGATTGGAGTTTGATTCCATGCAGGGTCAACGCATCCGAATTCGCCTGAAGGCGTTCGATCACAAGCTGATCGACACGTCTACCCAGGAGATCGTCGAGACGGCCAAGCGCACGGGCGCGCAGGTTCGCGGTCCCATTCCGCTGCCGACTCGCAAAGAGAAGTACACCGTGCTGATTTCCCCGCACGTCAACAAAGACGCGCGCGACCAGTACGAGATTCGTACCCACAAGCGTTTGCTGGACATCGTGGAGCCCACCGAGAAAACCGTCGACGCGCTGATGAAGCTCGATCTGGCGGCCGGTGTTGAGGTTCAGATCAGTCTCGGCTAACTCTTTTAATTAACTACCGAATCCCGGGCGAAAAAGGTCCGGGTAGTGTAACGCTCTGAAACTGGGCGGCCGCAGTGGGTTAAAGCCCCGTGCACTGAGAGGTTGAAACGATGACTATAGGTATTGTCGGCCGCAAGAGCGGCATGACTCGCATCTTCACTGAGGATGGCGCTTCTATTCCGGTTACCGTTATCGAGGTGGCCCCGAATCGCGTCACTCAGGTGAAAAGTGTGGAAACTGACGGCTATGCCGCGGTTCAGGTGACCGTGGGTAAGCGTAAGGCTTCCCGTGTCTCCAGGCCCCAAGCGGGCCACTTCGCCAAGGCCAACACTGAGGCCGGCACTCGTCTCTTCGAACTGCGCACCGACGCCTCTGAGGAGACCTTCGAAATCGGTTCTGAAATCACTGTCTCCGGCTTTGAGGCCGGCCAGAAGATCGACGTAACCGGCACTTCCAAGGGTAAAGGTTTTCAGGGCGGCATTAAGCGCTGGAATTTCAGTACCCAGGACGCAACCCACGGCAACTCTCTGTCTCACCGCGCTCCCGGTTCCATCGGCCAGTGCCAGACTCCCGGTCGCGTGTGGAAAGGCAAGAAAATGGCCGGCCACATGGGTGCTGAGCGTGTAACTGTGCAGAACCTGGAAGTGGTTCGTGTCGACGCCGAACGCAATCTGCTGCTGGTTAAAGGCGCCGTTCCCGGTGCGCCCGGCGGTGATGTAATCGTTCGTCCGGCAGTAAAAGCCTAAGTCTGAGGGGAAATGGATATGGAACTGAATATCGCTACTCCCGAAGGCGCCAAAGGCACTGTAGCTGTCTCTGAAGTGACTTTCGGACGTGAGTTCAATCAGGATCTCGTACACCAGGCGGTAGTGGCCTACATGGCCGGTGCCCGCCAGGGTACCAAGGCGCAGAAGAATCGCGCTGACGTTTCCGGTGGCGGCAAGAAGCCCTGGCGCCAGAAAGGCACCGGTCGCGCCCGCGCCGGTACCATCCGCAGCCCGCTGTGGCGCTCCGGTGGCGTAACCTTCGCCGCTGAGCCGCGGGATCACAGCGTCAAGCTGAACAAGAAGATGTACCGCGCCGCTCTGCGCTGCATCCTCTCCGAACTGGCCCGTCAGGAGCGCCTGGTGGTGGTGGAGTCCTTCGAAATGGAGGCGCCCAAGACCAAGCAGCTGGTGAGCAAGCTGGCTCAGTTCGACCTGGCGGATGCGCTGATAATCACTGAAGAAGTGAGTGAGAACCTCTACCTCGCTTCTCGCAACCTGCACAAGATCGACGTGCGCGACGTGCAGGGCATTGACCCGGTCAGCCTGATCCGCTTCGACAAGGTCGTGGTTACCGTGTCTGCGCTCAAGAAAATTGAAGAGGTGCTGGGATGAACAAGCAGGAGCGACTCTACAAAGTACTGCTCGGCCCGGTAATTTCCGAAAAAGCTGCTGCATTGGCGGACGCTGCCAACCAAGTGGTTTTCAAGGTCACCACCGATGCCGATAAAGCCGAGATCAAGGCCGCGGTTGAAAAGCTGTTCAACGTTTCCGTCGAGCAGGTTCGCACCGTGAACGTAAAAGGCAAAACCAAGCGTACGCGTTTCGGCATGGGCCGTCGCAACGACTGGAAAAAAGCCTACGTTCGCCTGGCCGAAGGCAGCGACATCAACTTTGAAGCTGCCGACGTAACGGCGTAAGTAAGGGGACAGTTGCAATGCCGATTGTAAAAAGTAAACCGACCTCTGCCGGCCGTCGCCACCTGGTCAAGGTTGTAAACCCTGACCTGTACAAGGGTGAGCCCTATGCTCCCCTGGTAGAGAAGAAAAGCAAGAGCGGCGGTCGTAACAACGCCGGTCGCATCACCACTCGCCATATCGGCGGTGGTCACAAGCAGCACTACCGTGTTATCGACTTCAAGCGCAACAAGGACGGTATCCCGGCCAAGGTTGAACGCCTGGAGTACGACCCGAACCGCAGTGCCAATATTGCCCTGGTCTGCTACGCAGACGGCGAGCGCCGTTACATCATCGCGCCGAAAGGCCTGAAAGCCGGTGCTACCGTGCAGTCCGGCGACGCGGCGCCGATTGTTGTGGGCAACACCCTGCCGCTGCGCAATATCCCGGTGGGTTCCGTGATCCACGGTCTCGAGCTGAAGCCGGGCAAGGGCGCCCAGTTGGCCCGCTCCGCCGGTGCCTCTGTGCAGCTGGTGGCGCGCGAAGGCCAGTACGCAACGGTTCGCCTGCGTTCCGGCGAGATGCGCAAGGTGTTGTCCGAGTGCCGCGCCACCCTGGGTGAAGTGAGCAACTCCGAGCACAGCCTGCGTAAGCTGGGTAAGGCCGGTGCCAAGCGCTGGCGCGGTGTTCGCCCGACCGTTCGCGGTGTGGCGATGAACCCGGTGGATCACCCGCACGGTGGTGGTGAAGGTCGTACCTCTGGTGGCCGTCACCCGGTAACCCCCTGGGGTGTGCCCACGAAGGGTAAGAAAACGCGTAAGAACAAGCGCACCGACAAGATGATAGTACGCCGTCGCGGCAAATAAGCCCGGCATACCGTGACCGGCACAGGATGTGCCGGCGCAAATCGGCAGCTTTGTTGCCGAGTTGGCGAAAGCCGATTACTGACATGCGCCGGAATCGGCGTCTTTTGAAAAAGTCAGGATGGCTTTTTCAAAACTGAGAGAGCAAAGAGGAATCTAAAGTGCCACGCTCATTGAAGAAAGGTCCCTTTATTGATCTTCATCTGATCAAAAAGGTGGAGGCGGCGATTGCAGCCAATGATCGTCGACCGATTAAAACCTGGTCCCGCCGTTCCATGGTTATGCCGGAAATGGTGGGTCTGACGATTGCCGTGCACAACGGTCGTCAACACGTGCCCGTACTGGTCAACGAAGAGATGGTTGGTCACAAGCTGGGCGAGTTCGCCGCTACCCGCACTTACCGCGGTCACGCTGCGGACAAGAAAGCGAAGAAGCGCTAAGCCGAGGTTATAACGATGGAAGTAGCAGCAAAATTACGCGGCGCTCGTCTATCGGCGCAAAAGGCGCGTCTGGTGGCTGATCAGATTCGCGGCAAAGGTGTCGAGGAAGCCCTGGACATCCTGGCGTTCAGCCAGAAGAAGGGCGCGGCGATCGTCAAGAAAGTACTAGAGTCGGCCATCGCCAACGCCGAGCACAACGACGGTGCCGACGTTGACGAGCTGAAGGTTTCCACGATTTTTGTGGATGAGGGTATGACCATGAAACGCATCAAACCGCGTGCTAAAGGTCGTGCCGATCGGATTCTTAAGCGTACTTGTCACATCACTGTGAAAGTGGCCGAGAAATAAGAGAGCAGGCGAGAAAACCATGGGACAAAAAGTACATCCTACCGGCATTCGTCTGGGTATCGTTAAAAAGCATACCTCTGTCTGGTATGCCGGCAGCGACGAGTACGCAGACAAGCTGTACACGGATCTGAAAGTTCGCGATTACATTCGCAAAAAACTGGCTCACGCTTCCGTGAGCCGTATCGAGATCGAACGTCCGGCGAACACTGCGCGTGTGACCATTCACACCGCCCGTCCGGGTATCGTGATCGGAAAAAAAGGTGAAGACGTAGAGCGCCTGCGCAACGAAGTCAGCGCGCAGATGGGCGTACCGGTGCACATCGACATTGAAGAAGTGCGCAAGCCGGACCTGGACGCCGCTCTGGTTGGCCAGAACGTTGCCCAGCAGTTGGAGCGTCGTGTGATGTTCCGTCGCGCCATGAAGCGTGCGGTGCAGAACGCAATGCGCCAGGGCGCCGAGGGCATCAAGATTCAGGTGAGCGGTCGTCTCGGCGGTGCGGAAATTGCCCGTACCGAATGGTATCGCGAAGGCCGTGTGCCGCTGCACACCCTGCGCGCAAATATCGACTACGCCACCGCTGAAGCGATGACCACTTACGGCATCATCGGTATCAAGGTTTGGATTTTCAAAGGTGAAGTCATCGGTGACGAAATTCCCGATGAGCAGCCGAAGAAGACCCGTAAGAAAGCTGCTAAATAAGGGGTACGCAGATGCTGCAACCAAAGCGTACAAAATTCCGCAAGGTACAGAAAGGGCGCAACCGCGGTCTTTCCCAGCGTGGCTCTAAAGTGAGCTTTGGCGAGTTCGGCCTCAAGGCCATCGGTCGCGGGCGCATTACTGCGCGCCAGATCGAAGCGGCTCGTCGCGCAATGACCCGTCACGTTAAGCGTGGCGGTAAGATCTGGATTCGCGTGTTTCCGGACAAGCCCATCACCAACAAGCCCCTCGAAGTACGGATGGGTAAAGGTAAAGGTGGCGTTGAATATTGGGTGGCTCAGATCCAGCCGGGCAAGGTTCTCTACGAGATGGAGGGTGTGTCCGAAGATCTGGCTCGCGAGGCTTTCGAGCTCGCTGCGGCCAAGCTGCCTGTAAAGACAACTTTCGTTAAGCGTTCGGTGATGTAATGAAGACTGCAGATCTACGCGAAAAGTCAGTTGAAGAGTTGAATCAGGAACTGCTGAATCAACTCGAAGCACAGTTCAAGCTTCGCATGCAAAAGTCCACCGGTCAGCTGACTCAGACCCATCTGCTGAAGCAGGCTCGTCGCGACATTGCTCGCATTAAGACTGTGTTGACTGAGAAGGCAGGTAATTAATCATGGCTGAAGCAGAACTGAAGCGCACACTCACTGGCAAGGTGGTGAGTGACAAGATGGACAAAACCATCACCGTTTTGATCGAGCGCCGTGTTAAGCACCCGATCTACGGCAAAATTGTGAGCAAGTCCACCAAGCTGAAGGCACACGACGAGAACAACGATTGCAGCATCGGTGATGTTGTAACCATCGAAGAGTCCCGTCCGCTGTCCAAGAGCAAGTCCTGGGCTTTGCAGAAAATTGTAGAGCGTGCGGCGAAGGTTTAACCCCTAGCGCATTGAAGAGTTTCGGAGAGAGACGATGATTCAAGCGGAATCCTACTTAGAAGTAGCTGACAACAGTGGGGCTCGCCGCGTCATGTGCATCAAGGTGCTGGGCGGCTCCCATCGTCGTTATGCTGGCGTGGGCGACATTATCAAGGTGACCGTTAAGGAAGCCATTCCACGCGGTAAAGTGAAGAAAGGTCAGGTAATGAATGCTGTTGTGGTTCGCACCAAAAAAGGTGTGCGCCGTGCGGACGGCTCCCTGATCAAATTTGACGATAACGCAGCGGTGCTGCTGAACCAGCAACATGCGCCGGTCGGCACTCGTATTTTCGGGCCGGTGACTCGCGAGCTGCGCGGTGAGAAGTTCATGAAGATCATCTCACTGGCACCTGAAGTTATCTAACGGCCTTCGAGCGGAGACAGAGTTATGCGCAAGATCAAGCGTGACGACGAAGTGATCGTTATTGCCGGTCGCGACAAGGGCAAGCGCGGTACAGTACGCAAAGTGCTGAACGACGGCCGATTGATTGTTGCCGGTGTGCAGATGATCAAGAAACACCAGAAGCCGAACCCCCAGCTGGGCGTTGCCGGTGGGATCGTTGAGAAAGAAGCCGCCATCCAGGCTTCCAACGTTGCCATCTACAACCCGAACACCCAGAAGGCTGACCGGGTAGGCTTCAAAGTACTGGAAGACGGCACTAAGATTCGCGTCTTTAAATCCAGCGGCGAAGCCGTTGGCGCTTAAGTAGATCAGGTAGATATCATGGCAAGGCTTAAAGAGCTCTACAGCAAAGAACTCGCGCCCAAGCTGAAAGAAGAGCTGGGGCTCGACAATGTGATGTCCGTGCCGCGCATCACCAAGATCACCGTCAACATGGGTGTCGGCGAAGCTGTTGGTGACAAGAAGGTACTGGAACACGCTGTCAGTGACATGACGGCAATTACTGGTCAAAAACCCATCGTGACCAACGCGCGCAAGTCTATTGCGGGCTTCAAGATTCGCGACGGCTGGCCGATCGGCTGCAAGGTGACTCTGCGCGGTGAGCGTATGTACGAGTTCCTGGAGCGCCTGGTCGATATCGCGATTCCGCGTATCCGCGACTTCCGCGGTATCAGCCCGAAGCAGTTCGACGGCCGCGGCAACTTTTCGATGGGTGTGACCGAACAAATCATCTTCCCGGAAGTCGACTACGACAAAGTCGACAAGCTCCGCGGTCTGGATATTTGTATTACCACTACAGCGGCTAACGACGATCATGGTCGTGCGCTGCTGAAAGCGTTTAACTTCCCTTTCAAGGGTTAAGAGGAATCCATGGCGAAGAAATCCATGATTGCGCGCGAAGTAAAGCGCGCTCGAACCGCAGCTAAGTACGCGCAGAAGCGCGCAGAGCTGAAGGCGATCATCGCCAGTGCCACTGCTTCTGAAGAGGAACAGTGGGAGGCTCAACTCAAGCTGCAAAAACTGCCGCGCGATGCAAGCCCGGTACGCCAGCAACGCCGCTGTCGTATCACTGGTCGCCCCCACGCTGTCTACCGCAAGTTCGGCCTGTGCCGTAACAAGCTGCGTGAGGCGGCAATGCGTGGTGATGTTCCCGGTCTGGTTAAGTCCAGCTGGTAAAGGCTGACTTGAGGAGTCGTAACAAATGAGTATGCAAGATCCGTTGGCAGATATGCTGACTCGCATCCGCAACGCCCTGGCACGCGGAAAGGCGACGGTCACCCTGCCTTCATCCAAACTGAAAATTGCTGTAGCCAAAGTGTTGAAAGACGAAGGCTACATCATCGATTACGCGGTAAGCGAAGACGCCAAGCCGGAACTGACCATTGACCTGAAATACTTCCAGGGCAAGCCGGTTATCGCCGAGCTGGACCGGGTTTCACGCCCGGGCCTGCGCGCTTACACTGGCAAGAAAGCGCTGCCGACCGTACGTGGTGGCCTGGGTATCGCGATTGTTTCCACCTCTCAGGGGGTGATGACCGATCGCGCTGCGCGTCAGGCCGGTGTTGGTGGCGAAGTGCTCTGCACCGTATTCTAAGCGGGGGTTGGTATGTCTCGAGTAGCAAATGATCCGGTAAAAATCCCCGCGGGCGTAACCGTGAACCTGTCAGGCCAGGATATCGCCGTCAAAGGCGGAAATGGCAACCTGAACATGGTAATTCACGGCGATGTGGAAGTGAGTGAGGCCGAAGGCCTGCTGACTTTTGCTGCGCGCAGCGGTTCCAAACAGGCCAAGGCGCTGGCGGGTACTACGCGCGCACTGGTCAACAATATGGTGGTTGGTGTCAGCCAGGGTTTCGAGAGGAAACTGCAGTTGAACGGCGTTGGTTACCGCGCAAAGGCGTCCGGCAAGACCGTCAACTTGACCCTGGGCTTCTCCCACCCTATCGATTATCAGCTTCCGGAAGGTGTGACTGCGGAAACGCCGAGCCAGACTGAAATCGTATTGAAGAGCAGCGACAAGCAGCTGCTGGGCCAGGTGGCCGCTGAGATCCGCGCATTCCGTCCGCCGGAGCCTTACAAGGGTAAGGGTGTCCGCTACGCCGACGAGCGCGTGTATCGCAAAGAGGCCAAGAAGAAGTAGGGCAAATTAGGTAGGACGACATAGAAATGAACGTCAAGAAGCAATCTCGCTTGCGTCGTGCACGCCGTGCCCGCGCCAAGATCCGCGAGCTGGGTGCTGTTCGCCTGACCGTGAACCGCACACCGCGACATATTTACGCACAGATCCTGTCTGCCGCCGGTGACAAGGTACTGGCTTCGGCCTCTACCCTGGACAAAGACCTGCGCTCAGGGAAAACCGGGAACGTCGACGCCGCCGGGGCGGTGGGCACCCTGATCGCCGAGCGCGCCAAAGCGGCCGGCGTTGAGCAGGTGGCCTTTGACCGCAGCGGTTACAAGTACCACGGCCGCGTCAAGGCCCTGGCTGACGCTGCCCGCGAAGCCGGTCTGAAATTCTAAGGGTTGAGTTATGGCTAGAGAGAAAGACAAAAGCAACGACGAAGGCCTGCAGGAAAAGCTGGTCCAGGTCAATCGCGTTGCAAAAACTGTTAAAGGTGGTCGCATCTTCGCCTTTACCGCACTGACTGTGGTGGGCGACGGCAACGGCCGCGTTGGCTTCGGTCGCGGCAAGGCCCGCGAGGTGCCGGTGGCGATCCAGAAGGCGATGGAAGCGGCGCGCCGCAACATGATCCAGGTGGATCTGAACGGCGACACCATCCAATACGCTACCAACGGCCGCCACGGCGGTTCCAAGGTGTATATGCAGCCCGCTTCCCAGGGTACAGGTGTAATCGCCGGTGGCGCCATGCGCTCTGTACTGGAAATGGCCGGTGTGCACAACGTACTGGCCAAGTGTTACGGCTCCACCAACCCGGTGAACGTGGTGCGCGCAACCTTCAGTGCCCTTGAAGAGATGTCCAGCCCGGAAGACGTCGCTGCCAAGCGAGGCAAATCCGTCGAGGAAATCCTGGGCTGATCGGCGCCGAGGGCCGCCAAGGGCAAAGTCGAATTCGTTTTGAGTGAAAAGTCATGGCTAAGAAGACCATTAAAGTCACCCAGGTCAAAAGCATCGCCGGTCGTCTGAAGAACCATCAGGCGTGCATTGCCGGTCTGGGACTGCGCCGCATCGGTCACACCGTGGAAGTGGAAGACACTCCCTCCGTGCGCGGCATGATCAATAAAGTCAATTACCTGATTAAGGTAGAGGGGGAATAACATGCGTTTGAACGACTTGTCTCCCGCAGAAGGCCACAAACACAGCGCCAAGCGCGTCGGCCGCGGCATCGGCAGCGGCCTGGGCAAGACCGCCGGTCGCGGTCACAAGGGCCAAAAGGCACGTTCCGGCGGCACTGTGCGTCCGGGTTTCGAAGGCGGCCAGATGCCGCTGCAGAAGCGCCTGCCGAAGTACGGTTTCACCTCGCGTGTTTCCCGCGTCACTGCGGAAGTGCGTCTGGCCGAGCTGGCAAAGGTGGACGCCGATGTCATCGATTTGGCAGCGTTGAAGAATGCCGATATCATCGGCAGCCACGTAAAACGCGCCAAGGTGTTTCTTTCCGGCGAACTGACCAAGGCGGTAACCGTTAAAGGTCTGGCGCTGACCAAAGGAGCCAAGGCGGCTATCGAAGCCGCTGGCGGAAAAATAGAAGACTAATCGAGGCCCCAATGGCACGACCAGGATCCGGCGTAAACTCCCTGGGCAACAGCAAGGGATTGGGCGAGCTTTGGGCTCGCCTTCGTTTTCTGTTCCTCGCGATACTGGTGTATCGCGTGGGGACACATATTCCGGTGCCCGGTATTGATCCGGAGAAGCTGGCGAATCTGTTCAACCAGAACCAGGGCACTATCCTGGGGATGTTCAACATGTTCTCCGGCGGCGCCCTGGAGCGTATGAGTATCTTGGCGCTGGGCATCATGCCCTACATCTCCGCCTCCATCATTATGCAGCTGATGAGCGCGGTGACGCCCTCTCTGGAAGCATTGAAGAAGGAGGGGGATGCCGGTCGGCGCAAGATCAACCAGTACACCCGCTACCTGACGGTGGTGCTGGCACTGATCCAGGGTATCGGCATGACCTTCGGCCTGGCGGGACAGAATCTGTCCTACTCGGCGGAGCCGGCCTTCGGTTTCTACTTTGTGGCGGTGACGTCCCTGGTGACCGGTGCGGTGTTCATGATGTGGCTGGGTGAGCAGATCACCGAGCGAGGTGTAGGCAACGGCATTTCCATGCTGATTTTTGCGGGCATCGTCGCCGGTCTGCCGAGTGCTATCGGCCAGGCTTTCGAACAGGCGCGGCAAGGCGAACTGCACATTTTGCTGCTGTTGGCCATCGGCTTTGTCGCTGTCGCCGTGGTGTACTTTGTGGTGGTGATGGAACGCGGCCAGCGCCGGATCACCATCAACCACGCCCGCCGTCAGGCGGGGCGCTACTCGGCGGCGCCGGCTGCCCAGTCGAGCCATCTGCCGCTGAAGGTGAACATGGCCGGTGTTATCCCGGTGATCTTCGCCAGCAGCATCCTGCTGTTTCCCGCCACCCTGGCGCAGTGGTTCGGCCAGGGAGGCGAGGGCCTAGGTGCGGAGATACTGCAGAAATTGGCACTGGCCTTGGGGCCGGGGCAGCCGCTGAACATTATCCTGTTCGCCGGCCTGATTGGTTTCTTCTGCTTCTTCTATACGGCGTTGATGTTCAACCCCAATGAAGTGGCGGACAACCTGAAACGATCCGGTGCCTATGTGCCAGGTATCCGCCCGGGTGAGCAGACCGCGCGTTATATCGACAGCGTGCTGACTCGCTTGACCCTGGTGGGTGCCGTGTATATCGCACTGGTCTCCCTGCTGCCGCAGTTTCTGGTGGTGGGGTTGAACGTACCTTTCTATCTGGGTGGTACTTCGCTGCTGATCGTTGTAGTGGTAGTGATGGACTTTATGGCACAGGTGCAGTCACATCTGCTGTCCCACCAGTACGAAGGAATGATGAAAAAGGCGAACCTGCAGAGCTATGGTCGCCGCTAATTGCGGTACACCGGCGAGCAGTTTGATTGAATTGAGGTAAGGTCATGAAAGTACGCGCTTCTGTAAAAAAGATCTGCCGTAACTGCAAAATCGTGCGCCGCAAAGGTGTTCTGCGAGTAATCTGCAGTACCGATCCGCGCCACAAGCAGAGACAGGGCTAAGCTGGCGCCGAGTTCCCGCTCGGCAGGCGGACCGCAAGGCCCGCCAGTGTAGGAGCGGCCCATGGCCGCGATCAGAGTCCGATCGCGGCCATGGACCGCTCCTACAGGAAGAATTAGCCGGCTATCGCCGCCCCGCGATAACCGGCGACGCCGCAAGCCCTTCCAGGCGGGCGGTGGATATCGGAAGGCCGGCTGGCTGGACGATATCGAAAAGGGGGCGCTGACTGTCGTCCATTACGCCCTCCGCCAGAGGCGGAGGGCGTTGGGCTATTGCAATTTAGTGTCTGAAAAGCTATTCTTGCGCGCCTTTTTGGTGGCGCCGCCGGTTTTTTAGTCGCTGTCAGCGCCGAATTTAAGTAGAGCCACGCTCTTGATTAATAAAGTAGTGGCTCCCAATACGTGGAGTATGCCTCTATGGCACGTATTGCTGGTGTCAATGTACCAGACCACAAGCACGCCGTGATCTCCCTGACCCATGTTTTCGGGGTCGGTCGCACCACGGCGAAGTCTATTTTGGCAGCGACCGGTATCGCTGAATCCACCAAGATCCGCGACCTCTCCGAAGAGCAGCTGGAATCCATCCGCGGTGAAATTGCCAAGCTCACCGTTGAGGGCGACCTGCGCCGCGAAGTGTCCATGAACATCAAGCGTTTGATGGACCTGGGCTGCTACCGGGGCCTGCGCCACCGCCGCAACCTGCCGGTTCGCGGCCAGCGCACCAAGACCAACGCCCGCACCCGCAAGGGTCCGCGCAAGCCCATTCGTAAATAGGTTTTGGGCAAGTAAAGCGCACTCGCGGTTTTCACAAGCCCTCTCTCCTTGAGAGGAGGGATTTGATACAGGATTTAGGATACAGGTATGGCCAAGCCAAAAACTACTGTTCGCAAGAAGGTCAAAAAGACCGTTGTCGACGGTGTTGCCCACGTCCACGCATCGTTTAACAATACGATCGTAACGATCACCGATCGCCAGGGTAACACCCTCAGCTGGGCCACTTCGGGTGGTTCCGGTTTCCGCGGCTCTCGCAAGAGCACGCCGTTTGCAGCCCAGGTTGCCGCCGAGCGCGCAGGTGTTGCCGCTCAGGAGTACGGCCTGAAAAACCTCGACGTTGAAGTCAAGGGCCCCGGCCCCGGTCGCGAATCAGCGGTTCGCGCACTGAACAACTGTGGCTTCAAGATCACCAACATCACCGACGTGACGCCCATTCCGCATAATGGATGCCGTCCGCCCAAAAAACGTCGCGTGTAACAGGGGGCTGACAAAATGGCACGTTATATTGGACCAAAATGTAAACTTTCCCGCCGGGAAGGTACCGATCTGCAGCTGAAAAGCGGCGTTCGCCCGCACGACTCCAAATGTCGCGCAGAAGCCAAACCCGGCCAGCACGGCGCAGGTCGCGGCCGTCTGTCCGACTACGGCGTACAGCTGCGCGAGAAGCAAAAGGTTCGCCGTATCTACGGCGTACTGGAAAAGCAGTTCCGCAACTACTATAAGGAAGCGGCGCGCCTGAAGGGCGCCACCGGTGAAAACCTGCTGCAACTGCTGGAGAAACGCCTGGACAACGTGGTGTACCGCATGGGTTTCGGTTCCACCCGTTCCGAAGCGCGCCAGCTGGTTTCCCACAAGGCGATTCTGGTCAACGGCAGCGCTGTGAACATCCCTTCCTACCAGGTTAAGGAAGGTGATGTGATTTCCATACGCGAGAAAGCCAAAAAGCAGATGCGTATCCAGCATTCCGTTTCCCTCGCCGCCCAGCGTGGCGACGTCGAGTGGGTAGACGTCAACGCGAGCAAACTGGAGGGCACTTTCAAGCGCGTTCCGGATCGTGTGGACCTGCCGGCAGAGATCAACGAAAACCTTATCGTGGAACTCTACTCCAAGTAAGACCTAGTTCCACTTAAGGCAAAGTAACTGTAAACAGGTATGGCTATGCAGACTGCTGTCAACGAGTTTTTGACACCGCGTCGTATTGACGTCACCGAGTACAACCCGAACCACGCCAAAGTGGTTCTGGAGCCCCTGGAGCGTGGTTTCGGCCACACTCTGGGCAACGCCCTGCGTCGCATCCTGCTGTCTTCCATGCCGGGCTGTGCCGTCACCGAGGTGGAAATCGACGGTGTCGAGCACGAGTACAGCGCGATTGAAGGTGTACAGGAGGATGTGATTGAAATCCTGCTCAACCTGAAGGAAATCGCCGTTGTGATGCACGGCAAGGACCAGGCGGTACTGAACCTGAGCAAGAAGGGCCCGGGTGCGGTGACAGCTGGAGATATCCAGGTGGATCACGACATCGAGATCGTGAATCCCGAGCACGTGATCGCCAATATCACCGGCGACGTGGAACTCAGCCTGCGCCTGACCGTAGCGCGCGGTCGGGGCTACCAGCCCGCCGACGCCCGCCGCGACGAGGAAGAGGAAACCCGCGCGATCGGCCGTCTGCAGCTGGACGCCTCCTACAGCCCGGTTCGGCGTGTGGCCTACAGTGTGGAGTCCGCGCGTGTGGAGCAGCGCACCGACCTCGACAAGCTGGTGCTGGACCTGGAGACCAACGGAACCCTGGACCCGGAAGAGGCTATTCGCCGCGCCGCCACTATCCTGCAGCAGCAGCTGGCAGTGTTCGTGGACCTGGAAGGCGAGAAAGAGGCCCAGCCGGAATCCAAGGAAGAGGAAGTGGACCCGGTCCTGCTGCGCCCTGTGGACGACCTGGAACTGACCGTGCGTTCGGCCAACTGTCTGAAGGCGGAAAACATCTACTATATCGGCGACCTGATTCAGCGCACCGAGGTAGAACTGCTCAAGACTCCGAACCTGGGCAAGAAGTCCCTGACCGAAATCAAGGATGTCCTGGCTTCCCGTGGCCTGTCCCTGGGTATGCGTCTGGAGAACTGGCCGCCGGCCAGCCTCAAAGGCGACAGCAAGCTGAGCGCCCTGTAAACATTATTAAATATTGCAGTAGCGGCCTCTGGCCGCGAAAGAATTAACTTCAGCGGTTTTTACCGCGCCAGAACGACTTGCCGCGAAGGCAATTGAAGTCGTAAGGAATTGAGTCATGCGTCATCGCTATAGTGGCCGTAAATTCAGCCGTACCAGCGCTCACCGCAAGGCCATGTTCAAGAACATGACCGCCTCTCTGGTGGAGCACGAACTGATCAAAACCACATTGCCGAAAGCCAAGGAGCTGCGCCGCGTTGCCGAGCCGTTGATCACCCTGGCCAAGAAGGACAGTGTCGCCAATCGCCGGCTGGCTTTCGCCCGTATCCGCGACAAGGATGCCGTGCGCAAGCTGTTCGACGAACTGGGCCCGCGCTACGAAGCCCGTCCTGGCGGATATATCCGCATCCTGAAGTGCGGTTTTCGTGCCGGGGACAAGGCCCCAATGGCCTATGTCGAACTGGTAGACCGCCCCCAGGTCGAAGAAGACACGGCTGAAACCGCCGAAGCGTAAGCTCCGGCGTCCCGCACAGAAAAGCCGGTCTGAGACCGGCTTTTTTGTGTGAAGCACATCCCTGTGCTTCACCTCGCGGGTCAACTAAAGCTGACGAAAAGCGCTCCCCGGCGCTTTTGTGCGCATTTGATATCCGAGGTATTGGGCCCCCATGTCTTTCCAGCAACTGCTCAACAATCTCAATCCACAGATAATCGGTAGCCTGAAACGCGCCATTGAGCTGGGCAAATGGCCCAACGGCGCCGCTATCACCGACGAGCAGCGCCGGCTTTGTGCCGAGGCGGTGGCCAACTGGGAAAAGCGCAGTCTGCCGGTGGAAGCCCGCGTGGGCTATGTGCCGCCTAAGAATACCCCCTGCGCGGATAAAACGGTGGACGAGCAAAAGCTCAACTGGGTGTAGCAATTTTGGGAACCCGGGACTCGAACTTCACCTTGTAGGAGCGGCCCATGGCCGCGATCGGACTCTGGTAGGTGTAGAAGCCAGATCGCGGTCACGGGCTGCTCGTACGCGCAGCTGCCTGACGCACTTTGTGCATTTCCTTGGAATGGCTACACTGTTCCCGTTACCGCCAATAACGGAAGCAGCAACAATGAATAATAAGATCCGGCTATCTGTTGTTATCGCCCTGGCCCTGGGCGCAGGCGTCGCCACCTGGCGATATTTCTTTTCCCCCGCGCAGAGCAGCGCCGATATCCCCACGGAAGTCACCGTCGCCGACGATTCCGACCCCAGCCCCGCCAAACAGGGTCGGGAAGACCTGTCCAGCCTGCTGTCCGATCCGCGGGTGCAGCGCTATTTCCAACGGGAAAAGGACAAGCGGTCGCTACAGGACTACTTCAGCAACAGCGGCGAACTGAGCGCAGAGGAGAGCTGGCAGCTGATCGAGGCCATCGAGGCCGAGGGCCGCATAATGGCCTACGAGGCGATGGCGCTGAAACTGGCCTGGCTGGAGCGCAACAGCGCCAGCAAGTCGGAATTTGATCGAGCCGCCGGTGAGCTGGTGGAGAGTTACCGGCAGAAATCGCAACAGAGTGCCGAGGAGTACGATCCTTATGAGGACGTACCGGGATTTGCCGAATACAAGGAAATGGAAGCGCAGATAGTGCGCGAGGTACAGCAGATGACCACTTTCCCCGACAGTATGAGCAAACAGGAATACCTGCGCAGGCGACTGCAGGAAGCCCGGGAAAAAGCGTATCAATGAACAGTGATTGCGGAGCGACCGCGCAATGCCGTCGCTCCGCATCGTTCACTGGCAATTGATCACTGGATCAGAGCAGTCCTCCCACCAGGTCGTAAAACCAGTTGTGGTTGTTCTCGAAATCGGAAACCTGGTCCGTTTCGTAGGCACGCATCATGCTGCCACCCTGGTAGTTCACGATATTGTTGAGAAAATCCCGCAATACCAGCCCCTGCTCGGCGATCTCGCCATACTCCAGGTCGAGAATGGTGGTGCAGTGGCTCTCGTTGAAATCCCGGTACATGGGAAAGTAGTAGCCCCAGTTGCCGGTCTGCTCGAGTAACGGGATCAGGTTGCTGTGGGTGTCCTGCTGCCACTTCTCGCGCAACTTGTTCAAGCGCGATTCCGGGTCCGGGTCGTTGTAAATATCGTCGTGGAAACGCTCGTAGGAATAGGACGAGAAATTGCCGTCGGCGAGGAAGTGGGTGATGCCCAGGCGATCATCGGGGAACTTGTTGGAGAGGCTTGGGTAGAGCGAGGCCAGTTCGTTGCTGTCAAATCCCGGGGTAATACTGGCGAGCATATTGACCGGATTGACGTCACTGGGATCGCCGCCGGCAGTGAAAGTGGTCCATGAACTCAGTACTTTCTTGTGCAACGGCAGAGACGGATAGCTATTGCTGTCGTTACTGTTTAGCGGGGCCCGGTAGAGTGGGCCAGAATCGTCGATCAGGTAGCCGTAATCCACATTCATATCCGCGCGCAGCTTGGAGTAGTTCAGCAGCGCACCGATACTGCCGGCGCTGCAGCCCGCAGTCACCATCTGTTTCGGTTTCTGCAGGTTGTTCTTCACCCAGGAAGTCACCGCCTGCACATTGCGCACACCGTTGTGGTGCCATACCAAGTCCGGGTTCTCGCCGGTGAGGTCCTGGTAAATTTCAGTTTTGTCGCCGACATAGATGTCACCGGTGCAGTAGGGTACATACACCAGATTCCATTCGCCGGTTTTGAACCGGTTATAGGGGTGGTGGGTATAGATCAGTGGGGATACCGCTGCGGTGGCCAGGTTGGCCGAGTTTTCAAAATCCAGCAGGTTGATATTCTGCACGTAATTGTCGGGGATACCGTTGGGGTTGCGAGCGCCGCGAATACCGTCCGCGCCGGAGCAGCTTTCATAATCCCAGCAGGCACCACCGCCCTCGAAATAGAAGATAGTGTTGCTGGTATCCGGCACCCGGTAGACGAAAAACTTGTAGGGCGAGCCATTGCCGCACATGGCTCCGGTGCTGGCCGGCACATCCACTTTCTGCCAGTTGTCGTAATCGCCGGGGTCGAAGTCGTCGTTGAAATTCGGGTCGTGCAGAGCCAGCGGATACATGCCTTGGGCCTGCTCCGGAGTCACCGGCGCGTTGGCGTCGGGCGGGTCGAACAGGTTGCCGATGGTATCCCAGAAACCGTAGTCGCCAGGTTCTGCGTGGGCGTTGGCGCCGAAGGCAAACAGACCGGCGGCAAACGCCGGGGCCAGATAACGGAGAGTTTTTATCATTATTAAATCCCCTGGGTTGGTTGGAGTTTTCTCTCTGGGCCCCGCCCAAGTCGCAATGCGAGCCGCACCTCAAGGGACAGCGAAAAAGTACCTCTATCCTTATCGACCGCGATAGCCTGGACGCAGGCCCAAATCGCCTGTTGGGTAAAACGATCTGAGAGTAGTGAACAAATCTGATTCGGTCCAGGGAGTTGTGCACTAAAACTGTGCGGTCACCATAGACGTACCAGTCGAGTGCGGATATGGCCCAGACTAACTAGCGCGCCTTCGTGAAGCATCACGAGTAGGGGGCGGGGCCTACTCGCGCAGGCCTGCTATCTGCAGAAACGAATCGGGTGTCTGGAAATTGGTCTGCTGCAGGGAACCAAGGTGGAGTCCTTCGAGCTCGAGCTTTAAGCGTTCCCCTCTATGCAGGCTTCTGGTCAATATTGCTTTACAAATTCCCGGTCGAGAAAACGCACTCCACTTATTTCGCCGGATGGGTCTATGAGAAAGTGCGCCAAACTGCCGCCACCGGTCACTTCAATGCGAAAGGCGTTGCCGCTTGCGTCGTAAATTTCGGCAGGGGAGTGTGCCACTCCCATATGCACCCTCAGTCCCGTCTCACCCAGGAGCCACTTCATAGTGCCGAGAGTCCCCTCTCGTATCGCAGGACTTCACAGAGATTGGGGCTTCTGGCGTTTATTTTGGCTTGGTGGAACTGCTCGACTGGCTTCCGCAAGGAAAGCACTGGTCAGAATGCTGGGTGAGGGCATCGCGCATACAATACTTCGCGCTTTCACAAGGCGCGGCGAAGGGGACTGCGGCACCTATTTCCTGAGAAGCTCGATCTGGAGATACGAATCCGACACCTGGCGGATGCTGTATCACCAGGGCACCAAAACTGAGCCGTTTGAGCTGGTTTTCGATGATGGTCTGGGCGTAGAAGTCCTGATTCACCTCCCCTTCTTTCTGGCTACCCCTCTGTTTTATAGCCAGCCGAAAGCGGAAAGCAGACTGCGTGCGCCCAACAGCAGGGACGCTAACAGTACCAGCAGACCGAGCAGATTCTGCAGCGGTGAATTCCTGTATTTGCCCAGCCGCACCGAGTTCATCTCCCACAGCAGAAACGCCGTCACGATCGGCAGCAGCAAGCCGTTGGCGACCTGCGCGAACCAGATAAGCTCAACCGGCTTGATGCCCAGGGTGGCGATCAGGGTGCCTGCAGCCAGTATCGCCAGCCACACGGCGCGGAAACTTGCGGATTTCAGTTCGGGTTTTAGTCCCAGGACACCGCTCAGCGCATAGGCGGCGGCCAGCGGTGCGGTCAGGGCGGAAGAAATACCGGCGGCGAAGAGTCCCATGCCCATAAAGTAGCGGGCGCCGTTGCCGAACACCGGTTGCAGGGAGTGGCCGATATCCTCTGCGCCGCTCAATATCACCTGTTTGCCGAAGAAGGCAGAGGCGGCGGTGGAGACTATGGCGATGGAGATCAGGCCGCCCAGCGGGATCGAAAAAAAGATATCCCGGCGCGCTTCGGGGAGCTGTTCGGGGTGCCGCCATTTTTCTATGGCACTGGAGCTGTGCAGGAACAGGTTATAGGGCACCACCGTCGTGCCTATCAATGCGATTACCGTCAGCCCCGCGCCCGTGGGTACCCTGGGAATAAGAAGCCCCTTCAGGAAGGTGAGCAGGTCCGGCCTGGTAATGGCGAAGGTGGCCAGAAAGGCGAGGCTCATCAAAAATACGAGAGTAATCAGCGCCCGCTCAATCAGCCGGTAGTTGCCTCGCCACAGCAGCACAAAAGCTACGGCGGCAATCAGCAGCGGCCAGGGATTGAAGTTCCACTGGGTCTGGTCGAAGGCCGCGGAGGTGAGCAGATCCAGTCCCACGCCGGCGCCGGCGATATTGCCGCCCTGGTAGGCGGCATTGCCGATGGCGATGGCGCTGATCACCAGAATAATTGCCGGCCAGCGGGTTGCCGGCCGCCGGAAGGTTTCGCGAATATTTTCCCCCAGCCCCTGTTGGGTCACTATGCCGAGGCGCGCCGCCATCTCCTGCAGAATCATGCTGGCGAATACTGCAAACAACAGTGCCCACAGCAGCGCATAACCGAAGTGGGCGCCGGCCAGGCTGGCGGAAATTACCGTGCCCGGACCGATAAAGGCAGCGGCCACCATGGTGGCGGGGCCAATACTCAGATACCTGCTTTTTTTCATTATGGTTATGGTTGGAGCAAGGTGTTATGAAGGTTTCTTCCCGATCAGCCTGACAGCATTGGTTTCAGGAAGCGACCGGTATGCGAGCCTTTTATCTCCGCCACCTCCTCCGGGGTGCCGGTGGCGATAATCTGTCCGCCGCCGGAGCCGCCCTCCGGCCCCAGGTCGACGATCCAGTCCGCGGTCTTGATCACGTCCAGGTTGTGCTCGATCACCACGATGGTGTTGCCGTGGTCGCGCAGGCGGTGCAGTACGTCCAGCAACAGCTGGATATCGGCGAAGTGCAGGCCGGTGGTGGGTTCGTCGAGGATATACAGGGTCTGGCCGGTATCGCGTTTGGACAGTTCGCGGGAGAGTTTTACCCGCTGTGCCTCGCCGCCGGAAAGCGTCGTCGCCGCTTGGCCCAATTTGATATAGGACAGGCCAACATCCATCAGCGTCTGCAGTTTCTTGGCGATGGCGGGCACCGGGTCGAAAAATTCCCGCGCGTCCTCCACGGTCATCTCCAGGACCTCGTGGATATTCTTGCCTTTGTAGTGCACTTCGAGGGTCTCGCGGTTGTAGCGCTTGCCCTTGCAGGTGTCGCAGGGCACATAGATGTCCGGCAGGAAGTGCATTTCCACCTTGATCACACCGTCGCCCTGGCAGGCTTCGCAGCGGCCGCCCTTGACGTTGAAACTGAAACGCCCCGGCTTGTAGCCGCGGGATCTGGCCTCCTGGGTACCGGCAAACAGTTCGCGAATGGGGGTAAAGATGCCGGTATAGGTGGCGGGGTTCGAGCGCGGGGTGCGGCCGATCGGGCTCTGGTCGATATCCACGCACTTGTCGAAATGCTCCATCCCGTGCACTGCTTTATAGGGCGCGGGCTTTAATGTAGTGGCCTTGTTCAAGGCGGTGGCCGCCAGCGGGTAGAGCGTGGTGTTGATCAGAGTGGACTTGCCGGAGCCGGAGACGCCGGTCACGCAGGTGAACAGCCCCACGGGAATTTCCAGGTCGACGTTCTGCAGGTTGTTGCCGGTGGCGCCCTCGATGCGCAGCATATAGTCCGGGTCCGACACGTAGCGTTCCTCGGGTACGGCGATTTTCTTTTTGCCGGAGAGGTACTGCCCGGTCAGTGAGCGCTTGCACTGGGCAATCTGTTCGTGGGTGCCGGCTACCACTACCTCGCCGCCGTGTACGCCGGCCCCGGGACCGATATCCACGATAAAGTCGGCGCTGCGAATGGCGTCCTCGTCGTGTTCGACCACGATCACAGTGTTGCCGATATCGCGCAGGTGGGTGAGGGTATTGAGCAGCCGCTCGTTGTCGCGCTGGTGCAGGCCGATAGAGGGTTCGTCGAGAATATACATCACGCCCACCAGCCCGGCGCCGATCTGGCTGGCCAGGCGGATGCGCTGGGCCTCGCCGCCGGAAAGGGTCTCGGCGCTGCGGTTCAGAGTCAAATAATTCAGGCCCACGTCCACCAGGAAGCGGAAGCGGTCGCGCAGCTCCTTGAGGATCTTATCGGCGATCTCCTTCTGCGCGCCCCGGAATTTGAGCCGGTTGGCGAAGTAGTCGAAGGCGTCGCCCACCGGCAGTTCGGTGATCTGCGCCAGGGTGCGATTGTCCACGAACACGTGGCGCGCCTCGCGGCGCAGGCGGGTGCCGCGGCATTCCGGGCACTTCTGGGTGCTCAGGTATTTGGCCAGTTCCTCGCGCACCGACTGGGATTCGGTGTCCCGGTAGCGGCGCTGGAAGTTGGGAATAATGCCCTCGAAGGTATGGCGGCGGATGGTGACGTCGCCGCGGTCGTTCACGTAGCTGAAATCGATCGGGGTGTCGCCGCTGCCATACAGGATGACTTCGCGGTGCGTTTTGCGCAGTTTCCTCCACGGCTTGTCCAGGTCGAAGCCGTAGTGCTCGGCCAGGGAGTCGAGCATATGATAGTAGTAGATATTGCGCCTGTCCCAGCCGCGGATGGCGCCTTCGGAGATACTGCTCTCCGGATCGAGGATGACTTTCTCCTCGTCGAAAAATTGCTTTACGCCCAGGCCGTCGCAGCTGGGGCAGGCACCGGCGGGGTTGTTGAAGGAGAAGAGCCTCGGTTCCAGCTCGTTTAGTGAGTAGTCGCACACCGGGCAGGCGTGGCGGGCGGAGAAGAGGTGATCGCCCTGCTTGCCTTCCATAAAACTGATGGAAGCGATGCCGTCGGTCAGGGCCAGTGTCGTCTCGAAGGATTCCGACAGGCGCAGCTGCAGATCCTTGCGCACCTTGAAACGGTCCACCACCACCTCGATGGTGTGCTTCTTGCGCTTGTCGAGCTTGGGTGCGTCGTCCAGGTCGCAGACCAGGCCGTCGATGCGTGCGCGCACGAAGCCGTCGCGCCGGAGCTGCTCGAATACGTGCAGGTGTTCGCCCTTGCGATCCCGCACCACCGGCGCGAGCAGCATCAGCTTGGTGCCTTCCGGCAGCGCCAGTACCTGGTCCACCATTTGGCTGACCGTCTGCGCCTGCAGTGGCTCGCCGTGCTCCGGACAGCGGGGTTCGCCCACCCGGGCGAACAGCAGGCGCAGGTAGTCGTAGATCTCGGTGATGGTGCCCACGGTGGAGCGGGGGTTGTGGGAGGTGGATTTCTGCTCGATGGAGATGGCCGGGGAAAGGCCCTCCACCGTGTCCACATCCGGCTTTTCCATCATCGACAGGAACTGGCGCGCATAGGTGGACAGGGACTCCACATAGCGGCGCTGGCCCTCTGCGTAGAGGGTGTCGAACGCAAGCGAGGACTTCCCGGAGCCGGACAGGCCGGTGATCACGATCAGCTTGTCGCGGGGAATATCCAGGTCGATATTCTTCAAGTTGTGGGTGCGCGCACCCCGTACGTAAATCGTGTCCACGCTCTACCTATTACTTTGGCCGGGAAAACAGGCAAGTATAATCCGGCTGTCAACTGTGCCAAAATTCCCCACCGGAAATTTCCAACCATTAATCGATTTCACATGATCCCCGTTATTCTCTGTGGCGGCACCGGCTCGCGCCTGTGGCCGCTGTCCCGCGAGTGCTACCCGAAACAGTTCCTGCCTCTCGCCGGCAGCCGGACCATGTTGCAGGACACCGCGCTGCGTCTCGACGGCCTGGAGGGATTACAGGCGCCGATCCTGGTGTGCCATGAAGAGCACCGCTTCGCCGCCGCCGAACAGTTGCAGGAAATCGACCGCAAACCCCGGTCGATCCTGCTGGAACCCTGCGCCCGCAATACCGCGCCGGCCATAGCGCTGGCGGCACTGGATGCGCTCGCCGGCGGGGAGGACCCGCTGCTGCTGGTGCTGCCGGCGGATCACGTGGTGGCGGATGCGGTGGCGTTTCGGCGCGCTGCGAAGGCCGCCGGCGAGTTGGCACGGCGAGGCCACCTGGTGACCTTCGGCACAGTGCCCGACTGTGCGGAGACCGGCTACGGCTATATCCGCCGCGGTGAGGACCTGGGCGGCGGCGCCTGGAAAGTGGCGGAGTTTGTCGAAAAGCCGGATGCCGAGACCGCCGAGCGCTACCTGGCCAGCGGCGATTATTCCTGGAACAGCGGTATCTTCCTGTTCCGCGCCTCCCGCTATATCGAGGAGCTGGGCCACTACCGCGCCGATATACTGGCCGCCTGCCGCACCGCCTTCGAGAAGGCGGTGCGGGACCTGGATTTCACCCGCATCGACGCCGGGGCCTTTTCCGCCTGCCGCTCCGAATCGGTGGATTACGCGGTGATGGAAAAGACCGAATCCGCCGCGATATTGCCCCTGGACGCCGGCTGGAGCGATGTGGGCTCCTGGGATGCGCTCTGGGAACTGGCCGAGCGGGACGGCGACAACAACCTGCTGCACGGCGATGTGCTGGCGGAGTCCTCCGAGGGCTGCCTGGTGCGCGCCGACAGCCGGCTGGTGGGGCTGCTCGGCGTGCGCGACCTGGTGGTGGTGGATACCGACGATGCGGTGTTGATCGCGGATAAAAACTGCGTGCAGGACGTGAAAAAGCTGGCGGAGCGGCTGAAGGGCGCGGAGCGCAGCGAGGCGTTGCGTCACCGCAAAGTCTACCGCCCATGGGGCTACTACGATTCCATCGACGCGGGGCCGCGCTTCCAGGTCAAACGCATTCTGGTCAAGCCGGGGCAGCAGCTGTCGCTGCAGATGCACCACCACCGCGCCGAACACTGGGTGGTGGTGCGCGGCACCGCCAGGGTGACCCGGGGCGAAGAGGAACTGCTGCTCACGGAAAACCAGTCCACCTTTATTCCCCTGGGGGTGGTGCACCGGCTGGAAAACCCCGGCACCATTCCGCTGGAACTGATCGAGGTGCAGTCCGGCAGTTACCTGGGCGAGGACGATATCGTCCGTTTCGATGACAGCTACGGGCGCACGTAGGGGCGAGCCTTGTGTTCGCTGGGCGTCCGACTTCTGTGGCCGGTTCCGTGGCGGCCCTGCTACCGGTGGCTCTTTGCGGGACACGGGCTAGGCGCCCCCCCGTGAATACATCCCTGTAGGCTTGTCTGCGAGGTCCCTCTCGCAGACAGTCCCGCAAAGAGCCACCGGCATCAGGGCCTTCGCATCGACATCTTCGTTATATCGGCTTCCGTAGAGCGAACACAAGCTTCGCCTCTACTGTCTCCCGGCCCACCACTGTTACAATGCGCGCCCATTGAAGTAGCACCTTCGGATTGCCGATGAATTCCACCGAACGCCGCGCCCTCGCCGGCCTGGCTTCCCTGTACGTTTTCCGCATGCTCGGCCTGTTTATGGTGCTGCCGGTGTTGTCGGTGTACGGGGCGGACTACCGCGGCAGTACGCCGGCACTGCTGGGGCTGGCGCTCGGGGCCTACGGCCTGAGCCAAGCGTTATTGCAGATACCGCTGGGGATGCTGTCCGACCACTGGGGGCGGAAGCCGGTGATATACACGGGGCTCGCCGTGTTCGCCCTGGGCAGCCTGCTCGCGGCACAGACGGATTCGGTTTACGGGCTGATCGCCGGGCGCATGCTGCAGGGCGCCGGCGCCATCGCCGCGGCCACCATGGCACTGGTGGCGGACCTGACCCGCGACGAGAGCCGGGGTGTGGCTATGGCGGTGATCGGCGCCGCCATCGGCCTGGCGTTTATGCTGGCGGCGGTACTGGGGCCCGTGCTGGCGGGCTTCGGCGGCCTGTCGGCGGTGTTTTGGCTCACTGCGGCCCTGGCCCTGCTGGGCATTCTGCTGCTGTGGCGTCTGGTGCCGACTCCGCAGAGTCCGAGGCGGCCAGCGGTATACCGCGGCGGTTTCCGCCGGGTGCTGGGCTGTGCCGAAGTGCGGCGCCTGGCCGCCGGCGCCTTCTTCCTGCACCTGCTGTTGACTGCGCTGTTCGTGCCCCTGCCGTTGGTGCTGGTGGACACGCTGCGGCTGCCCGGCAGCGAGCACTGGAAAATCTACGGCCCGGTGATGCTGGGGGCTTTTGTAGTGATGTTGCCGCTGATGCGCGCAGCCGAGCGCAGCGGCCGGGCGCGGGTGGCGATGATGTGCGCACAGTTGGCACTGGCCGCCGGCAGTGTCGCACTGTGGGCCGTTTCCGAGCTGTCTCTGGTATTTCTGCTGGCGGTATTCTTTGTCGCCTTCAACCTGCTGGAGGCCCTGATGCCGGCGCAGCTCACCCGGGTGGCGCCGGCGGAGGCTCGCGGCGCCGCGACCGGGTTGTACGCCACGGTGCAATTTCTTGGTGCCTTTTCCGGCGGCAGCCTGGGTGGCTGGCTGTATGGTCTCGGCGGTGCCGGTGCGGTAGCGCAGTTGGGGATTGCGGTGGTCCTGATGTGGGCCGCACTCTGGTGGCGGTTGGACGCCCGTGCGCCGAAAGCCGCCTGACAGGGCGGTTGTGGCTGTTGTATGCTGCTGGATAAAAATACACTGGTTGCCGCAAGGCGGCGACCGCTGAAATGTTCACAATTGTAAATTTCCGGAAAAGATCCGGGCTTATCGAGAGGAGAGGGCCATGGCCAGGGGTATCAACAAAGTCATTCTGATTGGCAATCTGGGCGCAGACCCGGAAACCCGCTACATGCCCAGCGGCGGCGCAGTGACCAATGTGAATCTGGCGACGTCCGAGACCTGGAAGGACAAGCAGACCGGCCAGCAGCAGGAACGCACCGAGTGGCACCGGGTGGTGTTCTTCAACCGCCTGGCGGAGATCGCCGGCGAATACCTGCGCAAGGGCAGCAAAGTGTACATCGAGGGCTCGTTGCGTACCCGCAAGTGGCAGGACAAGAACTCCGGCCAGGACCGCTACACCACAGAAATCGTCGCCAGCGAAATGCAGATGCTGGACAGCCGCGGGGACCAGGGTGGCTATTCCCAGGGCGGCGGCGGATACGACCAGGGCTACCAGCCGCAGGGCGGCCAGTCCGACCCCTATGGTCCTGGCAACCAGGGCCGCTCCGCACCTTCCTCCATGGCGCCGTCCCAGCCATCAAGCCAGCAGCCGCCGAGCCAGCAGGCGCCGGCGAGCGGTGGCTTCGACAACAGTTTCGACGACGACATTCCTTTCTGAGAATCCGCCCGCCGTGCCAGACACCGGCTATACACCGGAATCGGTCGCCGTTATCGGCGCCGGCAACGATATCGACAGCGCACTGCAGAAACGCCTGCAGCGCGCTGGCTTTCGTGTGCAACTGCTGACTCCGGACCAACTGGACCAACTGCGCCCCGGCGCGCTGGTAATCAACGCCTCCTGCTGCGCCGGGGGCAAGGGCATGGCCGCGGCCCTGTGGGCATGCCGCGCGCTGGCGCAAAAATCCCGCAACCCGATTCTGCACCTTTCCTCCTACCAGGTTTTTGCCGGCGGGGCGCGAAAGCGCTACGACGAGGAGGACGAGCCTGCGCCGGCCACCGAGGCCGGGCGCCAATGGCTGGAGTGCGAACATGCCCTGGAGGGACGCGACAATGTGAGCGTGCTGCGCTTCGGTTGGATGCTTGACCGCAGCGAAGATGCGTTGCTCGGGCGGGTGCTGCGCGGCCTGGTGGCGCACCAGCCGATCGCCCTGGACGACCGCAGTCGCGGCAGCCCGGTGACAGTGGCGGATATGGCCCGGGTGGCGGTGGCGGTGGTCCAGCAACTGGCCAGCGGCGCCCCGACCTCCGGTGTCTACCACTACGGCGCCGCCGACAGCTGCACCGCACTGGAGTTTGCCCATGAAGTGGTGGAGCGCGCGCAATCCTTCTACGACGAGGACCTCTCGCCACAGCTGAGCGCGCTGCCCGCCGCAGAGGATCGCAGCGCAGTGCTGGCCTGTAATAAATTGCGGGACGTTTTCGGTATTCAGCAGCGCAGCTGGCGCCAGGGACTCACCCGGCAGGTGGAGCTGTGGTTGGAAAAGCTGGAGGCCGAGGCATAAGGGGGAGCCTTGTTTTCCCCTTTGCCTGGACCAAAGTTAATTCCGTGGCGGCCCTTCGGCCCCTCTCGCAGACAAAACGGCAGGATTGCTGTTTTGGACGCCGAAGGCGCCCGAAGGGCGAGCGGTTCGGCGCTCCGAGCCATGGATGGCCCGAGTCACTGTCCCGCAAAAAACCACCGGTATCAGGACCTTCGCATCGAGGGTTTTGGCTTCACCGGCCCATGTAGGAGCGGCCCATGGCCGCGATCAGAGCTTCGGGTTGCCCCGGCCATCGATCGCGGCCATGGGCGGATGGCCGCCCCGCCGCTCCTACAGGTAAACGTTCAGGCCTTAAACAATCAGGCCTTGTCGAAAATCAGGCAGGCATTGGTGCCGCCAAAGCCGAAGCTGTTGGACATGGCGCGCTTGACCTTCTGACTACGCAGCTCTGTTACCAGGTCCATTCCCTCTGCCGCTTCGTCTCTGTGCTCCACATTGGCAGAGGCAGTGAGAAAGTCGTTCTGCATCATCAGCAGGCAGTAGATGGCCTCCTGCACGCCGGCAGCGCCCAGGGAGTGACCGGTAAGGGATTTGGTGGAGGAGAAGGCCGGTACCTTGTCGCCGAAAACTTCGCGCATGGCCCTGAGTTCCGCCACATCGCCCACCGGGGTGGAGGTGCCGTGAGTGTTGATATAGTCCACCGGGCCCTCCAGACCCTTGCCGTCCATGCCCGCCAGCGCCTGCTGCATACAGCGCACCGCGCCCTCGCCGCTGGGGGCCACCATATCGTAGCCGTCGGAAGTGGCGCCGTAGCCGGTCAGTTCGGCGTAGATGGTAGCGCCGCGGGCTTTTGCATGCTCCAGTTCCTCCAGCACCACGCAGCCGCCGCCGCCGGCGATCACGAAGCCGTCCCGGTCCACGTCATAGGGGCGCGAGGCCTTGGTGGGCTCGTCGTTGTACTTGGTGGACAGGGCACCCATGGCATCGAACAGATGGGTGAGACTCCAGGCCAGCTCCTCGCCGCCACCGGCGAAAACGATATCCTGCTTGCCCATCTGGATCAGCTCGGCGCCGTTACCGATGCAGTGGGCACTGGTGGAGCAGGCGGAGGAGATGCTGTAGTTGACCCCCTTGATCTTGAAGGGGGTGGCCAGGCATGCGGACACGGTGCTGCCCATCACCTGGGGTACCCGGTAGGCGCCCACGCGGCGCACGCCTTTCTCCTTGAGTATCTGCGCCGCCTCGATAATGGCGGCGGTGGAGGTGCCGCCCGAGCCCATCACTATGCCGGTGCGCGGGTTGGAGATATCGCTCTCCTCCAGTCCCGCCATGCGGATCGCCTCCTGCATAGCGACATACGCGTAGGCGGCAGAGTCGCCCATAAAACGCAGGTGCTTGCGGTCGATATGCTCCTTGAAGTCGATATCCACTTCGCCGCCCACCTGGCTGCGCAGGCCAAGTTCCCGGTATTCCTCCTGGAAGCGGATGCCGCTGCGGCCCGCCTTTAATGCGGCGGTGACCGCTTCAGTGTCGGTGCCGATGCAGGAAGTGATGCCCATTCCGGTGATAGCAACCCGGCGCATAGTGATCTCCAGTAAAACTTTACGACAGTGTAACGCTGTTATTCTTGTGGTTCGCAGCGGACTTAAACCTGTGTCCGCGACCTCGCGGCCGCGGATTAAAAGTTGTCAGTGCGGGTAAACAGGCCGACCCGCAGGTCCTTGGCTGTGTAGATCTCGCGACCGTCCACCGATACCGAGCCATCGCCGATACCCATGACCAGCTTGCGTTCCACCAGCCGGCTCATTTGAATATGGTAGGTGACCTTCTTATTGGTCGGCAGAATCTGGCCGGTGAATTTCACCTCGCCGCAACCCAGGGCGCGGCCGCGGCCAGGGTTGCCCTTCCAGGCCAGGAAGTAGCCCAGCAGCTGCCACATGGCGTCCAGACCCAGGCAGCCGGGCATCACCGGATCGCCGGGGAAGTGGCATTCGAAGAACCACAGGTCCGGGTGAATATCCAGTTCCGCGACCAGTTCGCCCTTGCCGTAGGCGCCGCCTTCCTTGGAGATATGGGTGATGCGGTCGAGCATCAGCATATCGGGGGCGGGCAGCTGGGCGTTGCCGGGGCCGAACATCTCGCCTTGAGAGCAGGCCAGCAGCTCTTCACGGCTATAGCTGCTTTTTTGAACGAAATTACTCATTTTGTTCCCGTTGTTGGGTATCTGGGCAATAAAGAGTGGGCGTTTTTGTAAGAGCAGGGCATTCTAAAGACTGAGAATAGCTTGTCCAGTCAGTCATAAGTGTTTTTGTGACCGGTGACAGAAGCACGAATCACGCCAGCCGGCTGGCTGGCATGGGCCTTGCTGCTCGTTGCTGGGATTTTATGATAAGTTGCACACGCGCGGGGAAGCGCTGAAAGAAACTATCGGGGTTAGGAATGCTAAAGAAATGTCTGTTTCCGGTTGCCGGCTACGGCACCCGGTTCCTGCCGGTCACCAAGGCCATGCCCAAGGAGATGCTGCCGCTGGTAAATAAGCCACTGGTACAGTACGGCGTGGAGGAGGCCATCGAAGCCGGATTGACCGAGATCGGCTTCGTCACCGGGCGTGGCAAACGCGCCATCGAGGATCACTTCGACACCAATTTCGAACTGGAACACCAGATCGCCGGCACCGGAAAGGAACGCTACCTGGACTGTGTGCGCAAGGTGATCGACAGCGCCAGCTTCTCCTATACCCGCCAGGGGGAGATGCGCGGCCTGGGTGATGCCATCCTGCAGGGGCAGCGCCTGGTGGGCGACGAACCCTTCGCCGTGGTGCTGGCGGACGATCTGTGCCTGAACGGCGAACTGGGCGTGCTGGGGCAGATGGTCCAACTCTACAAACAGTTCCGCTGCAGCATCGTCGCGGTGGAAGAGGTTCCACAGGAGCAGATCCATAAGTTCGGTGTCATTGCCGGCAACGAGATAAAACCGGGCCTCTATCAGGTCACCGACATGGTGGAGAAGCCGGCGGCGGAAGATGCACCCAGCAACATGGCCATTATCGGCCGCTATATTCTCACCCCGGATATCTTCGAGCTGATCCGCGAGACCCCCCCGGGAAAGAACGGCGAGGTGCAGATCACCGACGCCCTGCTGGCCCAGGCCCAGCGCGGCTGCGTTCTTGCCTATCGCTTCAAGGGGCGCCGCTTCGACTGCGGCTCCGTGGACGGCTTTATCGAGGCCACCAACTACGTCTACGAAAATGTCTACCTGCCGGAGCAGGCCGAGCTGGAGAAGAAGTAAAGTGACTGAGCTGACCTGTTTCAAGGCCTACGACCTGCGCGGTCGTGTGCCCGACGAACTGAACACCGATATCGCCTACCGCGTGGGCCGCGCCTTCACCCAGTTTCTGGGCGCCCGCCGTGTGGTGGTGGGGCACGATATCCGCCTCACCAGTGGCGAACTCACCGACGCCCTGGTCGAGGGCTTGCGCGACGCCGGCGCCGATGTGTTCCATATCGGGCAATGCGGCACCGAGGAGGTCTACTTCTCGACCTTCCACAAGGACCTTGACGGCGGCATCTGCGTGACCGCCAGCCACAACCCGATGGACTACAACGGCATGAAGTTCGTGCGCGCCGGCAGCCGCCCGATCAGCGCCGACACCGGCCTGCTGGACATCAAGCGATTGGCGGAGGAAAACGACTTCGGCCCGGTGGAGAAGCGCGGCGAACTGCAGCGTTACGAACACCGCGCGGATTTCGTCAAACACCTGCTCGGCTACGTGGACGTCGCCCAGTTGAAGCCGCTCAAGTTGGTGGTCAATGCCGGCAACGGCGGCGCCGGCATGGTGGTGGACGCCCTGGCCCCGCACCTGCCGTTCGAGTTTGTGCGCGTGTATCACCAGCCGGACGGCAGCTTCCCCAACGGTATTCCCAACCCGCTGCTGCCGGAAAACCGCGCTGCCACCGCGCAGGCGGTGTGTGCGAGCGGCGCCGACTTCGGCATTGCCTGGGACGGTGACTTCGACCGCTGCTTCTTTTTCGATGAGAGCGGCTCCTTTATCGAGGGTTATTACGTGGTCGGCTTGCTGGCGGCGGCCTTCCTGGCCAAGCAGCCTGGCGCCAAGGTAGTGCACGACCCGCGCCTGGTGTGGAACACCCGGGATATCGTCGAATCCGCCGGCGGCGTGCCGATAGAGAGCAAGAGCGGGCACGCCTTTATCAAGGAGCGCATGCGTATGGAGGACGCCATCTACGGCGGTGAGATGAGCGCGCACCACTACTTCCGGGACTTCGCCTATTGCGACAGCGGTATGATCCCCTGGCTGTTGGTGGCGGAGCTGGTCAGCCGCAGCGGCATGCCCTTGTCCCAGTTGGTGGGTGAGCGTATGGCCGCCTTCCCCTGTTCCGGTGAAATCAACTCCACGGTGGAAGACCCGGTGGGGCTGCTGAAGGCGGCGGAGGAAAAATACGGTCCCGGCGCCGAGAGCGTCGAGCATGTGGACGGCCTCAGCGTCGCCTTTGCCGATTGGCGCTTCAACCTGCGCATGTCAAACACCGAGCCGGTGGTGCGCTTGAATGTGGAATCCCGCGGAAACGAGCTGTTGATGCGCGAGAAGACCGAGGAGCTGCTGAATCTGATCCGCGGATAATCTTGTCGGGACTCGGGATTCATGTAGGGGCCTGCTTGCAGGCGAACAGGAGCGGAGCTCCGTAGCCCTTCGCCTGCCAGTGGGCTCCTACGGCCGCGTCGCCCTGGGACCGCGGAGCTCCAGCTCCGCACGCGGGCCGCAGGCCCGCTAAAGTGAAGATGCGGAGCGGGAGCCTTCAGCCACTTAAAAAGCTCCGCGGTCCCGGGACCTATGCGCTTCTTTCCACCGCAAAACTGGCCAGTTGCTGCAGTGCGGTCTTATGCTCCCCCTCCGGCAGAAACGCCAGATGCTCCCGGGCCTTACCCACTGCCGTCCGCGCCTGTTCCAGGGTGTAATCTATCGCGCCGCAACTCTCGATTGCCTCGACAATCTCTGCCAGCCGGGCCCCGCTGCGCTGCTCGATCGCCTCGCGCACCAGCGCCGCCTGCACTGGGCTGCCGTTGGCCATGGTATAGATCAGCGGCAGTGTGGGTTTACCTTCAGCCAGGTCATCGCCCACATTTTTGCCCAGGGCCGAAGGGTCGCCGCGATAATCCAGTGCGTCGTCCACCAGTTGGAAGGCCAGGCCCAGGTGGCGGCCGTAGAGCTTGAGTGATGTGCGTTCCTCCCCTGTGCAGCCGGACAGCACAGCGGCGGTTTCACAGGCGGCCTCGAACAGCGCACCGGTCTTCTTGTGAATCACGGTCAGGTAGTTGTCTTCGCCCACCTCCGGGTCGCCGGCGTTGACCAGCTGCTGCACCTCTCCCTCGGCGATGGTGTTGGTGGTGTCCGAGAGAATGGCCATGATGTCCATATCCTTCAGTGCCACCATCATCTGGAAGGCGCGGGAATAGAGGAAGTCCCCCACCAGTACGCTGGGCGCGTTGCCCCACTTGGCATTGGCGGTGAGGCGGCCGCGGCGCATCTCCGAGACGTCCACCACATCGTCGTGCAGCAGGGTGGCGGTGTGGATAAACTCGATGATCGCCGCCAGGCTGATGTGGTCGCGGTCCCGGTAGCCGGTGGCGCGGCTGCAGAGCAGTACCAGCAGCGGCCGCAGCCGCTTGCCGCCGGCCTCTACCAGGTAGTGACCGATGTTTTCCACCAGGGGGACGTCCGAGTGCAGTTGGTCGATAATCAGCTGGTTGACCGCGGCAAAATCCTCGGCGGCGACCCGGTGGAAAGGCAACATGCATTGATTCCTTATACTGCTTTGTAGAGGCCTGCCCGGTGGCTCCGGAGTGGCGAAGGGCGGCTATTGTATCAATCCGGCGAATTGATTAGAATCTGCGCCCCGCTGTAACCGGGCTCTTTCGGCCCGCGGCGGCAGTTTTAAAACAACACGGCGCAAGCTCCCGAAATGCGGAGCAGTGACTGAACGGTCCTACCCGCTGCTTCGTGTCGTCCATATCGGAGCATAGAAATATGTACGCTGTTATCGAGAGCGGTGGCAAACAGCACCGCGTAGAAGAGGGCGAAGTGCTTCGCCTGGAGAAGCTGGAAGTAGCCACCGGCGAAACCATCGATTTCGACAAGGTGCTGATGGTTGTGGATGGCGACACCATCAACATCGGCGCGCCCCTGGTGGGCGGCGCCAAAGTGACCGGCGAAGTGGTAAGCCACGGCCGCGGCGACAAGGTGAGAATCATCAAGTTCCGCCGCCGCAAGCACTCCATGAAGCGCCAGGGCCACCGTCAGTGGTACACCGAAGTCAAGATCACTGGCATCAAGGCATAAGAGAGGAGTAACGACTCATGGCACACAAGAAAGCTGGCGGTAGTACGCGCAACGGTCGCGATTCCGAAAGTAAACGCCTGGGCGTGAAGCGCTTTGGCGGCCAGTCCGTATCGGCGGGCAGCATCATCGTGCGTCAGCGCGGCACCAAGTTCCACGCCGGCGTCAACGTAGGTATGGGCAAGGACCACACCCTGTTCGCCACCGCCGAAGGGGTGGTGAAGTTCGAGGTGAAGGGCCCCAACAACCGCAAGTTCGTTTCTATTGAAACAGCCTGAACGGTTGCGTAGCCCGGAGAAGCCCCGCCTAGTGCGGGGTTTTTTCATTCGGGCCATCCATGGCCCTCAGCCTTCGGCTGTACAAAACGGCTGTCCTGCCGTTTTGTGTCTCTGCTGGGAGCGCCGAGCCCCGGCTCGGCTTGCGGGCCGCAGGCCCGCCCAATAGATTGAAAACACCATGAAATTTGTCGACGAAGCTCCCATTCACGTCCAGGCCGGCAAGGGCGGTAACGGCTGCCTGAGTTTCCGCCGGGAAAAGTTCGTCGAGAAGGGCGGCCCGGATGGCGGTGACGGCGGCGACGGCGGCTCCGTGTACCTGTTGGCGGACGACTCCCTCAACACCCTGGTGGATTACCGCTACCAGCCACGCTACCGCGCCGAGAGTGGCGAGCCGGGTCGCGGGCGCAACTGCACCGGCGCCAAGGGAGAGGATCTGGTACTGAAAGTGCCGGTGGGCACCACGGTTATCGACGTGGACACCGGCGAGACCCTGGGCGATATGACCGAGCCCGGCGAGCGCCTGCTGGTCGCCCAGGGCGGTTTCCACGGCCTCGGCAACACCCGCTTCAAGTCCAGTACCAACCGCGCGCCACGCCAGACCACCAACGGCACCGAGGGGGAAGAGCGCAGCCTGAAGCTGGAACTCAAGGTGCTGGCGGACGTGGGCCTGCTGGGCCTGCCCAATGCCGGCAAGTCCACCTTTATCCGCGCCGTTTCCGCGGCCAAGCCCAAGGTGGCCAACTATCCGTTTACCACCCTGGTGCCCAATCTCGGCGTGGTACAGGTGCAAAGGCACCGCAGCTTTGTGATCGCCGATATCCCGGGCCTGATCGAAGGGGCCGCCGGGGGCGCCGGTCTGGGTATCCGCTTCCTCAAGCACCTGACCCGCTGCCGGGTGCTGCTGCACCTGGTGGACCTGGCCCCCTTCGACGGCTCCGACCCGGCGGAAAACGCCCGCGCCATCGAGCGCGAGTTGGCCGCCTTCAGCCCCACCCTAGCCGGCCGCGAGCGCTGGCTGGTGCTGAACAAGACCGACCTGGTGCCGGCGGCGGAGCTGGATCAGCGCTGTAACGCCATCGTCGAAGCACTGGATTGGCAGGGGCCGGTATTCCGGGTGGCCGCAATCCGCGGCGAAGGCACCGGCGTCCTCGCCGGCCGGCTGATGGACTATCTGGAAGAGCGCAAGGAGGAGGAGTCCGCCGACCCCGAGTTGGCCGAGGCGGAGCTGGAATCCCAGCGCCGCATGCAGCGCGAGGCCCGGGAGCGCATCGACGAGTTGCGCGAGGCTCAGCGGGCCAAGCGCCGCGTGGCTGGCGAGGATGATGAAGATTGGGACGACGACGATCACGACGTCGATATAGAATACCGCCATTGAAACGGGGCCCCGCCGGGAGCGTCGAGTTGTCTACCTTCAGCTGAGGGCTCCAGCTCGGCACGCGGGCCGAAGGCCCGCTGTTGAATTGTTTCGGGGGAAAAATGGGTTCCGCATCCGCTCGTCAGCGCCTCACTGCCAGCAAACGCTGGGTCATCAAAATCGGCAGCGCCCTGCTCACCGACAACGGCCGCGGTGTCAACCGCGCCGCCATCTTCAACTGGGTGGCGCAGATAGCCGCCCTGCGCGAACGGGGTATCGAGGTGCTGCTGGTTTCCTCCGGCGCCGTGGCCGCGGGCATGGATCGCCTCGGCTGGCGCCGCCGCCCGGATTCAATTCATCAGCTCCAGGCCGCCGCCGCCATCGGCCAGAGCCACCTGGTGCAGATCTACGAGCACGCCTTCGGCCAGTTCGACTGCCGCACCGCGCAGATACTGCTCGACCACGACGACCTCTCCAATCGCACGCGCTATCTCAATGCGCGCAGCACCCTGCGCACCCTGCTGTCCCTGGGCGCCGTGCCCGTTATCAATGAAAACGACACAGTGGTCACCGACGAGATACGCTTCGGCGACAACGACACCCTGGCGGCACTGGTGGCCAACCTGGTGGAGGCGGATGCACTGCTGATCCTCACCGATGCCGGCGGCCTGTTCACCCAGGACCCGCGGGACAACCCCGCCGCCGAACTGATCCGCGAGGCCTCGGCGGCGGATCCCAAACTGATGGCGATGGCCGGCGGCTCGCGCAGCGGTCTGGGCCGCGGCGGCATGACCACCAAGGTGCGCGCGGCCCAACTGGCGGCGCGCTCCGGCGCCTGCACGGTAATCGCCGGCGGCGCCACGGAAAATATTATCGAGCGCGTGTGCGGCGGCGAGCCGTTGGGCACGCTGCTGTTGCCGGAGGCGGACCCGCTCACCGCGCGCAAACGCTGGCTCGCCGGCCAATTGCAGGTGCGTGGCAGGCTCACCCTGGACGCCGGCGCCGAGACGGCGCTGCGCACCGGCGGCAGAAGCCTGCTGGCGGTGGGGGTAACCGGAGTGGAGGGGCGCTTCCGCCGCGGAGAGCTGGTCTCCTGCTACAACAGTTCCGGCGAGGAAATCGCCCGCGGGCTGGTGAATTACGACAGCCAAGAAGCCGGGAAAATTCTCGGCCAGCCGTCGGAGAAATTCACCGAGTTGTTGGGCTACCGCGACGACAAGGAACTGATCCACCGCGACAACCTGATTCTGCTGTAGGAGCCGGCCGCTGGGAACGCCGAGCCCCAGCTCGGCATTGCGGGCCGCAGGCCCGCTGATTCGCGAATGACTCGCACATCTATGTGCCTCGGCTTTTGGCCAACTGAAGCTGCCCAAATCCGCTATCCTGGCCCATTTGATCGCGGCCAACGGCCGCTCCTACAGGTTCTTGCAATCTGCGATAACGGAGATATCGATGATTTCTCTAACCGAATGGCTGGTATTCGCCGGCGCGGCGCTGCTGGTGGTGCTGACGCCGGGTCCGAACATGATTTACCTGGTTTCCCGGGCGGTTTGCCAGGGCAGGAGGGGCGGGTTCATTTCGCTGCTGGGGGTGATCGCCGCATTTCTGGTGCATATCCTCGCCGCCGCCGCGGGGCTGACCGCGCTGCTACTGGCGGTGCCGCTGGCCTACGAGCTGCTGAAATGGGCCGGGGCCGCATACCTGTTGTGGCTGGCCTGGCAGGCATTGCGCCCGGGTTCCCGTTCGCCGTTCGACCCCAGGCAACTGCCGCCTGATACTCCGACCCGGCTGTTTGCCATGGGCTTCCTTACCAACCTGCTGAACCCCAAGGCCGCGGTGTTCTACCTGTCCATCTTCCCGCAGTTTATCGACCCGGAGCGAGGAGGAGTGTTTGTGCAGGGGCTGCTGCTCGGCCTGACGCAGATTTCTGTGAGTTTTTCCGTGAACCTGTTGATCGTACTTTCGGCCGCGGGCGTTTCCCGCTGGTTTGCCCGCAATCCCCTGTGGCTGGCGGTGCAGCGCTATGTGATGGGTTTTGTGCTGGCCGGCCTGGCTGTGCGGCTGGCGGCGGAGCAGCGGCGGGCCTGATTCGATAAAAAGGAATGGCTATGAAATTAAATCTGATTCGCCAGGGAGACTGGCGCCGATTGCTGGTGGATACACTGGTTGTGTTGATCGGGGTGCTGGCGGCGCTGGTGTTGAACAATGTCCGCGAGGATGTGGTGGCGGAGCGGGCTGCCCGCGTGGCCACGGTGCGATTGATACAGGAGGTAGAGCAGAATGCCGAGGAATTGCGGAATATCCACGAAGAGGTGGAGCGGCGTTTGTCCCTGCTGCGCGAACTGCGCGAACAGCTGCCGGCTGACAAGAGTCTGAGGGATCTGGTGGGGCAATTCCACGGCTACTCGATGCCGGAACTGAATGCGTCGTCCTGGGAGTACCTCTCCCGCAGTGCCCTGGCGGACGCTGTCGATTCCGAACTGCTGCAGGAGGCGTTTGCCTTGTACAGCATCAACAAGCATTTCGACCGGCTGAACGAACAGATCCAGGATATTGTTTACTCTGAACTCTTTGTCTCCCCGGACAAGACTGCGGCCGCGATCGATATTTCCGAGACAATTATGTGGCAGCAGTTGCTATGGATGGAGGAGTTATTGCCAAAATACGAGCAGTTTCTTTCCCGCTATTCTGCGGAGCCTCGTGAAGGGGAGATGGGAGTCGATCTTAAATAATGCCCGCTGCCGAAGACGGCGGGGTTTTGTCGAACTGGATGGATATTCGCTGATGGCGACCCCTCCTCCACCGTCGGCTGATTTGCACATTTTGTTCAGCCGCTTTTACGCTATTTCAGGTGCCGCCTGGCGCGCCGCGAAGCCCTGCTTCTCCTGGCGCCGGTTCGAAAAGGGGGCGCATTTTATCGAGGCGGGCGCGCCGGTGGCGGAGCTGTTTTTCCTCACCGACGGCCTGGCCCGCTTTTACTACCTGGATGTACAGGGGCGGGAATTCAATAAAAGTTTTGCCGAGACGGGGGCGGTGTTGAGCAGTGTATCCGCTCTGGTTTCCGGCTCGCCCTCGTCGTTTTTTGTGCAGGCGTTGCAGTCATCGCAGTGCCTCAGCGTCGCTTACCGTGATTTTCTTGCATTGACGGAAGAGTTCGATGCGTGGCGCCAGTTGCAGTTACGGCTGCTGGAGCAACTGGTTATCAGGAAGGAGCGCCGCGAGGCCGATTTCCTGCGCCTCTCCGCCACCGAGCGCTACCAGCAGTTCCTGCGGGAATACGCCCGCGTTGCCCACGCCATTCCCAACTATCATATCGCCTCCTATCTGGGGATTACCGAAGTCGCGCTTTCGCGCATTCGCAGGCGCCTGAAATTAACTCGGGTTAATGACCCTGCGTCCGGCTGAATGAATGCTGTCGCCCTTCAGTCAACGGAGGGGAGTTTATGCATCTGAGCGGCAATACCATTCTGATCACCGGTGGCAGTGAGGGCGTCGGCTTGGCCCTGGCGCGATCGCTGATTGCAGTCAACAGAGTAATCATCTGTGGGCGCAGCAGGGAAAAGCTGAGTCGCGCAAGGGCGGAGTTGCCGGACCTGCACACTCACGCTTGTGATATCACCGACAGCGCCCAGCGGGCCCAGTTGGTGCGCCGGTTGGGCGAGGATTTCCCCGAACTCAATGTCCTTATCAACAATGCCGGGGGTAAGTCCCCCGCCGATCTGCTCGATCCCGCCGACGCAGAGTCGGCGCTGGCGATGGATATGGCGCTGAACTTTGCCGCGCCGGTGATGCTGGCCACTCAGCTATTGTCCGGTCTGCGCGCCCGGCCCTGCGCGGCGGTTGTCAATGTCACAACCGGTCTGGTGTACCTGCCCAAGGCGGAGCAGGCATTTTACTGCGCGGCCAAAGCGGCGCTGCACTCTTACAGTCGCAGCCTGCGGTGGGCGCTGCGGGATTCCAAGGTGGAGGTGTGCGAGGTACTGTTGCCACTGGTGGATACCAATTTCCACCGCGGCCGGCTGCCGCGGAATATCCGGGCGATCAGCGCCGAGCGCGCCGCCGAGTTGGTCCTGCGGGGCATTGCCCGCGGCGCGCCGGAGCTGCGCCCGGGAAGGTCGGCGCTGGCACGCTGGCTGGACTTCCTCGCACCCCATCGAGGTCTGGCTGCGGTCAACCGCTGAGGGGTCTTTTGTGGCGACCAGATATACATTTTTTATGCATCTCAACGCTACGCGCCACTGGCTGTCCCTAAGCCGGGAGGAGCGCAGGGCATTTTTCAGCGATTCGCTCGCTGGAATCTTTGCCCGCTACCCACGGGTTTCAGTGCGTTTTTACGACGTGGAGGCGTTTAGCGGCCAGTGCAGCGATATTGCGGTCTTCGAAACCGCATCGCTGCGGGATTATCGCTTCCTGATCGATGCGCTGCGGGACAGTGAAATCTATACCCGTCCCTTCTTTGAGGTGGTGGGGCTCTTTCCGGCGGTGGAGGATGGTTTTGTGGAATATGAGGGCGAGTTGCAGCGCGGCCGGACATAAAAAAAGCCCCGTCGGTTGGCGGGGCTTTTTATTCTCGCTTGCGCGGCGAAGATCAGGTGGCCAGGGCCTTGATCTGCGCGTTCAGGCGGCTCTTGTGACGGGCGGCCTTATTCTTGTGAATAATGTCCTTGTCCGCCATGCGGTCGATGACCGGCACCGCTTCCGCGTAGGCGGTCTTGGCTTTTTCCGCGTCACCTGCATCAATGGCCGCAACTACCTTCTTGATGTAGGTGCGCACCATGGAGCGCAGGCTGGCGTTGTGTTGGCGACGCTTGTCGTTCTGGCGCGCGCGCTTTCTGGCTTGAGGTGAGTTGGCCACCGATTGCTCCTGTCTGGAATCTCTGAAATCTGTATCTTCGGGCCCGGGGCCCGATTGGGACGCGACATTATCCCCAGGACCGGTTGTTTGTCAACCATGGCGGGCCCCGGATCCCGGAAAGAAAGCCGGAGCCCGGTGCGAAGGCCTGATGCCGGAGCCCGTTCGTGAAACGTTTGCCGATGAGGCTGTTGAGCGAACGGGCTCCGGCATCAGGCCGCCACGGCTTGCCCGGAGGGCACCGGGAGCCGGGGGCCCGGAAGGGAAGATCAGCGCGGCAGCCCCAGGGTGAAGACCACTCCGCTGCCATCCTCCCGATCCGCGGCGCCCAGGTGGCCGCCGTGGAAATCGGCGATCAATCGGGCGATATGCAGCCCCAGCCCCAAATGGCCGGACCTGCCGCCGTCGTCGCGCACCGAGACCAGCGAGTCGAACAGCTTGTGGGAGAAGCCCTTTGGCAGGAGGGGCCCGTCGTTGCTGACCGAGAGGCGGTATTCGCCGCTTCCCCGGGCCAGCGCCAGCTGTATTTCGCTTCCCGGCGGTGCGAAGCTGCAGGCGTTGTCCACCAGCTTGTCCAGTAACTGGGCCAGCAGCTCCGGTGCGCCGTGGGCAGGCAGTTCGCCTGCGGGCTTGTCCAGGGCGAAGCGGTGATGTGGTTGGGCATCGGCGTAGCTCTGTACCAGCACTTCCAGCAGATCCGCCAGGTCGAAGTCCTGTTTATGGCGAGCTGAAGGCTCCGTTTCCGCCTGCTGGATGCTCGCCTCCAGGTGACTGGCGGCGGAGAGGCTGTTGAGTATCCCGGACAGCCGCGCGCCTCCCTCCATGGCCCGCTCCGCGTAGCGGCGGCTGTCGCCGTCCAGTTCTCCTGCGGTCAGGTTGTCCAGGGACGAGCGCACCACCGCCAGGGGGGTGCGCAACTCGTGGGAGAGTTTGCCGGCCAGGGTGCGCAGGTACTGGTGGTACTGGTCCAGTTCCGCGAGCAGGCTGGCGAAGGCCCGGTTCAGCGCTCCTATCTCATCTCCCAGGCGGGCGCGGGGAAAGTCGCCGCGCAGCCTGCCGCTGGCATCCACGGCGTTGCGCGCCGCCCGGTGCAGCCGGCGGATGCGCCAGGACAGCCAACTGGCGTAGCCCAGCAACAGCAGCAGCGCGGTACCGGCGGCGGCGCAGGTGACCAGCCACAGGCGGTGGGCGGCGGAGCCGGTCAGGGATTGCAGGGCGTCACCAGACTGCATGGCGATCACCCGGCCCAGGAGTGGGCGCTCGACGATGTCGTCCGCACGGGTGATCACCGGTGTGCTCACCGCGCCGATCCGGCTGTCCCGCGGGCCGCGAAACCACTGCTGGGCGGTGGTCCGGCTTTCGATCATCGACTGTGGCAGTCCTTCTTCGGGAGCCGGGGGCAGTGTTTCCCGCGCCAGCAGACGCCGGTAGATCCAGTTGCGCAACCAGTGCACATCGCCGCTATCGGTGTCTGCCGATTCAACCTGGCCGGCGGAGGCGAGCAGGAAACCCTCGCTGTCCACCACCGCCAATTGCAGTTGCGGGCGGGCGAAATGCTCCAGTTCCGCCTGCAGCGGAGCCAGGGGCTGCACCAGTTTGCCCGGAAGTCCGTCCGCGGGCAGGGTGCCGGCGCTGCGCTGCGGGGTGCCGCCATCGCTGGCGTCGCGGTCCTCGACGACGATTGCCAGCTCGCCGCCGGTCAGGGTGTAAGGAAGCGCCAACTCCAGTTGGTAGCCACCGGCGGAGGCGGTCCAGCGGCCGCGCAGGCGCAGCTCGCGCTCGCGGGTGCCGCGACGGAAGTTGTGCCACAGGGCGTGGGCGGCGCCCTGGCTGGCCACCGGCAGGGTGTAGTGATTGGTTGCTGTATACAGCTGGATGGCGTCGCCACTGGCGAGCAGGCCTGTGCGAGGGTCGTGGTGGCTGGGGGTCTTGTCCAGCACAGTGAGCAGCAGGTAGACCCGTTCGCCAAATCGGCCGAGGGTGACGCGGGCCAGGGGTTCGCCGCCGGCGTCTGCCAGGGTTCGGGGGTGGAGTCGCCAGTGGCGCCAGTCGTCGCCGTAACCGTCCACGACCGGCGCCTGATCCAGCGGGTTCAGGTAGAGCTGTGCCCCGGTGGGGCGCCCCTGGCGCTCCGGGTCCGGCGCGATCAGTTGCGGCGCGCTGGCGAGCCTGGCGGCCACGGCGCTGGCGGTGGCTTCCAGCGCCTGTATCTGCCCCTGGGCGAGGGCGCTGTCCACCTGCCGCAGGTACTGGCAGCCGGCCCAGGGCAGAGCCAGGGAGACCAGGCTCACGAGCAGGAGTTGGCGGCGGAGTTTCATGGTTTTGCTGTTGCCGGGAGCGCCGAGCCCCAACTCGGCAACGTTGCACACAGCCATCCGCCATATACCGAGCTGGGGCTCGGCGCTCCCCGCGTTACACCTGCCACCGGTAACCCATACCGTAAGCAGTGCCGATGGCGTCAAAATCCTTGTCCAGCACCTGGAACTTGCGCCGGATACGCTTGACGTGGGAGGTGATGGTGTTGTCATCCAGCACCACCCGCGCGGCCTCCATCAGCTGGCTGCGGGATTTCACGTGACCAGGCCTTTTCGCCAGGGCGTGCACTATCCAGAACTCGGTGACGGTCAGGTCCACAGGCTCGCCGCGCCAGCGGCAGTGCAGGCGGGAGATATCCAGGTCGAGGTGGCCCTGGGCGAGGGTCTCGCCGTCGTCGCTCTGGTCCCGCAACACGCTCACCCGGCGCAGCAGGGCGTTGATGCGCGCCTGCATATGGGGCAGGGAGATGTCCTTGGTCAGGTAGTCGTCGGCGCCCAGGCGCAGCCCTGAGATGATGTCCAGTTCGGAGTCCCGCGCGGTCAGGAACAGGATCGGCAGGGTGGGGGCCATGGCGCGCAGTTCCCGGCACAGCTCGAAACCGCCCTCGATCTCCGCGCCCAGGCCGACATCGATCACCGCCAAGTCCGGCAGTCGCTGGCGGAAGGCACCCAGGGCTTCGGGGCGCGAGCTGTAGAGGTCGACCCGGTAGCCGCTGCGGCGCAGGGCGTCGCGGTAGTTCTCGGCGATGGCGCGCTCGTCTTCGACGATGGCAATGGTGGCAGTCATATGGAATGCGGAATGGTGAATGCGGAATGACGAATGATGCCTTATTCACGCGGAATCAAAAAGGCGGGCGCAGAGTGCCCGCAAGGTACAGCAAGTACAACAGGGGTTCGGACAAGAGCGAGTCGAGAGGGATTTGCAGTCCTATGTGCTCTTTAATGCCGTGGTCCCGGGTCCCGGGTCCCGGGTCCCGGGTCCCGAGCTCCGCGGTCCCGGGGGTTTAAAAATTCCCGGCCATGGACTCCGGCAGGCTGAAGTGGATATCCACGCGGCGCTCCAGCGCGTAGGCGTCCGCGTCCCCGCGGGGGGCCTGGGACTGGCTGGCGCCCAGGGCGCGGCGGTTGATGCGGCCGGAGTTCACACCGAAGGTCTCCAGGGCGCGCTGCACGGAGAGGGCGCGCTGGTCGGAGAGGACGTTGTTGTAGCCGTCGCTGCCGCGGGGGTCGGCGCGGCCCTCCAGGTGCACTTCGACCTGCGGGTGGCGCTGGAGGAAATCCGCCAGCGCAGACAACTGGTGTAACTGCCCCTCCTGCAGTTGGTCGTCACCGGTGGTGAACAGCAATTGGAATTGGAGGGAGTCCACAGCCAGCTCGCTGGCGTCGTTGGCCGACAGGCGGGCTGCGTCCAGTTGTTGCGCCAGAGTGCTCAGCTCTGCGCGGCTTTCGGTGAGTTGTGATGCCAGCATAGTCGCCTCTTCTGCCTGTTCAATCTGCTCGCCCAGCCAGGCCCCGCCCAGGGCGCCGGCGATAAATCCCACCGGGCCTCCCACGGCGGCGCCCGCGATGGCGGCGCCGGTGAATACGGTGGCCTGTTTGGCCTGTGTCAGTTTCGATCCCTGGAATTCCTCTGCCTGGGCGCCGGTGGTGATCAGGGAACCCAGAGCTACGGCCATCAGTGCTTTTTTCATGATTTGTCTCCTTGCGGTCTTTTGTGTCTCTCGATCTGGGCCAACTCTGTATTCCGGCCCGGTCGAGGCTTATTTAAAAGCCGCAAGACGGCACTGGCGTGGCGCCAGTGGGACAAATCTGCGCTCAATTGTGGCGAAATATGGCGGTGGGGATGTCAGCGGTATCGGCGGCGGTAGCGGCGGTCCCGGGGGGCTTCGATGCGCACGCGCACACGTTGGGGACGGGGTCCGAGCGCTACTGCGGCATACAGCAGAATTGCCAGCGCCAGAGCGATAATCAGTGCGTTGATGGTCATCCGTATCTCCTTACGCCGCCAATCCATTGGGACGCGCCACTAGCTCACTGTGAGTATAGTGTCCGTATACGTTTCCAGTAGGGAGCTGGGCCGGGCCACGCCAGGCCGGGCCACGCCAGGCCACCCCTGGCCGGGCCGAATTGCGGTAGACTTGCCGGCCACCGAACAGTGACCCGATTAAGGAAAGCCCGTTTTGTCCCAGCCCCCAGACACGCCGCAGAAGCCCAGCGAGAAGTCCGGCGCCGCCAGGCTGCTGCACGGCAGTTCCATCGTCGGGGGCGCCACTTTCCTGTCGCGGATCGCGGGCCTGGCGCGGGATATCGTGGTGGCCCGCTTCGTAGGCGCCAGCGATGCCGCCGACGCCTTTATCGTGGCCTTCAAGATTCCCAATTTCTTTCGCCGCCTGTTCGCGGAGGGGGCCTTTGCCCAGGCGTTTGTGCCGGTGCTGGCGGAGTATCGCAAGCGCGGCGGCATCGCCGCGGCCCGTGAGCTGAACGACCGGGTGGCCGGGGCTCTGGGAGGCTCTCTGCTGGTGGTCACCCTGTTCGCGGTGGTGTGCGCGCCGCTGGTCACTGGATTGTTCGCCTTCGGCTGGTGGTGGCACGGCTCCGAGCAGGAAAAGTTCGCCCTGGCCACGGATATGCTGCGCATCACCTTCCCCTATCTGATGCTGATATCCCTGACCGGTTTCGCCGGTGCGGTGCTGAACAGCTTCGACCGCTTTGCGGTGCCGGCTTTGACACCGGTATTGCTCAACCTGGTGCTGATTGCCGCCGCCACAGTGGCCGCGGGGTGGTTCGATCCGGCGGTGCTGGCCCTGGCCTGGGGAGTGTTCGCCGCCGGGGTGGTGCAGTTGCTGTTCCAGGTGCCTTTCCTGGTGCGCCAGGGACTGCTGCCGCGGCCGCGCTGGGACTGGGAGTACCCGGGAGTGCGCAAGATTCTGCGGCTGATGGCGCCGGCGATCTTCGGTGTGTCAGTGACCCAGATCAGCCTGCTGCTGGACACTTTTCTGGCCTCATTCCTGCCCAGCGGCAGTGTCAGTTGGCTCTATTATTCCGATCGCCTGACTGAGCTGCCACTGGGGGTCTTCGGCGTGGCGGTGGCCACGGTGATCCTGCCCAGCCTGTCCCGCCAGCACGCGGACGGCGATCCGCGGCGCTTCCGCCACACCCTGGATTGGGCCCTGCGCAGCGTGACCCTGATCTCGCTGCCGGCGGCGGTGGCGCTGATCGTGTTGGCGGAGCCGCTGCTCACCACCTTGTTCCTGCACGGCGACGAGATGACCGTGCGGGATATGCAGATGGCTGCCTGGTCCCTGCGCGCCTACTCCCTGGGATTGCTGGCCTTTATGTTGATCAAGGTGTTGGCCCCCGGTTATTTCGCCCGCCAGAATACCTATACGCCGGTGCGTTTCGGCCTGATCGCCATTTCCGCGAAGATGGTGCTGAGCCTGGTTTTGGTGATTCCTCTCAACTACTACTTCCGGCTCGGACATATGGGGCTGGCCCTGGCCACCGCGGCGCAGGCGGCGATCAATGCATGGCTGTTGTACAAGGGGCTGCGCCGGGACGACGTCTACCGCCCGGAGGCCGGCTGGGGCCGCTATCTGCTGCGCCTGCTGTTGGCCAACCTGGCGATGGTGGCGCTGCTGCTGGCGGCGCTGCACTACTGGCCGGAGTGGAGCGACTGGTCCTGGTGGCAGCGGGCCTGGCGGATGGGCCTGCTGGTGGCCGCCGGCGCCGGCACCTATGTCCTGGTGTTATTGGTATCGGGGTTGCGACCGCGCCACTTTAGCGGAATGGGGAATGCGGAATGATGAATGCGGAATACGCGGCGCGGCTTGTGTGCCATGGTGGTGGCTCGTGGCCGCGATCATCCCTCCCTGGAGCCGCCCCGTGGCCACCGGCCTTCCGGATCGGTAGAAGCCTGACCGCGCATTCCGCATTCATCATTCATCATTCAGCATTCCCCCCTTAATCCGCTATACTGCGCCGCTTGTTTTATGAGGATGGGAAGAGCACCTTGGCCCCCGAGCGCGAACTGATTCGCGGGTTGCACAACCTGCATCCCCGGCACCGCCGCTGCGTGGCCACCATCGGCTCGTTCGACGGTGTGCACCTGGGCCACCAGGCGATTATCGCGCAACTCAACCAGCGGGCGCGGGAGTCCGGGCTGCCCTCGGTGGCGGTGATCTTCGAGCCTCAGCCCCACGAGTACTTTTCCGGCGAGCGCGCGCCGGCGCGGCTGATGCGCTTCAAGGAGAAGGTGCTGGCGCTGTTCGGCGCCGGGGTGGACCGGGTGCTGTGCCTACAGTTCAACGAAAAGCTGCGCAACCTCAGCGGCGAGGCGTTTATCCAGCGCATACTGGTGGACGGCCTGGGAATCAGGCATCTGGTGGTGGGCGATGATTTCCGTTTCGGCTGCGATCGCAGCGGCGACTATAAGCTGTTACGAGAGGCCGGTGTCGACGCCGGCTTCTCGGTGGAGGACACAGCCACGGTGGAAGTGGCGGGCGCGCGGGTGAGCAGCACACGCATTCGCGAGGCGCTGGAGGACGGCGATTTCGCCCTGGCGGAGGCGCTGTTGGGCAAGCCCTACCGGATTACCGGGCGGGTGGCCCGCGGCCGCGCCCTGGGCCGGCAGCTGGACGCGCCCACCGCCAATGTGCGCCTGCACCGCTACCGCTCGCCGCTGGTGGGGGTGTACACGGTAAAGGTGCGGCGCACCGACGACAGGCCGCTGTTGGGGGAACGCAGGGAACTCGCCGGCGTGGCCAATGTGGGCTTCCGTCCCACGGTGGAGGGCGAGGGCGCGCAGCCGCTGCTGGAGGTGCACCTGTTCGATTTCGACAGCGACCTGTACGGCCGCGAAATCGCTGTGGAGTTTTGCCACAAGTTGCGCGACGAGGAGAAATTCGCCTCCCTGGAATTATTGAAGGCACAAATCGCCGCGGATATCCGCGATGCCAAAGAGTGGTTCGCCAATCACCCCTAAGGGTGAAAAAAGTAGGATGGGCAAAGTGCAGCGTGCCCATCAAAACCGCCGAAGATGGGCACGTCGCTGCGCTCCTTTGCCCATCCTACAGAGCTAAGCAATACACCCGATGACCGATTACAAAACGACCCTGAACCTGCCCCATACCGAGTTTCCCATGCGCGGCAATCTGCCGCAGCGGGAGCCGGCGATTTTGCAGAAGTGGCAGCAGGGCAAGCTCTACGAAAAGATCCGCGCGGCGCGCGCCGGTCGCGAGCAGTTTATCCTGCACGACGGCCCGCCCTACGCCAACGGTGATATTCATATCGGTCACTCGGTCAACAAGATTCTCAAGGATATTATCGTCAAGTCGAAAACCCTGAGCGGCTTCGACGCCCCCTACGTACCCGGCTGGGACTGCCACGGCCTGCCCATCGAGCACCGGGTGGAAAAGAAAATCGGCAAGGCCGGCGCCAAGGTGGACTACAAAACCTTCCGCCAGAAGTGCCGCGACTACGCCGCCAAGCAGGTGGAGGGGCAGAAAAAGGATTTTATTCGCCTGGGCGTGTTCGGCGACTGGGACAATCCCTACCGCACCATGGATTTCCAGTTCGAGGCGGACATCGTCCGCGCCCTCGGCCGCGTGGTGAAAAACGGCCACCTGGCGCGCGGTTTCAAGCCGGTGTATTGGAGCGTGGTGGGCGCCTCTGCGCTGGCGGAGGCGGAAGTGGAGTACCAGGACAAGACCTCCTACTCCATCGATGTCTGCTACCCGGTCACCGAGGAAACCGCGCTGGCGATCGCCGACGCGGCCGGTGGCCATGCGGGCGACGGACCACTCTCCGTGGTGATCTGGACCACCACTCCCTGGACCCTGCCGTCGAGCCAGGCGGTTTCAGTCAACGGCGAGTTGGAATACGTGGTGGTGCAGGCCGGCGATCGGCGCCTGCTGGTGGCCAAGGATCTGAAAGACGCGGTACTGGAGCGCGCGGGCCTGCAAGGCGAAGTGGTGGGCCATATCCGAGGCGCGGCACTGGAACATTTGAAACTGCACCACCCCTTCTACGACAAGCTGGTGCCCATCGTGCTCGGCGACCACGTCACCACCGACGCCGGTACCGGCTGCGTGCACACGGCCCCGGACCACGGCCCGGATGACTTCGTGGTGGGCAAGAAGTACGGTATTGATACGCTCAATTACGTGGATGAGAACGGCGTCTACCGCGACAGCGTGCCCATTTTTGCCGGCGAGCACGTGTACAAGGTGGACGAAAAGATCGTCGCACTATTGCGGGAAAAAGGCGTTCTGTTGCATCAGGACAAGCTGGTGCACAGCTACCCCCACTGCTGGCGCACCAAGACGCCGCTGATTTATCGCGCGACGCCCCAGTGGTTTATCAGCATGCAGCAGAACGACCTGCTGGATCATGCTCGGAAAGCCGCGGACGAAGTGCGGTGGATTCCCGGCTGGGGCAAGGCGCGCATCGATGCCATGCTCGACGCCAGCCCGGACTGGTGTATTTCCCGCCAGCGCACCTGGGGCGTGCCCATCGCGCTGTTCGTGCACAAAGAGACCCACGAGATTCACCCGGATACCCCGGCGCTGATGGACAGGGTTGCCGAACTGGTGGAAGCCGGCGGTATGGATGTGTGGTTCGACCTGGACCCGCGCGAACTGCTGGGTGACGACGCGGAGCACTACCAGAAAGTCACCGACACCCTGGATGTGTGGTTTGATTCCGGTGTCACTCACTACGCGGTGCTGGAGCGCCGCGACGGCCTGCGCTTCCCCGCGGACCTGTACCTGGAGGGCTCCGACCAGCATCGCGGCTGGTTCCAGTCCTCGTTGAAAACCTCCATCGCCATCAACGATGCCGCGCCCTACAGACAGGTGCTCACCCATGGTTTCACCGTGGACGCCCAGGGCCGCAAGATGTCCAAGTCCATCGGCAACACAGTCGCGCCCCAGGACGTGATCAACAAGCTGGGCGCGGATGTGCTGCGTCTGTGGGTGGCGGCCACCGATTTCAGTGGCGAAATGGCGGTATCCGAGGAAATTCTGAAGCGCACCGCCGACTCCTACCGGCGCTTGCGCAACACCGCTCGCTTCTTCCTTTCCAATCTTGCGGGCTTCGATCCGCAGAAGGACCTGTTGCCGGAGGGGGAACTGCTGGCGCTCGACCGCTGGGCGCTGGACGCGGCCGCGCGTCTGCAGGACGAAATAATCGCTGCCTACGACAACTACCAGTTCCACCAGATCTACCAGAAGTTGCACAACTTCTGCGTGGTGGAGATGGGCGGTTTTTATCTCGACATCATCAAGGACCGCCAGTACACCACGCGGGACGACAGCGCCGCGCGCCGCTCGGCGCAGACGGCGCTCTATCATATCGTGCAGGCGTTCGTGCGCTGGATAGCGCCGATCCTCAGCTTTACCGCCGAGGAGTTGTGGCAGTTTATTCCCGGCAACAACCGCGACAGCGTATTTCTCGAGGAGTGGTACCCACTGCCGAAACTGCCCGCGGACGCCGCCAAGGGTGCGGACTACTGGGCCGCCATCGCCCGGGTCAAGACCGCAGTGAACAAAGTGCTAGAAGAACAGCGCGGCGCCGGAGCACTCGGCGGTTCCCTGCAGGCGGCGGTCACCCTGTTTGCCGACGACGACCTGCGGGAAAAACTGTGCGAACTGGAAGACGAGCTGCGCTTCGTGCTGATCTGCTCCTCCACTTCGGTGCAGAGGCTCACGGACGCCGCCGGCGCGGAGGCCACCGAGCTGGCCGGACTGAAAGTTAATGTGCACCGGGTGGACCACCCCAAATGCGCGCGCTGCTGGCACTACCGCGAGGATGTGGGGGCCGACCCGGCACACCCGGAAATCTGTTCCCGCTGTGTGGAAAACGTCGCGGGCGAGGGTGAGGTGAGACGCTATGCGTAAAATCCTGATGCCGCCCTGGCGCTGGTACTGGCTGGCGCTGGTGGTGATCGGCCTGGATATCGCCACCAAGGTGTGGGCAGTGGAGCAGTTCCGCTTCGGCCCGCCGTTGCAGATTATTCCCGGCCTGCTGCAATTCACCTATGCGGAAAACACCGGAGCCGCGTTCAGTTTTCTCGCCGACGCCGGCGGCTGGCAGCGCTGGTTCTTCGGCGCCATCGCGCTGGGCTTCAGCGCTATGGTCAGCGTATGGCTGTGGCGCCTGCCGGCGGCGAAGCGCTGGGAGCCTTTTGCCCTGGCGCTGATTCTGGGCGGCGCTCTCGGCAACCTTTGGGATCGGATGCTGCTGGGTTATGTGCGGGATTTTATCTCCGTGTATTACGGCAGCTGGAGCTTCCCGGTATTCAATGTGGCGGACATGGCCATCAGTGTCGGTGCCGCCATGCTGGTGATCGAACTGCTGTTCTTCGCCGAACGCGGCAAGGACTCGAATGAGAGTGCGGAAGTCTGAGATGAGCAACAATGTGATCGGCGAACACAGCCGGGTGACCCTGCATTTCAGTCTGCAACTGGACGACGCCACCGAAGTGGATTCGACCTTCGAGGGCGATCCGGCCACCTTCCTGGTGGGCGATGGCAGCCTGCTGCCGGGCTTCGAGCGGGCGCTTTTCGGGCTGAAAGCCGGGGATGAGGCGGAGATAGAAATATCCCCGGAGCAGGGCTTCGGCCAGCGCAACCCAAGCAATATCCAGAAAGTGCGCCGGGACCACTTTTCTCCGGATATCGAACTGGAGCCGGGTCTGGTAGTCTCGTTCGACAACGGTAGCGGCGAACTGCCCGGGGTGATCCGCGAGGTGGGCGACGATGAGGTCACCGTGGACTTCAATCACCCGCTGGCCGGGCAGACACTGAACTTTCACGTAAAAATCATCGAGGTTGCCTCGGTACAGTAGGAGCCTGCTTGCAGGCGAATTGACTCCATGCAAATACGTCTCGCCAACCCCCGCGGCTTCTGCGCCGGCGTCGACCGCGCCATCGATATCGTCAATCGCGCGCTGGACGTGTTCGGCGCGCCCATCTATGTGCGCCATGAGGTGGTGCACAACAAATTCGTGGTGGACAGCCTGCGCGAGCGCGGGGCCGTATTCGTGGACGAACTCTGCGAAGTGCCCGACGACGTGATCGTAATCTTCAGTGCCCACGGTGTATCCAAAGCCGTGCAGAAGGAGGCCGCGGATCGCGGCCTGCAAGTCTTCGATGCCACCTGTCCGCTGGTCACCAAGGTGCATATGGAGGTGAGCAAGTTCAGCACCGAAGGCAGCGAGTGCATCCTGATCGGCCATGCCGGCCACCCGGAGGTGGAAGGCACCATGGGCCAGTTCGACACCGGCAGCGGCGGTGCCATCTATCTGGTGGAGGACGAAAAGGATGTAGCTGAGTTGAAGGTTAAGAACCCCGACAATCTCACCTACGTCACCCAGACCACCCTGTCCATGGACGACACCGCCCGCGTTATCGACGCCCTGCGCGCCCGCTTCCCCAATGTCCGCGGCCCGCGCAAGGACGACATCTGCTACGCCACCCAGAATCGCCAGGACGCCGTCAAGCAACTGGCCCTGGAATGCGACCTGGTGCTGGTGGTGGGCAGCCCCAACAGCTCCAACTCCAACCGCCTGCGCGAGCTGGCTGAACGCTGCGGTGCCAGCGCCCAGTTGATCGACGGCGCCGCCGATATCGATCCCGCCTGGCTAAACGGTAAACAGTCCATCGGCATTACCGCCGGCGCCTCCGCGCCGGAGGTGCTGGTGCGGGAAGTGATTGCACGTTTGCAGCAGTTGGGCGCGGATTTGCCTGAGGAGATGGCTGGGCGCGAAGAAAATATCCGCTTCTCCCTGCCCAAGGAACTGCGCTAGCCCGGGACCGCGGAGCTCCAGCTCCGCAAAGCGGGTCGCAGGCCCGCCAAAACTTCCCCACCAGCCAAAGTTTGGCGCCAAATTTATCTTCCAGACCCCACAGCCTTGGCAATTTTGGCGCCTATGTGATTACATTCACATTCTTTCCTCTGCCGCACTTCGGCATAGTGATTTTCATCCGGCGATTTGCCGGATACTTTTTTCAGGGACCGATTGGGGGAACCATGCCGCACTTCTTTTCTCTGGCCCGTCGTCTGGGCCGGTTATCCTCTCGTTTTGCTTTTTACCTGCTCTGTGGCCTGATCATGGCCCCGGCTTTCACCGCCGCGGCCCAAGCCGACACCTACACCCTCAACGGCCCCGAAACCTTTACGCGCCCCTTCGGTCCTCCGTTACGCGAAACCCGTACTTTCACCGCCCCGCATGCGGGGAGTGAATACCAATTGCGGGTACAAAACGGCACCGAGCGCGGCCTCGATTATGTGCTCTGCCGCTTGCACAAACTGTTTAAAAAGCACAGTGAGAACTGCACAAAGCCGGTCAGGAATGGGCGCATCCTGGTCAACGGCGAGGAGATTGTCTCCGCGGCCGAATTGCGGCGAGCCGGTGGCCGCCTGATTGAGAAAACCGTTGCGCTCGAAGAAAACAATAGTTTGCTCGTCGAAATCAAGGGCGCCCCGGGCAGCAGCTTTACGGTGGAGGTACTGGGATTCGACGAAACCCTTCCGCAAATCCAGGCCACGATAACGCCCGTTGCCAACACCAACGGCTGGCACAGCAGCGACGTCACCGTCACCTTTACCTGTACTGACGCGGGCAGCGGTATCGAAAGCTGCAGCACTCCAGTGACAGTCAATGAAGAGGGCGCCGGCCAAATCGCCACAGGCACAGCGGTGGACAATGCCGGCAACAGCGCGAGCACGGAAGTCACAGTAAACCTGGATAAGACCGCGCCGCTGGTATCCATAGCGGAACCTGCGGACGGTGCCCAAGTGGACAACCAGCGCCCGGAAATCCTGCTGGCCTTCTCCGACAACCTCGCGCTGGACACCGCTTCCGTGCAACTTCTGGTCAACGGCGCCGCCGCCGGCTGTACTGTGGACAGCGGCTCCGCCACTTGCCTGCCGCAAAGCGACCTGCTTCCCGGAGAGGTGACGCTCGCGGCGTCCGTCATCGACCTCGCCGGCAACAGCGCCAGCGCGGAAAGCGGCTTTACGGTAGCCGACGGCAACGGGGGCAATCCCGGCGACTTGCCCCCGGACCCGGAGGAGGTGGCCACGCCGATAGACACCACCGGCATCTCCAGCCTCAAGAGCACCACCGAGTTCCTCTACACCGGCAACAACCCGATACAGACCGGCATGGAACCGGAAACCATCGAGGAGCGCCGCGCCTCGGTGATCCGCGGTCTCGTGCGCGATAAGGACAACAACCCACTGCCCGGCGTCACCATCACCATCAAGGACCACCCGGAATTCGGCCAGACCCTGAGCCGCGAGAGCGGCGGCTTCGACATGGCCGTCAACGGCGGCGGCTTCCTGGTGATTAACTACGAGAAGCCGGGCTTCCTCCCCGCCCAGCGCCGGGTCAAGAACCCCTGGAACGACTATGCACTGGCGGAAGACGTGGTTCTGATCCCGCTGGACGACCAGGTCACCGCCATCGACCTCACCGACGGCAGCCAGCCCTTCCAGGTTCACCGGGGCAGCCTGCAGACCGACGACGATGGCAGCCGCCAGGCCACCATCCTCTTCCCCGCCGGCGCCACCGCCACCATGACCCTGCCCGGCGGCAGCGTGACATCCATCGACCAACTGAGTGTGCGCGCCACCGAATACACCGTCGGCGAAAACGGCCCCGAAACCATGCCCGGCCCATTGCCGCCCACCAGCGGCTACACCTACGCGGTGGAACTCAGCGTGGATCAGGCCATCGCCGCCGGCGCCACCCGCGTGGACTTCAGCCAGCCGTTGCCGGTGTACGTGGACAACTTCCTCGAGTTCCCAACTGGCACCATAGTGCCCGCCGGCTGGTATGACCGGGAAAAGGCTGCTTGGATACCCTCGGACAATGGTGTGGTGGTCGAGATTATTGGCATTGTCGACGGTCTCGCCGAGCTGGATGTGGATGGCAGTGGCATTGCCGCCGATGTCACCGCGCTGGGTGAGCTGGGCATTACCGATGCCGAGCGGCAGCAGTTGGCGCAGCTCTACCAGGTGGGCAAGAGCCTCTGGCGCACACCCATCACCCATTTCACTCCCTGGGACTGCAATTGGCCCTATGGCCCGCCGATGGATGCCGAGCGGCCTCAACCACCGGAGCCGGAAACCGATGAGCCGGAGTCTGAGCCAGAGTGTGAGGGGGGATCGATTATCGAGTGCCAGGGGCAGGTACTGCGGGAGCGGATTCCGGTTGTGGGCACGCCCTTTACTCTGAATTACCGCAGCGATCGTATGCGCGGGCGCAAGACCTATGCTGATATCCGGCTTACTGGTGACACGATTCCAGCTTCGCTACAGGAAATCGCGCTGGAAATTTCCGTAGCCGGCCGTGATTTCAGCTACAGCTTCGAACCACAGGCCGACCTCAGCTATCGCTTTAATTGGGATGGATTGGATTCCTACGGTCGAGAACTGGTGGGTAGCCATACGGCGAATATTCATATTGGTTATGTTTATGAGGCCGTGTACTACAAGCCGGACGAATTTGCTCGCGCATTTGCCAAGGCGGGTGAAGGGCCTGTCACCAATAATCGGGGCAGCGCAGTTGATGCACGACAAGAGGTTACCTTGTGGCAGTCAATGCAGAAGCGGTTGCAGGCAACTACTCCAAGAATGGGAGAGTTTGGAGCTTGGATTCTATCGCCGCAGCATACATATAAGCACATTGATCAAATGCTGATGCTGGGTGATGGTTCTGTCGTTAATCGGGAAGCGAGGGACGGTAGCATTATTGATACTGTCGCCGGCAATGATAATGGTGGGGGCTCGATTCGCGGTGATGGCGGCCCGGCTAGTGATGCTAGCTTAAGGTTCTTGCAAGGACTGACAACTGCCCCGGATGGGAGCTTCTATATAACTGATGATCATCTTATTCGAAAAATTGACCCAGATGGAATTATCGCTACAGTTGCGGGATCAATTAGCAATGGAGGTAGTATTCGTGGCTTTAGTGGTGATGGTGGTTTAGCTACTAGCGCGACCTTGAACGAGCCATTTGGTATAGATTACTGTGCCGATGGAAGCCTTTATATTGCGGATAAAAATAACAGTCGTATTCGGCGCGTCAGTCCGGTAGGTATTATTACCACTATGGCAGGAAACGGAGAACGGGGCTTTGGTGGTGACGAAGGTCCAGCTGCCGAAGCTAGCATGAATTCTCCATTTGATGTGGCTTGTGGTGATGATGGTAGCTTCTATGTAGCCGATACTAGGAATCACCGTATTCGTCGCGTCGATCCGAATGGCATTATTACGACTGTTGCGGGGAATGGTACGAAAGGCTTTTCCGGCGACGGCGGTCCAGCCATCAATGCCAGTTTAAGTTCCCCACAAGGTATTGCCTATGGCCCTGATGGCAACCTTTACATTGCTGATGCGGGCAATAATCGCATTCGCCGCGTTAGTGCAGATGGAATAATCACTACGATTGCCGGTAGTGGAGGATATGGGTTAAGTGGGGATGGTGGTCCCGCAATTGAGGCTGAGTTTAAGTCACCGGTAGGTATAGATTATGGAGCCGATGGGGCAATCTATGTTACAGATTGGAATGATAACCGTGTCCGCAGAATCGGGCCGGAAGGCATTATCGCCACAGTGGCTGGGATTGGTATTCCCAACGTGTGGGGTTTTAGCGGGGATGGAGGTCCAGCCACGCAAGCCTATATGACCTCGCCTACAGCCGTTGCCTACGGTGCAGATGGTTATCTATATACTGTAGATACATACAATTATCGCATTCGCCGCCTTACGAGTTCTGGCGGTCTGTCAGTTGGTGACCGTTTAGTTGCTTCTCAAAACGGCGCTCAAATATTCCATTTTGATGCGAGTGGTCGCCATCTGAATACCCACGACACCGCCACCGGCGCTCTCGTCTACCGCTTCCACTACGACGAAAACTACCTGCTAGTCCGCATCGAAGATGCTTACGATAACAACACCATCATTGAGCGCGACCCCGACGGCACGCCTCGCACTATAGTCGCCCCCGATGGCCAGCGCACAACACTGACACTGGACCCCAACGGTTACCTCGCCAGCGTCACCAACCTGGCCGGCGAAAGCTACACCATGGCCTACACCGAGGACGGCCTGCTCACCCGCCTCACCGATCCCAACCAGCACAGCTCCACCATGACCTACGATGAGGCAGGCTATCTGCTCACTGATATCAATGCGGAGGACGGCGGCTGGATCCTGCAAAAGGAAAGCCTTTCCCCCGGCCAGGAATACCGCATGACCTCCGCCGAGGGCCGCACCACCCGCTATCAGGTAATCCCGGAAAGCGTCGGCGGCCGCCGGCGTGTCAACATCCACCCGGACGGCACCGAGACAACAACCCTGTTCGGCACCGGCGGCGATGTGATTACCATCACTCCCGACGGCACCGAGAGCTACCGCAAGCGCGGCCCCGATCCCCGCTTCGGCATGGGTGCGCCAGTGCCGGAGAACGTCACCGTCACCACGCCCTCCGGCCTGGAGCAGGCGATCACCACCAGCCGCACCGCGGAACTGGAAGATAAGGCGGACCTGCTGAGCCACACATCTCTGGGGCAAACCGTCAGCATCAACGGCCGCACGACAACGGCCAGCTACAACGCTGAAACCCGCACCTGGCAGAGCACCACACCCGAAGGCCGCCAGAGCACCACAGCGCTCGATGAAAAGGGCCGCCCGGTGTCCCAACAGTCCGGCGGCTTGGCGCCCCTCGGTTCCAGTTACGACAACCGCGGCAGGCTGATTGTGTCTACGGCGGGCACAGGCACGGGTCAGCGCAGTGTAAGTTACGGTTACGGCTCCGACGGCTTCCTGGAAAGCATCACCGACACACTGCAGCGTACCACCCGCTTCGACTACGACCTGGCCGGCCGCGTCACCCGCCAGACGTATCACGATGGCCGCAGCGTCGGCTACCAGTACGACCCCGCCGGCAACCTGACCGCACTCACCCCGCCGGGGCGCGAGGCGCATATATTCAGTTACACCGACGTCAACCTGAAGGAAGACTACACCCCACCTGACCTGGACGGCGCGGAAACGGTAACCAGCTACCAGTACAACAAAGACAAGCAGCTCACCAGGGTAGAGCGCCCCGACGGCCGCAGCATCGCCTACGACTATGACGACGGCGGCCGCTTGGCTAGCCGCACCATCGCCCGCGGCAGCAACAGCTACGCCTATGACGAAAACACCGGCCAACTGAGCACCATCACCGCCCCCGGAGGCCAAAATCTCAGCTACAGCTACGACGGTTTCCTCCCCCTATCCGAAACCTGGGGCGGCAGCATCGCCGGCAGCGTCTCCTGGAGCTACGACAACAACTTCTGGCTCACCGAACAGTGCGTCAACACCACAAACTGTGTCAGCTACGGCTACGACCAGGACGGCTTGCTAACCCAGGCCGGCGTCCTGAGCCAGACCAGGGATGCCCAGAGTGGCCTGTTGACGGACTCAGTGCTGGGCAATATTTCCACCGAGTACGGTTACAACAGCTTCGGCGAACTACTCAGCGCCGAGACGGAAGTCTCAGGCGGCGCCCTGGCCAGCTTCGGCTACCAGCGCGACAGCCTCGGCCGCATAGGCAGCAAGACGGAAGCGCTTGATGGCAGCATCATTGCTGAAAGCTACGAATACGACACCGTGGGCCGCCTGGAATCTGTCACCCGCAACGGCGAAACCACCAGTTGGCAATACGACAGCAACGGCAACCGCACTCACGAAAATGGCCAACTCGTCGCCACCTACGACGAACAGGACCGCCTGCTCACATATAAGGAAGCCAGCTACAGTTACACCGCCAACGGCGAACTGAAGAGCAAGATCGAAAGCAGTGCGACAACCGGCTACAGCTATGACGAGCTAGGCAACCTGATCAACGTAACCCTGCCCGGAGACGTGCAGATCGAATACCTGATCGACGGAAGGGACCGCCGCATTGGCAAGAAGGTCAACGGCCAACTGATACAGGCCTTTCTCTACGAGGACCAGCTCAATCCAGTTGCCGAGCTGGACGACAGTGGGGATATAGTTGCCCGCTTTGTCTACGCCGAAAAAACCAATGTTCCGGCCTACATGATCAAAGGCGGAGCCACGTATCGCATTATCAGCGATCATCTTGGTAGCCCGAGACTAGTTGTCAATGCCGGTACTGGTGAAATCGCCCAGCGCATGGACTACGACGCCTGGGGCAATGTGATTGCCGATACCAATCCTGGGTTCCAGCCGTTTGGGTTTGCGGGTGGTATCTACGATCAGCACACTAAGCTGACTCGGTTTGGCGCTCGGGATTATGATGCGGAGACTGGGAGATGGACCGCAAAAGATCCAATCGGATTTTTAGGTGGGGATACGAGTCTTTATGGTTATGTAGGCAATGATCCTGTAAATCTAATAGACCCGAATGGTCAGATTATCTTCAGTGTTGCGGGTGCGGTAGTCGGTGCTGTAGTGGCTGGTGCTACCGCCGCTCTTCAAGGTGAAAGTCCATCCTCAATTATTAAACAGGCGGCCATCGGGGCATTGACGGGAGCGTTTAACCCTGCAAGCGCTGTGCTTCGAGGTGTTATGGCGCTGGCTGGTGAGGCTGCATCTCAGTCTGTGTCAGATGGTTTTAAGTGCGAAGGTTTTAATAAAGCCAGCTTACTGACGGCCGGGTTGTTGGGGGCAAAAGGTAAGGTCGCGCCAGCGGGAACATCCTTTAGAGATGCATTGAATCAACAAGCTCCAGGGGCAGCCAGGGATTCGGTGCTAACAGTGACTTCAGAAAAAGCGGCTCAGTAATGCAAGACGATAGCAGTGATAAATTGTATTGGGGATTTGCTTTTTTTATATGCTTGATGTTCGTGGGAGAAAGCTTGATTGATGAAAGGATGGATTTTCATGGTCGGTCAAGTCTTACAATCATTGCTAGTGACGAGCCCGCAGCGTATTGGGGGAGAATATTTGTTGTTTCTGCTCTTGGGCTTTATTCGTTGCGAAAGTTGCTAAAATAGAAACTATTCCAAATGGCTCTAAGGAACCTCTGAACAAGTTCATTTCGTCACTCCGGCGAAGGCCGGAGCCTAGAGAAATCAACGCGTTTCTGGATTCCGGTCTTCGCCGGAATGACGATATTCAGAGGTTCCCTAAAGTCTTTACAATTGCGCTTGGACTATTTTCTTTGTGTAAGCGATCAATAAACCCCATCTAAAACCAGACCCGCCTTCTGTATACGCTCCTGATTCTCAACGATCAGGAGATCCACATGACCGCACAGAGCAAATCCGATTTCTGGCAGCAGCACATCCGTGCCTGGAAGGACAGCGATCTTCCCCAGGCAGCTTATTGCCAGAAGCACGAGTTGAAGCTCAGCACCTTCACCTACTGGCGCAACAAGCAGAGCAAGTCCCGGCGTAAACTGATGCCGGTGTCGATACCGGCTCCGGATGCCACGGTGGAGCTGGCACTGCCCGGTGGCATCCACATGCAGTTGCCGGTATCGGCCCTGGAGCAAACCCTGCCGTTGGTCTGGCGCCTGCTACGGGAGCAGAGCTGATGCTGCGACCGCGGCAGTCGGCACAGGTCTACTTGTACATGGAGCCGGTGGATATGCGCAAGTCCATCGATGGTCTGGCTGCGTTGGTCGAGCAGGAGATGGATCTGTCCCCAGCTCTGGAAGCCCTCTTCGTATTCTGCAATCGCGGCCGGGACAAGATCAAGCTGCTGTACTGGGAACGCAACGGCTTTGTGGTCTGGTACAAGCGGCTGGAGAGACAGCGCTTCCAATGGCTCCGGGAAGATGACTTCCTCTACCACAAATGCAACGGCCGGGATCTCAACCAGTTGCTCAATGGCCTGAACATCTGGAGCCAAAAACCCCACCAATCTATCCAGTTTGACTCGGTGACATAGCCGGGAACTGCGATAAAATGGCGGCTATGAGTGAACTGGCCGCCGAGCAACTACCCGACGATGTCGATGCGCTGAAAGCGCTTCTCTTACAGAAGCAGCAGCGTATCCGCCTGCTCGAAGAACAGATCCTGTTGATGCAGGACAAACGCTTTGCCAGCAGCAGTGAACAGGCCCCAGGCCAGCTCGGCTTCTTCGACGAGGCAGAGAGCGAGGCCGATGAGAAAGGCCCAGAACCCTCCGCCTCGGAATCCGTCACCTACACCCGCAAGAAAGCTTCCGGCCGCCAGCCGATCCCGGCGGATCTCCCCCGGGCGCGTCGGGAGTATGACCTGTCCGAAGAGGAAAAGGCCTGCAACTGCGGCTGTCAGATGCAGGAGATTGGCGAAGAGGTCAGCGAACAGCTCGACATCATCCCGGCCAAGATCCAGGTGATACAACACGTTCGTAAGAAGTACGCCTGCAAAGCCTGTGAATCGGGCGTCAAAACCGCCCCATTACCGGCACAGCCCATCCCCAAGAGCAACGCCAGCCTGGGCCTGCTGGCCCAGATTACCGTGGCCAAGTACCAGGATGCCCTGCCGCTGGCCCGGCAGGAAAAGATCTTCCGCCGTATCGGCGTGGACCTTCCTCGCAACACCCTGGCGAGCTGGATTATCCGCTGCGGCCAACTGGCACAGCCACTGCTCAACCTGCTGGAAGACAGGTTGCGGGAAGGCCCGATCATCCAGTGCGATGAAACCCCGGTACAGGTACTCAAGGAGCCGGACAAGCCGCCCGAAAGCCAATCCTATATGTGGGTGCGTCTCGGCGGCCCCCCGAACGAGCAAGTGGTTCTTTACGCCTACCACCCCAGCCGCAGTGGGGAGGTAGCCCGCACCCTGTTATCCGACTTCAGCGGATACCTGCAAACCGACGACTACGCCGGCTACCATGCTGTGGGAGCAGCAACGGCCATCACCCACCTCGGCTGCTGGGCCCATGCCCGACGCAAGTTTATCGAGGCTCAGAAGGTTGCCAGCAGTAAGAGCAAAAAGACCAAGGACAAAAGCAAGAAGAATCAGCCCAGCAAAGCCGATATCGCCCTCAACTACATCGGCCACCTGTACGGTATTGAACGAAGAGGCAAGGACCTCTCCCCGGAAGAACGGCACCAGCTCCGCCAAACCGAGAGTCTACCCGTCTTGGATAAGCTGCAAAACTGGCTGGATAAAACCCTCCTCAAAGTGTTGCCGAAAAGTACTCTTGGCAAGACTCTGTCCTACCTGCGGAAAAACTGGGAGAAACTGTGCGTCTACGTTGAGGACGGTCGCCTCAGCATCGATAACAACGCTGCGGAGAACGCTATCCGTCCCTTCGTAATCGGCAGAAAGAACTGGCTCTTCAGCGATACCCCAAAAGGTGCGAAAGCCAGTGCAGGCTTGTACAGCCTGATTGAAACGGCGAAAGCTAACGGCCTTGAGCCTTACGACTATCTCCGCCACGTGTACGCCGAGCTACCGCAGGCAGAAACCGTAGAGGACATTGAGGCTCTGCTACCCTGGAACGCCAGGGCAGCAGAGCTATCAGAAAAGCGAGTTCAATCCGAGGGTGGGGGAGACTGATCGCTTACTTCTTTGTGTTGCGGAAGCCCCAGAGCCCGAGTGCATCCTGATCGGCCATGCCGGCTATCCGGAAGTGGAGCGACGGCTCCATCTATCTGGCGGAGGACGAGTAGGGTGTGGCCGAATTAAGGTGAAGAATCCCGACAACCTCACCCAGGCCACCCTGTTCACGGGCGACATCTGCTGCGCGACCCAGAACCGCCAGGATGCCGTCAGGCAACTGGCCCTGGAGTGCGACCTGGTATTGGTAGTGGGCAGCCCAAACAGCTCCAACTCCAACTGCCTGTTGTAGCGCGCCGCTCGCGGGCCGCAGGCCCGCCTGTAGGAGCTTGCTTGCAGGCGAAGAACTCTCCACGTCTGTCAGCTGTCGGGAGGGGAGCAGTCATTTGCATCCAGTTTACCGGTACGCAACCTCCCGCTGCGAAACAGTACCAGCGAATTCCCCTGGCTGTTGTCAGCAGTACAGACCTTAATGGTTCCTGCCTGAAAGGCTCCCATAGCCGACCCCACCTTCCGGCTCTCTCCAGTCCCGATGAACGACACATAATTGCTCACTGGCGCATTGGTCTCGAAGCGCACCGACTGCAATGACCCGCTGGAAAACAGAAGCTGTTCTCCGTCATCGAACACCCCGTTGTTGTTGTCGTCGGCAAACGCCTGCCATCCCAATTCCCAACTGCCCAGATTGCGCAACGTCACCCGCTGATTGCGACTCACCGCCGCGGTGCGGGCCAAATGAATAGCACTGCGCAGTTCCTCAGTGTTGGCCGCGAGCCGACTGTTCTGAATAATCGTGGAAAAACCGGGCAGACCGATAGCAAGCAGAATTGCCAGTACCGCCAAAGTGATAAGCAGTTCGAGCAGCGTCAATCCCTGTTCACGCATCTCGTCCCTCCTGGGCTTTTTGACTTATGTCTCAGTTTGGTTTCCGTTTGATCCTGTTATGTAGCCGCCTGTCGGATCTCCGTAGTTCGCCTGATAAAGCTCTGATAGGTTTCGGGGACTATAACGCCACCGTTGCGCGGGCATCCAGCCATGACCGTACAAATTTGATTAGTAATTAAGCAAAAATGAGCTGTCTTATGGGACAAAAACCACAGGTACTGCAAGGGCAGGGGGGCTTTACCCTGATCGAACTGATGGTAACCATCGCGGTGCTCGCCATTGTCGTCACCATCGCAGCCCCCAGCTTTACCACCATGATCCACAACAACCAGTCCGTGGCGCTGGGGGAAGAGCTGGTAACGGCCATCAACTTCGCGCGGGCGGAAGCGGTCAAGCGCGGGGACAATGTTTCCATCTGTGCCAGCAGCGATGGCACCACCTGTGGCGGCAACTGGACCCAGGGTTGGATTGTGGTTGCCGACAACGCCAGCGGTGCCGCGGCCCCCAACCCCGATGGCAATCCATTGCGCGCCTGGGAGGCGCCCAATGGCAATGCGGTGATTACCGTTACCCCCGGTTTCATCCGCTTTACCCGCCTCGGCACCCGGCCGCGTACCGCCGGCGCCGGCGACGTAACCATCACCTCCAGCGTCACCGGCTGCGGCAGCAACGCCGCCCGCACCATCACCGTCGGCCTGGCGGGCCTGATCAACAGCTCTCGCTCCGACTGCCAGTAGGGAGAACGAAATGCAGACAAATCACAGCCAGCGGGGCGCAACACTGATCGAAGTGATGGTCACCGTGCTTATCCTCTCCACTTCGCTATTGGGCCTCGCCGCCCTGCAGAACAAATCCCTGCAGTACAACCACAGTGCCTATTTGCGTTCCCAGGCGAATATTCTCGCGTCCGACCTGCTGGATAGAGCGCGTATCAACCGAGGCAATCTTGCCGGCTATAACCTGACGGTGGACGCCACCGTGACAGGCACATCCGTTGCCGACCAGGATCTGAGCGCGTGGCGCACCAATCTGAGCAATGCCCTCCCCAATGGTACCGGCGGCATCACCTGCAACAACACTGGCATCTGCACCGTGACCATCCAGTGGTCCGAGAAAGATGCCACCGGCGTGGCCGATGGTAATGGCCGGGTAGATAACAGCCTCAGCAGCTTTCAATACACAACAAGAATTTAATTTTAAGGGTTAGCGGATATGCGCAAGCAACGGGGTGTATCGCTCGTAGAATTGATGGTGGCCATTACGATAGGCCTGATATTGATGACCGGCGTGGTGCAACTGTTCCTCTCCAGTCGCGCCACCTTCACCACCCAGCAGGCGATTTCTCGAGTGCAGGAAACCGGGCGCTTGGCCATGGAGTTTCTGGGGCAGGATATTCGCATGGCGGGATATATGGGGTGTATGAGTCGCAATCTGAATTATGAAAGCGCTCTTAAACCGACAACTTCTCCGGCTTTCGACTTTGGTGCGGCTATCGAGGGCATTGATGATTACCCCGACGCGCAGCAGACGGGCTATCCGGACGCGCTTGAAGGAACAGATATGGTTGTTGTCAGGAGTGCCAATGGCAGTGGGGTAGGCGTGATCAGCAACAATAACGGCGCACAGCTGAATGTGGATTATACCGGGAAGGTGGCGGATGCCTGCCGGGATTCTGGGGGTGGTACCAGCGATATGCTCAGCGGCCTGTGTGAAGAAGATATATTGGTTATTTCCAACTGCGCGAGAGCTATGGTATTTCAGGCTACGGAACTTCAGGAGACTGCTGGGGGGGGCGGCACTACTGCCAGTGTGAATGTGGTGCACGCCCAAAATACAGATAATCCAGGCAACGACTTTTCTTCCTGGGGTGGATCGTCTGGCGCCATGGTCAGATTTGGGCCAGAGTCAGAAGTGATCAAGATGACAACCACTTTTTACTACGTTGCCAATAACGGCGCGGACAGACCCTCTCTATATCAGAAAGTTGGGAACGCACCTGAGGAGGAACTTCTAACAGGCGTTGAAGATATGCAGATATTCTATGGGCTGGACTCTAACGATGATGGAGTGCCGAACAACTATGTCGATGCCGACAATGTGTCGGATTGGGAGCTTGTTCTGAGTGCGCGAGTGGAACTCCTGGTACAGAGCTCGGAAGATAATGTATTGGCTGAATCGCAGTCATACACATTCCCGACTGGCGCTGCCTCAACACCGGCGACTGATCGCCGTCTGCGACAGGTTTTTGTCAATACCATCGGCATTCGAAGCCGCCTGCCCTGAACGCGTAAGGAGTTTTAGGTATGAGTACACGAGCGAGATTATCTTCCCAGCGCGGCGCGACACTGTTGGTTGGGTTGATCATGCTGCTATTGATGACAGTTATAGCCCTTGCCGCCGTGCGCGGCAGTGGCATGCAGGAATTGATGGCGGGCAATATGCGAGATCGCAATCTGGCATTCCAGGCCGCGGAAGCGGGGCTGCGCGCAGGGGAGCAAGTGTTGAACGGTGCCGCCCTGCCGGGGTTCCAAAATGGCAGCACTACCACCGGCTATGTAAAGAATCTGACTGGAAGCCGAAGAACGGGCTTCTGGGATGGGTACGATTGGGCTAATAGGTCTGCCGCAACCAGCATGGGTCTGGGTCAGGTTGAGAGTCAGCCGGTTTTCGTGATCGAGGAAGTCACCAGCACTCTGGCCAGCAGCGGCGCCGATGGCGGTGCCGTTGATTGGTTGAACATACTTAAAACAGAAGATGTCGTCTACTACCGGATAACAAGCCGCGGTGTTGGTGGTACATCTAACTCTGAAGTGATAGTTCAATCCACTTATAAGCGCTAAAAAAACCAGGAATTCAATAATGTCTTTTCTAGCTTCCGGGAAAAAACTTTACACAAGCCTGATTGGCGCTCTGCTGGGGCTTGGTGTGGCGCACAGCGCCATGTCATTGGAATTGGCTCAAACCCCCCTGTTTCTGTCGCAGCCGGTGCGCCCGGTGGTCATGTTGAATATGTCCAATGATCACCAGTTGTACTTCAAGGCCTATGACGACTATTCCGATCTGACGAAAGATGGAGTGCCGGATACCACTTATGTGCATGGCCACAAGTATTACGGCTACTTCGATAGCGACAAATGTTATAAGTATCAGAATAATCGTTTCGAACCCAGTCGCAAAGTTAATGATCGGTATTGCAATGGCGGTGGCAATAGTGGCGAATGGAGCGGCAATTTCCTGAACTGGGCGACCATGACCCGCGTGGATGTGGTGCGCAAGATTTTGTATGGCGGTTATCGCTCGACCGACAGTGATAGCGCTACGGTATTGGAACGTGCTCTTTTGCCCAATGATGCCCATTCCTTTGCCAAATACTATGATGGGACAGACATTCCCATCCTGACTCCATTTTCCCGCCCTGATGGATTTGGCAACAAGAAGAATGACGGCCTAACGATATGCAATACCACGGAGGGGTCCGGGTTTTCTCAGAGTGTCGACACCAGTTCCCATCCCCCGCTGATGCGCGTGGCCCGCGGGAATTACTCTCTCTGGGCTAGCAATGAGCGCTGGCAGTGCCGTTGGGGGCTGGGCAGTAATGCCAATGATACTGCAAAGACTGAAATTAATGCCCATTCAAGCAGTCCTGTTTTTGACAGCGATAAGCTGGGGGCCGGCGATTACAATGTTCGGGTAAAGGCCTGCGCTTCCGGTCTGCTGGAAGAAAACTGCAGGAGTTACCCCAGCGGCAGCGTCAAGCCTGCCGGCTTGCTGCAGAAATACGGAGAGAACGGCGAAATCTATTTCGGTTTAATGACTGGTTCTTACAAGAAAAATACCTCCGGTGGGGTGTTGCGCAAAAATGTCGGCGATCTGACGGATGAGATCAATGTGGAAACCAACGGAACCTTTATTAGTAATGTCAATGGCATTCTGAGCACACTGAATCGCCTGCGCATTCATGGGTATGACTATAGCGATGGCTTATACGACCATGTGAATGAAAGTTGCCCGTTTGGCTTGACTGGCATTGAAGATGGTATATGTAGCAACTGGGGAAATCCCCAGTCGGAGATATACCTGGAGTCACTGCGTTACTTGGCAGGAAAGAGCCCCGCATACAGTGCTGACGATTCCCAGTATATTCCCGGTTTGAGTGAGGCCAGCTGGACTGCACCACTCAGCACGGAAAACTACTGTGCTCCGGTCAATGTGCTGCAATTTAACGCATCCACCAGTTCCTATGACGGTGATGCCTTGAACGGAGGTGATATTGGGGCGAATATAGATACTTGGACCAATAATGTCGGAACGGCAGAGCAGATCCACGGAAAACCCTACTTTGTAGGAGAAAGTGGTGGCGATAGTGATGATGAATTGTGTACTCCCAAGACGGTAACGGCCCTTTCTGATGTGCAAGGTACCTGTCCGGATGCTCCCCGTTTGAAAGGCACCTATGATATTGCCGGCTTGGCCTATTACGCCCGTAGCAACGATATCAATTCAACGCTGACTGGTGTACAGAAGGTGCGGACCTATGGGATTGCTTTGGCGTCGGCCACGCCGTCAGTCACCGTTAAGGTGCCAGGCGGCAGCGGTAAGGTAGTCAATATTCTGCCCGCATGCCAGAACAAAAAAACAGATAATGACGGAGTACGTGAAGGCAACTGCGCGATCGTTGATTTTAAAATAGTTCCACAGACCTCAGAGGCTGGGGTGAACTCCGGCAAGTTGTATATCAACTGGGAGGCCGCCGAGCAAGGGGGGGACTATGACTCCGATATGTGGGGGGTGCTGGATTACGACGTCAGTTCTTTGGGAGTCACTATCTCTACCACAGTGGTGGAGGGCTCCTCTAGCCGTCCTTTGGAATTCGGGTATGTGCTAAGTGGCACTCAAGATGATGGATACCATGCGCATTCCGGGATAAATAACGCTATTGATGGCATATCTTGCGTGGTTTTTCCCAATAATGCGTATTGTGGGCAAAACGATCTCAACCGGCACTATTACCCAATAGGAAGTTCGAGTGCATCCCAGTTGGAATCTCCCCTTTACTATGCCGCAAAGTGGGGCGGATACGGAGAGAAAGAAAATGGGCAGGAGCCTAGCGAAAGTGAAATCCAGGCCGGAGACCCGGAAACCTATTTCTATGCCATAGACCCCGCGGAACTGGAAACGAAGCTGGCGGCGGCCTTGGACAAAGTTGCGTCCGATCTGGGTTCCGCCTCCGCGGTAGCCACCAACTCCACCCGCCTGGGTACAGATACCTATATCTATCAGGCGCTGTTCGATAGTGCCGACTGGAGCGGTGAGATCAAGGCGATTCAATTGCATAAGGATGGCTCCCTTGCGACCACGGCTTTCTGGAGCACCCGGAATAACAATATTTTCCCCTCGCACGATCTACGCACTATTTATACCTATAGCGATGGCGATGGCGATGGTATCAAGGACTTTGCCAGCTTCCAGTGGGACAACCTGAGTGTGGCGGACCAGGCGCTGCTTTCGGATGATGATGGTGAGGCAATTGGTCAGGATCGCCTCAATTGGGTGCGAGGACAAAATGTAGCCGGCATGCGCGAGCGATCCACTCTACTGGGGGATATCGTCAACTCCAACCCCGCTTATGCGGGCCGCAGGGACTATCACTTCGATCGGTTGCCGGATGGTCTGGGCGGAGATGAAATTTCTATTGAGGAAGGTGGGGTTACTACCACCGTGGGCCGCTATACCCATTACTACAACACTCACAAGAAAAACCGCCAGGAAGTGCTCTATGTCGGCGCCAACGACGGCATGTTGCACGCCTTCAATGCGAATACCGGTGCGGAACTTTTTGCTTATATTCCATCGGTAGCCATTGAAAAGCTCAAGAATATGACCCTGCCCAATTATGGCGCGCCTTCTTCAAACCCCCACAAGTACAGTGTGGATGGGAAAATCTTTGTTGGAGACGCCTACTTTACCCACAACAGTGTGACCAAGTGGCGCAATGTGTTGGTGGGTACCTACGGCGCGGGTGCCAAGGGGCTGTTTGCCCTGGATGTGACCGACCCGGGAAGCCCCGATCTGCTGTTTGAATTGAATGGGGATGACCATGATGATATCGGCAATATTATGGGACAGCCCCAGATAGCGCCGGTGGATGGTAAGTGGCAGATTGTGATTGGCAACGGTTATAACTCCGCTAATGGTCAAGCCAAGCTGATCATGGTGGATTTGAATAATCCGAGCCCGGCTAATATTCTAGCTGTTGCTACCAATGGTTCCGGCTCCAATGGCCTCGCTGGCCCCTCACTGATGGTCAATAGTGATGCAGAGGTGACTGCCGCCTATGCGGGAGACCTACTGGGCAATATGTGGAAGTTTGATAAGGCCAATAATGGCGATTGGCAAGTGGCTTATCGAGCAGGAGGTATGAATAACGGAGATCCAGTTCCGCTTTTCAAGGCGGAAGATGGCAATGGTAATGCCCAGCCGATTACTGCCGCGCCGACACTGGGGCTCAACACGAAACTGAATGGGGCCACCATGGTTTATTTCGGCACCGGCAGTTATATCGCAGGTAGCGACAATCAGGCGGGAGATGTTATCCAGAGCGTTTACACCATTGCGGATACCGGGTCGCCCATAGAGGACAGCAACCTTGAGGACGATGTCTCTGCGCGGGACGCTTATCTACTGGAAAAGGTCATTACCGAAACCAATGGCACGCGCGCGGTTTCCAACAATGCCACTGAGTGGTGGAGCACCGAGGGCGGTGCCACCGCCAAGCGTGGCTGGTATATGGATCTGTTGCCCCAGGGTGTGGCGACGCCCACCGGCGAGCGAGTGATCAGCAAACCGCTGTTGCTGTATGATCGCCTTCTTTTCCCGACATTGATTACCTCCAGCAACGCCTGCGCCTTCGGTGGCAGCGGTTGGGAAATGGAGCTGGTTGCCGTTGGGGACCAGTACAGCGGCCATTCCATCTATGGCGAGGGAGGTACCGCATCGGATTACGCAATTATCGGTTACTCGGAGGTGATCCGGGCCGGGGAGAAGGTATACCGGCCTGCCAGTGACATCAAGGGGAACCTCGAAGCTCCACCAGGCGACAAGCCGAAGGGAGTCGATGGCCGCATGTCCTGGCGCCAGTTGAAATAAATTGAGGTGATTATGAAATACACTAGAAAAGAATCCGGCTTTACCCTGATCGAACTGATGATCGTGGTGGCGATCATCGGCATTATTTCGGCGATCGCCTATCCGTCTTACATGGAGTCGGTAAGGAAGAGCAATCGCTCGGATGCCAAGGCGACCCTGAATGACTATGCGCAGCGTCTACAGCGCTGTTTCACCGCCTACAGCGCCTATAACCATGCCAGCTGCGGTGTTGCTGGGCTGATAACAGACGGGGATGCGACTACCTCAACTTCGCCAGAAGGGTTTTACTCTGTTTCTGGAGTTTTAACAGCTACTACCTATACTCTCACTGCTACCCCGGTAGCGGGCACCCCCCAGGCGAATGATGCCAAGTGCACCACTTTTACCCTGAACCAAGCTGGTGTCAGGGCTGCCACCGGCTCGGATTCAGGTAATTGCTGGTAGCCGTGCAGGAGCCGGGTTGTGATTGCCATGGATGGCGGAAATAAAGATTTTGCAGGAGCAAATACCGCGGAGCCTCCTTCTTGTTCGCCTGCAAGCAGGCTCCTACAGCTGGGCTCTTCTGGCTACTCCAATCCCAACTTCTTCAACCGATACCGCAACGAACGAAAACTAATCCCCAGCTTCTGCGCCGCGGCCGTCCTGTTCCAGCGGGTCTCCGCCAGCGCTTCTTCGATCGCACTCCGCTCGATATTTTGCAGAAACTCGTCCAGAGACCGGTAGTGGCTTGGGTCGAACTGACCCGGGTAGAGTTCCATGGTGGTAGAATGTTGTGGAATCGCCTCTGCGACGGAGTCTTCCGGCGTCGGCAGGGGAATGGGCTCCCGATCCAGCAACAGGTCCTCCGCGCGAATAATCCGCTGGTCGCTGAGGGTGAAGGCCCGCTCCAGGGTGTTTTCCAACTGGCGCACATTGCCGGGAAATGGGTAGTTTTTCAGCGCGTCCAGCGCTTCAATGGACAGCTGCGGCGGGGTGACGCCGGCATTATCAGCGATGCGTTGCATGATGGTTTCGGCGAGCAGCGGAATATCCCCGGTTCGCTCGCGCAGCGGCGGTACGGAGATTTCAATTACATTGATCCGGTAGTAGAGATCGCTGCGAAAACGGCCCTCCGCAACTTCCCTGGCCAGATCCTTGTGGGTCGCGCTTAGAATTCGCACGTCGATGGGAATTTCCTGGCTGGCCCCTACGGGGCGGATGCTTTTTTCCTGGATGGCGCGCAGCAGTTTGACCTGCATGTCCAGCGGCAGGTCCGCCACTTCATCCAGGAACAGAGTGCCGCCGGTGGCGCTCTGGAAGAGGCCGGGTTTGTCTTTGTGGGCTCCGGTAAAACTGCCTTTCTTGTGGCCGAAGAACTCGCTTTCCATCAGTTCCGCGGGAATGGCCCCGCAGTTGATGGGAAGGAAGGGTTGCTCGGCGCGGGCGCCCTGGGCGTGGATGGCGCGGGCCACCAGTTCCTTGCCGGAGCCGGACTCCCCACTGATGTAGACGGGTGCATCGCTGCGGGCCACCTTGGCGATCTGCCGGCACAGGCGCTGCATATTGTCCGATTCACCGAGCAATAGTTGTGCGGAGTCGCTTTCCTGCAGTGGCTGGGGGATTTTGCGCCCGACACGCAGTGCCAGCTGTACCAGGCCGCGCAGGCGCTCCAGGTCTACCGGCTTGCTGACAAAATCGAAGGCGCCCATTTTCAGCGCCCGGATGGCCAACTCCATATTGCCGTGGGCGGTAATGACGGCAATCGGCAATTCGCCATCTCCCTCCTGTATATGCCGAACCAGTTGCAGGCCATTGCCATCCGGCAGGCGCATATCCGTGAGGCAGAAATCATAGTTGTTGTCGCGCAGCAATTGCTGCGCATCGGCGAGCGTTGCGGCGGTGTGGCAGTGCACATCCATGCGCCGCAGGGTCAGGGTCAGCAGTTCGCAGATATCCGGCTCGTCGTCGACGACCAGTGCCAGCGGTTGGCGGTTTGCCATGGATACAGGTTCTTATTGTTGCTTCTTGTTGCTTTCGAAGTTCGGGTCAGAAAACTCTGTTCGAATGAGCGAATTCTACCCTGAAGCAGCTTTTGTTGTCTGCGTTGCGGCAGTAAAACAGGTTTGCCTGGTTCGCTTCGCAGAGTTCGCGGGCGATGTACAGGCCCAGGCCGCTGCCGCTTTGCCCGGTGGTGAAAAAAGGTTCAAAAATTTTGTCCCGATGTTCCGGCAGTACACCATTGCCGCTGTCGATCACGTCCAGTACGGCGCAGTCCGTACTTTTTTGGTAGTAGGCGGTGAGTTCCACTTCGCGCCGGCCCACACCCGCATGGGAGTGGTGAAGGGCGTTGTTGCACAGGTTAGTGACCACTTGGGCGAGTTGTTGTGGGTCAAAGCGCGCGGTTACCGGCTGTGCCGGGCATTGCAGCTTGATGCTGGCGTCGCTCGGCGCGCCGGCGCGGAAGTCGGTGATAAACTGTTCCAGCCACTCTCCCAGGTCCTGTAGCTGTGGCGCGGCGGCGCGGCGGCGGGACAGCTGCATGACATTTTCCACAATCTGGTTCACCCGCTGGCTGTGGCGGCAGATAATTTGCGTCAGGTGCTTGTCTTCGTCGCTGAGCGTCGTCGATTCCGAGAGCAGTTGTGCGGCGTGGCTGATGGCGCCGAGGGGGTTGCGCACTTCGTGGGCGATAGAGCCGGTGAGGTGCCCGAGGGAAGCCAGCTTCAATTGTTGAGCCGCCTGGGTGAGTTTGCGGTTATCCTCGATAAATACCAGGGTACTGTCGCCGTGGTCGCGGCGCAGGTTGGCGAAGCTGAGCCGCAGTTCACTGCCATTTGCCATTGTGAGCAGTACGCTGCTGACAGCCGGGTTGCGGCGCCATTCGCGTATGGCCTGCTGGAGCTCCGCCTGGCGACTGCCACCGGGCTGCAGCTGTTCGCCGAGCAACTGGCGCGCGGCGCGATTGATCAGCTCAGCCCTGTCGGCGATGTCCATCACCAGCACCCCGGTGCGCATGCGCTCGATGATCTGCTGCGCCAGGCGCTGGAGGTGCGCTGCCTGGCGGCTCTGTTGGTCGGCGCGCAAGGTAGCGGAGCGGATTCGCCCGGACAGGTACTGCAGGGCGCTGACGGTGGCGAACAGCAGTATGCCGAGGCTGCCGGCGGAGACGATATCCTGGGTCGCCGAGTGCCCCGCCAGCAATCCGTACAGCTGTTGCCCGATCACCGCGATACTGGCCACCGCGGCGAAGAAGGCGCCCATGCGCCGGTCCAGGAGCATGGAGCCAACCGAGCAGGTGATCAGCAGCAGGTAGCCTAGGCCGGAATTGAGGCCGCCGCTGGCCTGTATCAACAGCAGGAAGACGAGGATATCGCAACCCAGGATCAGGCCGACCTGTCCGGCCTCGACGCGGTAGGCGAGGCGGTGCAGGTGCAGCAGCCAGCCGAAGTTGAGCGCGGCGTAGGCGATGGCGGTGTTGAGGTAGAGTGCCGGTGCATCGGCGCCCACGGCGCCCTTGCCGATGTCCGAGGCGAAGATGCCCAGCAGTATCAGGGCGATGGCCACGCGGTAAAAGGCGTAGACCCGCAACAGTTCGTGGTGCTGGAAACTGAGTCCGCTGGTGGCCGGCGCCGCACTGTTCAAGGTGTTGTTCTCAAGGCGCAGTTCTCAATGCATTGTTTCTCGTTGTTTTACCCGTCAGTACTGTCGTACCCCGACGCAGCCATTACAATAACCGCCTCACTGGTCCGAGGTCCGAAGATGTCTACTTTGCAGCTAGTGCTGGCACAAATCAATTCTCTGGTGGGGGATATCCCCGGCAACACCGCGCAGGTGGTGGAAGTGGCGCGGCGCGCGCACCGGGAGTACGGCGCCGACCTGGTGCTGTTCCCCGAACTGACCCTGTGCGGCTACCCGCCGGAAGACCTGTTGCTGAGGCCCAGTATGTACCGGCGTATCGACAGCGCCCTGGCCCAGCTGCTGGCGGCGGAGTTGCCCTGCGCGGTTCTGGTGGGCTATCCGCGCGCGATCGACGGCGCCGTATTCAATATGGCGGGCCTGATCGAGAACGGCGAGCTGGTGGCCGAATACGCCAAGCAGAAGCTGCCCAACTACCAGGTGTTCGACGAGATGCGCTACTTCGTGCCCGGCGACGGGCCCTGTGTGGTGGATATCAAGGGAATCCCTACCGCGATCACCATCTGCGAGGACCTCTGGCGCCCGGAGCCGATGGAGCAGGCCGCCGCCGCCGGCGCCAAACTGATGCTCAATATCAACGCCTCGCCCTTTCACCGGGGCAAGATCCGGGAGCGCCTGCAACTGATGGGGGAGCGGGCGCGGTCCGGAAGGATGCCGGTGGTGTACTCGCACTGGTACGGTGGCCAGGACGAACTGGTATTTGACGGCGCCTCCTTCGCCGTGGACGCCCGCGGCGAGCTCCGCGCGCGCGCGCCGGAGTTCGTCGAGAACCTGCTGCCGGTCACCGTCGAATGGAATGGCGGCGAGGCCACCCTGCGGGGAGAGATAGCGCCGGCGCTGGAGGACCTGGCCTCGGTCTACCAGGCCCTGGTGCTGGGGGTGCGCGACTATGTGAACAAGAACGGTTTCAACGGCGTGGTGCTGGGGTTGTCCGGTGGCATCGACTCGGCGCTGACCCTGGCCATCGCCGTGGACGCCCTGGGCGCGGAGCGGGTGGAGGCGGTGATGATGCCGTTCCGCTACACCTCGGACCTGAGTAAGAACGACGCCGCCGACCAGGCGCAGAGGCTCGGTATCCGCTACCGGGTGATCAGTATCGAAGCCATTTTCGACGCCTATATGCAGGCGCTGGCGGAGGAGTTTGCCGGCAGCCCGCGGGACACCACCGAGGAGAACCTCCAGGCCCGCGCCCGCGGTATGCTCCTTATGGCGATCTCCAACAAGAAGGGCGCCATGGTACTCACCACCGGCAACAAGAGCGAGCTCGCGGTGGGCTACGCCACTCTCTACGGCGATATGGTAGGCGGCTACAACGCGCTCAAGGATGTGCCCAAGACACTGGTCTTCGAACTGGCCCGCTACCGCAACACCATTTCCGAAGTGATCCCGGAGACAGTGATCACCCGTCCGCCGAGCGCGGAGCTGGCGCCGGATCAGGTGGACTCGGACAGCCTGCCACCCTACGACCAACTCGATCAGATCCTCAACCTGTACATCGAGCGCGATTGCAGCGCCGAGGACATCATCGCCCGAGGCTTCGAGCGCCAGACAGTGGAGCGGGTGGTGCGGTTGGTGGACCGCAACGAATACAAACGCCGTCAGGCGGCGGTGGGGGTGCGCATCTCCGAGCGAGGCTTCGGGCGCGACCGGCGCTACCCGATCACCAACGGCTGGAAGGCGGGGGAATAGGAGTGGTTGGTGGTCAGTGAGTTCTCTCCACTGACCACCAACCACTGATCACTTACATCAGCTCCGGCGGCAGTGGTGCCTCTTCCTCGCGGCGGTACTCGGGGTTGTAGCGCTCGCGGGTGTCGAAGCCGCGCGGATCGGACTTCTCGAACAGCCCCAGGGTCAGGCGGTGCGCCAGGCTGCGGCCGCTGGCTCCCTTGTAGTAGTTGTAATTGAAGCTGCCGTCACTGCGGAAAGCGGGGTAATTGGGGTAGTTGGTGCGCAGCACGGCGAGGGCGTTGGCCTCCAGTTCCGGCATTTCCAGCATGTGATAGCCCTGCACCATCACCGCGAGCGCATCCGGTATCGCCGGGGTCTGCTGGAAGTTCTCCACCACGTATCGGCCGCGGTTGGCGGCCGCCAGGTAGGCGCCGCGCTTGAAGTAGTAGTTGGCCACGTGGATCTCGTAGCGGGCCAGCAGGTTGCGCAGGTGCGTCATGCGCTTCTGCGCATCCGGCGCGTAGCGGCTGTCGGGGTAGCGGGCCATCAACTGGGCGAAATAGGCAAAGGACTCACGCGCCGAGCCGGGGTCGCGGCTGGTCATATCCGTGGGCAGGAAACGCTCGAACAGCCCGGTGCCCTCGGTAAAGGAGGCTAGGCCCTTCATATAATAGGCGTAGTCCACATTGCGGTGCTGGGGATGCAGGCGGATAAAGCGGTCCGCCGAGGCGATGGCAGCGTCGTTCTGGTTGTTGCGGTAGTAGGCGTAGATCAGCTCCAGCTGCGCCTGTTCGGCGTAGCTGCCGAAGGGGAAGTTGTCCTCCAGCGCGCGCAGGTTCTTGATCGCCAGGTCCCACTGGCTGGATCTCAGCTGGCGTTGTGCCGCCTCGTAAAAGGCCTGTTCGGTGCGGCTGCCGGTGGGCAGACCCTTCTCGTCTTCCTCATCGGTGCTGGCGCAGGCGACCAGAATCGCGGACAGTACAACAAACCACAGTGTTTTCCAGGCCTGCATAGCCCCTCGCTCTATCATTATTACGCTCTACCTTATTGCCCGCTACCTGATTACACTGGCCGCCATTATAGGCAACCAAATCGGCGGCCCGCCATTTAACCACAGTCGCGGAGCTGCCCAAAGTATCATGACCGACCGACTCGCACTGGATATCGAAGTACCCGCGCACTTGGCCGGACATAGGTTGGACCAGGCCGCGGCCGAATTAATTCCCGACTATTCCCGCGCCCGCCTGCAATCCTGGATCAAGGGGGGGCAGCTGACCGTGGACGGCCGCACGGCCAGGCCCAGAGACAAGCTGTTTGGTGGCGAGCAACTGCGGCTGAACGCCGAACTGGAGGCCCGCGGCGAGTGGCTGGCCCAGCACATCGACCTGAATATTGCCTACGAGGACGACAGCCTGCTGGTTATCGACAAGCCGCCGGGACTCGTGGTTCACCCCGCTGCAGGCAATCCGGACGGCACCCTGCTGAACGGCCTGCTGCACCACTGCCCCCAACTGGAGACAGTGCCGCGGGCCGGCATAGTGCACCGGCTGGACAAGGATACCAGCGGCCTGATGGTGGTGGCCAAGACCCTGCCGGCGCAGACCGCATTGGTGGCCCAGCTCAAGGCGCGCACTGTCAGCCGCCAGTACGACGCCATCGCCCAGGGTGTGGTCACCGGCGGCGGCACCGTGGACGCGCCCATCGGGCGACACCGCCAGAACCGGCTGAAGATGGCGGTTCTGGAGCTTGGCGGCAAGGAAGCGATTACTCACTACCGGGTGCAGGAGCGCTTCCGCGCCCACACGCTGCTGCGCTGCAGGCTGGAGACCGGCCGCACCCATCAGATCCGAGTGCATATGGCGCATATCCGCCACCCGCTGGTGGGCGACCCGCTGTACGGTGGCCGCGTCAAGCTGCCGCCGGAAGCTTCGCCCGAGCTGGTGGAGGCGCTGCAGCAGTTCCCGCGCCAGGCGCTGCACGCGGCGGAGCTGGCGCTGCAGCACCCCAAAACCGGTGGGGAACTGCACTGGCGGGCCCCCATGCCGGCGGATATGCTGCGGCTGCTTGAACTGCTGCGCGCCGATTCAGAGGACGGGGGGCCAGAAGTCAGATGACAGATAACGCAGGTCACTACCTGTTCCCCGATTGGCCTGCGCCGAAGAATGTGCGGGCCGCGACCACCTTGCGCTCCGGCGGGCAGAGTGTCGGCGCCTACGCATCCTTCAACCTGGGGGCACACGTGGGCGACGACGCCGAGGCGGTGGCCGCCAATCGCGCCCAACTGCGCCGCGAGCTCGGATTGCCTGCGGCCCCCCAGTGGCTGGAACAGATTCACGGCGACAGGGCCGTCGAGGCGCGGGCCGACGGCCTGGTGCGCACCGCCGACGCCAGTTTTGCCCGCGCCCCGGGTGCCGTCTGCGCCGTGCTCACCGCGGACTGCCTGCCGCTGCTGCTGTGCGACAAATCCGGCACCCGCGTAGCCGCGGTGCACGCCGGTTGGCGCGGGCTGGCCGGCGGCGTCGTGCGCAGCGCCCTGGAGGCATTGGACTGCGCGCCGGAAGAACTGCTGGCCTGGCTGGGCCCGGCGATTGGTCCCGACGCCTTCGAAACCGGTGTCGATGTGCTGGAGGCGTTTTTTGAAAGTGCGCTGGACAGCAGGCACGCCGAAGCCGTGGCCGGATGTTTCCGCCCGCATCCGCAAAAGCCGTTGCATTTCCGCGCCGACATCTATGCTCTCGCCCGCGCCGAGCTGGAACGGTTGGGGGTCAGCGAAATCTACGGCGGCGAATTCTGTACGGTTAATGACCCCGAACGCTTTTATTCGTACCGCCGCGACAAGATCACCGGGCGGATGGCGTCACTGATCTGGATCAATGACCATTGATCATTGTTGCTTGATCATTGAAAACCTCCTTTCAGGCCGCACATTGCTGACTAGACTGATTGGCAATGTCGCCGAATAAATCGAGGGAGGTTTGCAACTGTGCGTATCGATCGAATGACCAACCCGCTGCAGGCCGCGATTGCCGATGCGCAATCCCTTGCCGTGGGCCGCGATCACAACCAGATCTATCCGGAACACCTGTTGCAGGCACTGCTCGATCAGTCCGGCGGCAGTGTGCCCGCATTTCTCTCCCAGGCGGGGTTCAATCTCAACAGCCTGCGTAACGACCTGGCGAAGCGGCTCGACAGCCTCCCCACCGTTGGCTCGCCGACCGGCGATGTGGGCATGTCTCAGGAACTGGCGCGGCTTTTCAATTTGGCGGATAAAAAAGCCCAGCAAAACGGCGACACCTTTATCGCCAGCGAGACGGTACTGCTGGCGGCCTTCGATCCCGCCGCCGGGGAGATTTCCAAAATCCTCAACGCCAACGGCGACGTAAAACAACTGCAGGCCGCGGTGGATAAAATCCGCGGCGGGGAAAAGGTCGACGACCCCGGCGCCGAAGACGCGCGCCAGGCGCTGGACAAGTACACCCTGGATCTGACCGAGCGCGCGGTGGCGGGAAAACTGGACCCGGTAATCGGCCGGGACGACGAAATTCGCCGCACCATCCAGGTGTTGCAGCGGCGCACCAAAAACAACCCGGTACTGATCGGCGAACCGGGTGTGGGCAAGACCGCCATCGCCGAGGGCCTGGCGCAACGCATTGTCAACGGTGAAGTGCCGGAGGGGCTGAAAGACAAAAGACTTCTATCGCTGGATCTGGCCGCGCTGGTCGCTGGGGCGAAATTCCGCGGCGAATTCGAGGAACGCCTGAAGGCAGTGCTCAACGAACTGGCCAAACAGGAAGGCCGCATCATTTTATTTATCGACGAATTGCACAATGTGGTCGGCGCCGGCAAAGCGGAGGGATCCATGGATGCGGGCAATATGCTCAAACCCGCACTGGCCCGCGGCGAGCTGCACTGTGTGGGCGCCACCACCCTGGACGAATACCGTAAATATATCGAGAAGGACGCGGCCCTGGAGCGGCGCTTCCAGAAAGTGCTGATCGACGAGCCCACCGAAGAAGACACCATCGCCATCCTGCGTGGACTGAAAGAGCGCTACGAGGTGCACCATGGGGTGGATATCACCGACTCGGCCATTATTGCCGCGACCAAGCTATCCCAGCGCTATATCACCGATCGCCAGTTGCCGGACAAGGCCATCGACCTGATCGACGAGGCCGCCAGCCGCATCCGCATGGAGATCGATTCCAAACCGGAGTCCATGGACAAACTGGAGCGCCGCCTGATCCAGCTCAAGATCGAGCGCGAGGCGGTGAAAAAAGACAAGGACGACGAGGCCGCGCAGAAGCGCCTGGAAAAACTCGAGAAGGATATCCACCAGGTGGAGAAGGAATATTCCGACCTGGAAGAGGTATGGAAGGCGGAAAAAGCCCAACTGGCCGGCAGCCACGACATCAAGAACAAACTGGAGCAGGCCAAGCTGGATATGGAGGCCGCCCGTCGCGCCGGCGATCTCACGCGCATGTCCGAATTGCAGTACGGTGTGATCCCGCAACTGGAGCAGCAGCTCGAGGCCGCCGCCAGTGTTGAGAGCAGCGAGGAGCCGCGCCTGCTGCGCAACCGCGTCACCGACGAAGAAGTGGCGGAAGTGGTGTCTCGCTGGACCGGTATTCCAGTATCGAAAATGCTCGAAGGCGAGCGGGAAAAACTGTTGCGTATGGAGGACGCTCTGCACAAGCGGGTGATCGGCCAGGACGAGGCGGTACAGGCGGTGTCCAATGCGGTGCGCCGCTCCCGCGCCGGCCTCTCCGATCCCAACCGTCCCAACGGTTCCTTCCTGTTTCTCGGTCCCACCGGCGTGGGCAAGACGGAGCTGTGCAAGGCGCTGGCGGAATTCCTGTTCGACACGGTGGACGCCATGGTGCGCGTGGATATGTCCGAGTTTATGGAGAAGCACTCGGTGGCCCGCCTGATCGGCGCGCCCCCCGGCTATGTGGGTTACGAGGAGGGCGGCTATCTCACCGAGGCGGTGCGGCGGAAACCCTACTCGGTGATCCTGCTGGACGAAGTGGAAAAGGCCCACCCGGAAGTGTTCAACATCCTGCTGCAGGTACTTGAAGACGGCCGCCTTACCGACGGGCAGGGGCGCACGGTGGATTTCCGCAATTCCGTGGTGGTGATGACCTCCAACCTGGGATCGGACCTGATCCAGAAATACGCCAGCAGCAAGGACGACGACGAACTGGACAGCGAGATTCACTACCGGCAGATGAAGGGCGCGGTGATGGAGGTGGTGGGCGAACACTTCCGCCCCGAATTTATCAACCGTATCGACGAGGTGGTGGTCTTCCATCCCCTGGCAAAAAACCAGGTGCGCGCCATCGCCGAAATACAACTGGACCAGTTGCGCAAGCGCCTGGCGGATCGCGATTTAAAACTGGAAGTGACGGAACCCCTGCTGAACAAGTTGGCCGAGGTGGGCTTCGATCCGGTATACGGCGCACGCCCACTCAAGCGCGCCATCCAGATGTGGCTGGAGAATCCCCTGGCCCAGGAAATACTGGCCGGCAAATTTGCCGCCGGCGATACGATTCACGCCGATGTCGAAGGCGACAAGGCGGTCTTCCGCTGACGGGTGCCTGTCCACCCCTGTAGGAGCGGCCCATGGCCGCGATCGGTCTCAGCCAATAGCGCAGATCAATCGCGGCCATGGGCCGCTCCTACAGACAAATTCTCTCCCCATCTTCAGTCACACATATTCCCAACCAAAAACCTACGCCAGGCCGAGTGCAACTCCGCGGCAGAACGCAGGCGCAAATAGCCATTTGTTCATAAACTGAATTTTGCTGTCGGCGTCGCTGGCGGATTCCGGAGTCGCGATTCGGTGGAATGGCTCAGTGTCTAACAGGGTTTTGAACAAACGCATGCTGTTGATGCTGCTGGGTAGCGCGCTGCTGTTCGGCGGTATTTTTGCCTTCAAGATATTCGGCAACTATATGATGAACAGGGCCTTCGACACCATGCCGCAGCCGCCGGCCACTGTGACCTCCACCGCCGCGGAGATACAGATCTGGCGGGAGAGTCTTTCGGCGGTAGGCACAATGCGCGCGGTCAACGGCGTCGATGTCACCACCGAGGCCCAGGGAGTGGTCCGCGCCATCCACTTCAAATCCGGCCAGACCGTGAATAAAGGCGAACTGCTGCTGGAGCTGTCCGCGGAGCCGGAAAAGGCCCAGTTACAAGTTCTACAGGCGGAACTGCGTCTGGCACGGCGCAACCACCAGCGCACCAGTATCCTGCGCGAAAGGGGCGTTACCACCGAGGCGGAGCTGGACCAAACACTGAGTACCCTGGAACAGGTGCAGGCCAACATTGAGGTGCAGCGCGCCACCGTGAACGAACGCCGCGTCACCGCGCCCTTTAGTGGGAAGCTGGGTATACGGCTGGTGGATCTGGGGCAGAACGTGGACCCGGGGCAGGCAGTGGTTTCCCTGGAGCAGCTGGACCCCATCTATGTGGATTTTTTCCTTCCGGAAAGATACTTCTCCCGGGTCGCGCCACAGCAGTCGGTAAAGCTGACCTCAGACGCCTATCCCAAGAGAATTTTTCAGGGACGCATCACGGCCATTGCCGCGCGGGTGGATAGCGACAGCCGCAATTTCCAGGTGCAGGCCACTCTGCGCAACCCCGAACAGAAGCTGCGCCCGGGGATGTTTGCCGAAGTATCGGTAGAGCTGCCGACACAGCGGCGCGTAGTGGTAGTACCGCGCACCGCTCTCAGCTTTGCCCCCTATGGCGATGCGGTATTCGTGCTGCAAAGAAGTAAAGAGGGAGACGGCCTCGTTGCGCAGAAGCGCGTGGTCAAGACCGGCGAAGAGCGCGGCGACCTGGTGGAGATAGTGCAGGGCTTGCGCGAGGGCGAACAGGTGGCCACCAGCGGACTGCTCAAGTTGCGCAACGGCAGTCCGGTGAACATCGACAACGCGAACAAACCGCCGGCGGAGACCAATCCGCAGCCGGAGAACAGTTAGGCCCTCTCCCCCAACCCCTCTCCCTTTGGGGAGAGGGGCCGGGGGAGAGGGGGAACCTAGGAGCCGCGATTGAACTTCACGGAAATCTTTATCCGCAGACCGGTACTCGCCTCAGTGGTGAGCCTGTTTATTTTCCTGCTCGGCCTGCGCGCCCTCACCGAGCTGAATGTGCGCCAGTATCCGGAACTGGAAAATGCCGTAATCACCGTCACCACCGTTTATGTAGGCGCCGACGCGGACCTGGTGCAGGGTTTTATCACCACCCCGCTGGAACAGGAGATCGCCACCGCCGACGGCATCGATTATATGGTGTCCACCAGTGTGCGGGGGGTGTCCATCATCCAGGCCTATGTGCGCTTTGACTATGACTCCAACGAAGTGCTCACCCAGGTGGTGGCCAAGGTCAACCGGCTGCGCAGCGAAATGCCCGAAGAGTCGGAGGACTCCTCCATCGATATGGCGGTGGGACAGAGCACCGCGGCCATGTATCTGTCCTTCTCTTCCGAAATTCTCGACAACAACCAGATCACCGACTACCTGACCCGGGTGGTGCAGCCCAAGCTGTCCACCATTGCCGGGGTGCAGCGCGCAGAGATTCTCGGCAGCCGCACCTTCGCCATGCGCATCTGGCTGAAGCCGGCGGAGATGGCCGCGCTGGAAGTTACTCCTGGGGACGTGAGCGAGGCGCTGGTGCGCAACAATGTGCTGGCCGCGGTGGGCGCCACCAAGGGCATGCGGGTGGCCATTGATATTCGCGCCGATACCGATATCTCCTCGGCGGAGGATTTCCGCAAATTGGTGGTGCGCGCCGACGGCGATCAGTTGGTGCAACTCGGTGATGTGGCGGAGGTGGAATTGGGGGCGGAATCCTACGATACCTCGGTCACCTTCAACGGCAGTTCTGCCACCTTTATCGGCGTTCGGGTCGCCCCGGATGCCAATGCGCTGGAGGTGATCAAACAGGTGCGGGAAAAACTTGAGGACGAGATATTCCCGCAGCTTCCCGAGGGCATGATCGGCGAGATTCCCTATGACAGCACCGAATATATCCAGGACTCCATCAACGAGGTGGTGAAAACCATCGTAGAGGCAGTGCTGATCGTGATTCTGGTGATCTACCTGTTTCTCGGCTCAGTGCGCAGTGTAGTGATCCCGGCCATTGCGGTGCCGCTATCGCTGGTGGGCGCGCTTTTCCTGATGTTGCTGATGGGCTTTTCCATCAATCTGTTGACGCTGCTGGCGATGGTGCTGGCGATCGGCATAGTGGTGGACGATGCCATCATTGTGCTGGAGAACGTGCACCGGCATATCGAGGATGGCATGTCGCCGATGGAAGCGTCGATTGTAGGCGCGCGCGAACTCGCTTGGCCGGTAGTGGCGATGACCACTACCCTGATCGCGGTGTACCTACCGATCGGTTTTCTCGGCGGCCTTACCGGCACACTCTTCACCGAATTCGCCTTTTCGCTGGCCGGCGCGGTGCTGCTGTCCGGCGTGGTCGCCCTGACCCTGTCGCCGATGATGGCGTCGAGGATACTGCGCCCCCACGACGGCAACGGCGGCACGCGGTTGGAAATCTGGCTGGAGCGCCGGTTTCACCGCTTGCAGCGGGGCTATCGCAACAGCTTGCATTCCGCCTTGGACGACCGCCTGGTGATACTGGTGTTCGGGGTCATAGTACTGTCCAGTTGCTATTTTCTTTTTGTCACTTCCCCCCGGGAACTGGAGCCGCAGGAGGACCGCGGCCTGGTCCTGACCCTATCCACCGCCGATCCCTACGCGACCCTGGACTACGTGGAACAGTACACCCGCGAGCTGAACGAAATTGCCGAGCGCCTCAGCGAGGTGGAGAATATTTTTCTGCTGAATGGCGTCGGTGGCAGCGGCGATTCCAGCAATAGCGCCATCGCTGGTTTCGTGCTGGAGTCCTGGAACAAGCGCGACAGGGATACGACCCAGATGCAGGAAATTATCAGTGGCGAAGTGGCGCAGATAGCGGGATTGAAAGTGGCCGCCTTCGTGCCGCCGAGCCTGCCCACCGCCGGCGGCACACTACCGGTGGAATTCGTGGTCGGCGCCACCGAGCCGGTGGAAAACCTGGTCGCCTTTGCCGACGAAATCATGGAGCGGGCGCGGGCCAGCAAAAAATTTATCTTTATGGACTCCGACCTGCAACTGGACAAGCCCAGGCTGTCAGTGGTCATAAACCGGGACAAGGCCGCCGCCATGGGTATCACCATGGTGGATATCGGTCGCGAACTGGGTGCGATGATGTCCGGCAACTATACGAATCGTTTTTCCCTCGACAACCGCAGCTACAAGGTGATTCCCCAGGTGGTGCGCAGGGAGCGCCTCACCGCGGATCAGCTGAAACAATACTATATCCGTAGCGGCAGCGATGAACTGGTGCCCCTGTCGACTCTGGTGAGACTGCGTGAATCGGTGGAGCCGCGGCAACTCAAGCACTTCCAGCAACTGAACGCAGTGACCATCTCCGGCGTGCCGCGCCCGGGTGTGACGCTGGGAGAGGCACTGGACATTATCGAGAGCGCTGCCGCGGAAATACTGCCGTCGGGTTATTCCATTGATTACTCCGGCCAGTCGCGCCAGTACAAGACCGAGGGCTCCAAACTGGTGGTGACTTTTTTCTTCGCACTGGTTGTCATTTATTTGGTGCTCGCCGCCCAGTTTGAGTCCTGGCGCGATCCGCTGATCATGCTGGTGACGGTGCCCATGAGCGTGTGCGGGGCGATGATCTTCGTCAGTCTTGGCCTCACCACCCTGAATATCTACACTCAGGTGGGACTGGTGACATTGATCGGGGTGATCTCCAAGCACGGCATCTTGGTAGTGGAATTCGCCAACAAACTGCAGGAAGAGGGGCGCTCCAAGCGCGAAGCGATCGAAGAGGCCGCCAGCATCCGCCTGCGCCCAATTCTGATGACCACCGCCTCGCTGGTACTGGCCATGGTGCCGCTGCTGATCGCCGCCGGCCCCGGAGGCGGCGCGCGCTTCGCGATGGGGCTGGTAGTGGCCACGGGAATGACCATCGGCACTCTGTTCACCCTGTTTGTGGTGCCGGCGATGTATCTCTACCTGGGTACGGATTATCACAGGCCCGCGCAGCCGGCGTAGGGGGCGGGTTTTATCCGGTCAGCAATTCTCGCGAATCGTCTGCTGCGCCCGCGCGATGCGCTCCTGGCGCTCCTCCTCACCCAGTACCCGCAGGTTGCCGCTGGCATCCACCTCGCGTACTCGGCTGTGGGTCTGCAGTTCCTGCAGGTTGCCGCGCGCCTGCTGGCAGCGCTGGGCGCGTATCGCGAGTTCCGCGGGGGAGGGGCCGGCCTGCTTTTGGGGTTCCGGCTTGGTCTCGGCTTTTGCCGCGGGCTGCTTTTCGGCTTCGGCCTTTTGCTCTTTCGCTCGCTGCTGCGCCATCAATGCCTGTTGCTCTGACTCCCACTGCTTGTAGCGGTCTGACTTGGGCTTCTTGACCACTTCCACTTGCTCTTTCTGCGGTGGCGGTTGCGAACCGAAATGCACCACCCCATTCTCGTCTTCCCACTTGTAGATGCCGTCCGCCTGGGCGGCCATTGCCAGGCCGGTGATCAAAGCTGCGAGAGCGATGCGCATGGGTTGCCTCTTTATATTGTCAGTTGTCGCACGCCATTGTACCGGCCTGCGGGGCCATTCCCACAACCGCTTTAACACTTTGTGCCATCTCTTGTTGACAGGCCGGCCTCAGTTTGCAGAATCAGTCCCTCTCTCGGCGAGTAGATATCACCGCACACCCCGTGGACTCTGTTTTCTACCTCCCAGCGGGTTAAGCCCCCGCCCCCGTCGAGATGGTCTCCCCCCACCCCTGGAGGCCTGCGAGCCCGCCCCGGCCCCTCGTCGCCGGCCGTGCGGCTTGCGCGCACATTCCGTACCAACAAAGCTATCCTAAAAGTTGGGCAAAAATTGTGCTTTAGGCTGATATTCGTCACCATTTTCCTTTACAATCGCCGTTTGACTTTCTCGTCGTCCGGCGCTTTTCCGGCTTTTGGATGATGAATATCCTATGAAACAGGAAATTTGAAGGGGGCTTCAGTGGAATTACTCTCCGGCGGCGATATGTTGGTTCGCGCGCTGCAGGATGAAGGGGTGGAATTGATTTTCGGCTACCCAGGGGGTGCGGCGTTGCATATCTACGACGCCATCTTCCGCCAGAAGGGAATCAAGCACATTCTGGTACGTCACGAGCAGGGGGCCACCCATGCTGCGGACGGTTATGCCCGCTCCACCGGCAAGGCCGGCGTGGTGCTGGTGACTTCCGGCCCCGGCGCCACCAATGCGATCACCGGTATCGCCACCGCCTATATGGACTCCATTCCCATGGTGGTGGTCTCAGGCCAGGTGGCCAGCGACAAGATCGGTGAGGACGCCTTCCAGGAGACGGACATGGTGGGCTGTTCGCGGCCGATCGTGAAGCACAGCTTCCTGGTCAAGAGCGCCGAGGAGATCCCCGAGATCGTCAGGAAAGCCTTCTATATCGCCACCACTGGCCGCCCCGGCCCGGTGGTGATCGATGTGCCCAAGGACGTCACCAATCCCGCGGACCGCTTCCCCTACCGCTATCCGGAAAAGCTGCGCATGCGTTCCTACACGCCGGCGGGCAAGGGGCACAGCGGCCAGATCCGCAAGGCGATGGCACTGCTGCTGTCCGCCAGGCGCCCGGTGATCTACGCCGGTGGCGGTGTGGTGCAGGGCGACGGTGCGGAGCTGTTGACCGAGCTGGCACAGCGGTTGAACTATCCGGTGACCAATACCCTGATGGGGCTCGGTGCCTATCCCGGCAGCGACAAACGCTTTCTGGGCATGCTGGGGATGCACGGCACCTTCGAGGCCAATACCGCCATGCACCACGCGGATGTGATCCTGGCGGTGGGAGCGCGCTTCGACGATCGGGTGACCAACACTCCGGCCAAGTTCTGTCCCGGGGCCAAGATCATCCATGTCGACGTGGACCCGGCATCCATCTCCAAGACCATCGTCGCCGACGTTCCCATCGTCGGCACCGTGCAGTCGGTGCTGGGCGAACTGCTGGAAATGCTCAAGGCGTCCGAGGAGCAGCCGGACCAGTCGGCGATCGTCGACTGGTGGCGGCAGATCGACGATTGGCGCGAGCGCCACGGCATCTACACGGCGTCGCGCTACCGTACCGACGGCGACATGATCATGCCCCAGGAGGCGATCAAGGCGATGTACGAGGTCACCGGAGGGGACGCCTTCGTGACCTCCGACGTGGGCCAGCACCAGATGTTCGCTGCCCAGTACTACCTGTTCGACAAGCCGCGCCGCTGGATCAACTCCGGCGGCCTGGGCACCATGGGTTTTGGCCTGCCCGCGGCGCTGGGGGTGAAAATCGCCCACCCGGACCAGGATGTGGTGTGCGTGACCGGTGAAGGCAGTATCCAGATGTGTATCCAGGAATTGTCCACCGCCACCCAATACCACCTGCCAGTGAAAATCCTGTGCCTCAACAACCAGGCCCTCGGTATGGTCAAGCAGTGGCAGGAGATGCAGTACGAGGGGCGCTTGTCCCACAGCGTCTACGAAGAGTCGCTGCCGGATTTCGTCAAGCTCGCCGAGGCCTACGGTCACCTGGGTATGAAGATCGAGCGCCGTGACGAGTTGCACGACAAAATGCGCGAGGCTTTCGCCATCAAGGACCGCACTGTGTTTATCGACGTCTACGTCGATCCGTCCGAGCATGTGTATCCCATGCAGGTGATGCCCAATGGTTCCATGCGGGATATGTGGTTGAGCAAAACGGAGCGGACGTAAGGTAGGCAAAGATGCGCAGAATTATTTCAGTCCTGATGGAAAACGAACCCGGGGCCCTCTCCCGCGTGGTGGGCCTTTTCTCCCAGCGCGGCTACAACATCGAGAGCCTCACTGTGGCGCCGACGGAAGACGAAACCCTGTCACGTCTGACGCTGGTAACCATTGGTGACGATCACAAGATCGAGCAGGTCACCAAGAACCTGAACAAGCTGATTGATGTGATAAAGCTGGTGGATCTCACCGAGGGCGCGCATATCGAGCGCGAACTTCTGTTGGTGAAAGTGCGCGCTACCGGTGCCCAGCGCGACGAGGTGAAACGCAGCGTGGATATTTTCCGCGGCCAGATAGTGGATGTCACCAGCAATATGTACACGGTGCAGGTTTCCGGCACCAGTGAAAAACTGGACGCCTTTCTGCAGGCGCTGGGCGAACATACCATTATGGAAGTGGTCCGTTCCGGTGTGTCCGGCATCGCCCGCGGTGAAAAGGTTCTAAGTGTTTAACTTTGATTTGAGATAGGAAGTGCTTTTATGCAAGTTTATTACGACAAAGATTGCGATTTGTCTTTGATCCAACAGAAAACCGTGGCCATCATCGGCTACGGTTCCCAGGGCCACGCCCACGCCAACAACCTGAAAGATTCCGGCGTTAAAAATGTGGTGGTCGGCCTGCGCGCGGGTTCCAGCTCCTGGCAGAAAGCGGAAAAGGCTGGACTGCGCGTGGCGGAAGTGGCGGACGCGGTCCGGGATGCCGACGTGGTGATGATCCTCGCCCCGGACGAGCACCAGGCGGTAATCTACCGGGAACAGGTGGCTCCCAACCTCAAATCCGGTGCCGTGTTGGGCTTCGCTCACGGTTTTAACGTGCACTTTGAGCTGATCGAACCGCCGAAGGATGTGGACGTGATCATGGTCGCCCCCAAGGGGCCCGGGCACACTGTGCGCTCCACCTACCTGGAAGGCGGCGGCGTACCCACACTGATCGCGATTTACCAGAACGCCTCCGGCAAGGCCAAAGAGCTGGCGCTGTCCTACGCCTCCGCCAACGGCGGCGGTCGTTCCGGTATTATCGAAACCAATTTCCGCGAGGAGACTGAGACCGACCTGTTCGGCGAGCAGGCGGTGCTCTGTGGCGGTATGTCCGCACTGGTGATGGCCGGCTTCGAGACCCTGGTGGAAGCGGGTTACGCGCCGGAAATGGCCTACTTCGAGTGCCTGCACGAACTGAAGCTGATCGTCGACCTGATGTACCAGGGCGGCATTGCGGATATGCGCTATTCTATTTCCAATACCGCCGAGTATGGCGACTACGTCACCGGTCCGCGTATCGTCACCGACGAGACCAAAGAGGAAATGCGCCGGGTGTTGAAGGACATCCAGACCGGCAAGTTCGCCAAGGACTTTATCCTCGAATCCCAGGCCGGCCAGCCGCGCCTCAAGGCAGAGCGCCGTATCAGCGGCGAGCACCAGATCGAACAGGTGGGCGCCAAGTTGCGTGCGATGATGCCCTGGATCGAGGCCAACAAGATCATCGACAAGACCGAGAGCAGCAGCTGACAAAGCTGGGTGGCAGGTTGAAAAGCGGCGGGGAGACCCGCCGCTTTTGTTTGTGTGGGTGTATATGCGCACCGCTGCCAATCGCTGTACACTCGCCGCCTGCAAATGCACTATTGGAGCCGATATGAGCGACAAAGGGGAAGAGAGGAAGGTAGCAGGTGCTGAGGTAAGCGGCGACGCCGAAGAGAGCCGCCTGCCGATCGATGAGCATATCGAGGAAGAGGTTTCCGCCAGCGGTAAAAAGGTCCGCGCCCGCGGCGTCTACCTGCTGCCAAACCTGATCACTACCGGCGCCCTGTTCAGCGGCTTCTACGCCATAGTGGCCGGTATGAACGGCAACTTCGAAGCTGCCGCCATCGCCATCTTCGTGGCCATGATCCTGGACGGCCTGGACGGCCGCGTCGCCCGTCTGACCGATACCCAGAGCGCCTTTGGCGTACAGTATGACTCCCTGTCGGACATGGTTTCCTTCGGCCTGGCGCCGGCGCTGGTCGTGTTCAGCTGGGCGCTCGGCCACCTGGGCAAGCTTGGATGGGCCGCGGCCTTCCTCTATGTGGCCTGTGCCGCGTTGCGGCTGGCCCGATTCAATACCCAAGTGGGCACCGTGGACAAGAATGTCTTTATCGGCCTCGCCAGCCCCACTGCTGCGGCCATTGTCGCCAGCATGGTATGGGCGGGTCACGATACAGATGTGGGAATGGGGCTCGCCGTGG
>NZ_CP116899.1:2657500-2870000 GCF_030997045.1 Microbulbifer sp. TB1203 | reverse complement strand
AGCCCGTTGGGCGGGTCTAGAGCCCTGAGGTTAAAACCCGAGGGCAAAAGTTATAGGCCTGTAGCTCAGCTGGTTAGAGCGCACCCCTGATAAGGGTGAGGTCGGCAGTTCAAGTCTGCCCAGGCCTACCAAAATTCCGCTACTCTGCGTTATTTTGTCGCTTGCATAGTGAACTATGCGGCGCGACAAGATGCCTTGATTAGCGAAATTTACATTTTCCTTTTAGAAAATGCTTATCGATGGGGCTATAGCTCAGCTGGGAGAGCGCCTGCCTTGCACGCAGGAGGTCAGCGGTTCGATCCCGCTTAGCTCCACCATCTCCTGACGATCCACTTCAGAAATCAGAAACCTGGGTTCTTAGCAGTTTCTTGCGGTTTAAGAATAAGAGTCCAGCTTTCTGATTTTTACATCAGATGCTCTTTAACAAGGTGAAACAATTTGTAGTAATACACTGCAAGGCGAGGTTAGGTTGCTGTTATTCGCAAGAATAGCAAAAACTTAACATCAATAGAAATGTGTGTCTCTCAAGCACACAATCCGGTGTTCAAGTGTTTATCGGCACTTGAATACAAAGTCGTTAAGTAGTCGTTTGTGTTGTATGGTCAAGCGACTAAGCGTATACGGTGGATGCCTTGGCAGCTGGAGGCGATGAAGGACGTAGGAGCCTGCGAAAAGTCTAGGGGAGCTGGCACACAAGCTTTGATCCTGGAATGTCCGAATGGGGAAACCCACCCGCTTGCGGGTATCCATGACTGAATTCATAGGTCATGGAGGCGAACCCGGGGAACTGAAACATCTAAGTACCCGGAGGAAAAGAAATCAACCGAGATTCCCTGAGTAGCGGCGAGCGAAAGGGGACTAGCCCTTAAGCCTATTATGTTTTAGTGGAAGGTTCTGGAAAGTACCGCGATACAGGGTGATAGCCCCGTACACGAAAAGGCATTTTAGGTGAAATCGAGTAGGTCGGGACACGTGTTATCTTGACTGAACATGGGGGGACCATCCTCCAAGGCTAAATACTCCCAGCTGACCGATAGTGAACCAGTACCGTGAGGGAAAGGCGAAAAGAACCCCGGAGAGGGGAGTGAAATAGAACCTGAAACCGTATACGTACAAGCAGTAGGAGCCCTTCGGGGTGACTGCGTACCTTTTGTATAATGGGTCAGCGACTTATTGTCTGTAGCAAGGTTAACCGCATAGGGGAGCCGTAGAGAAATCGAGTCTTAATAGGGCGTTCAGTTGCAGGCAATAGACCCGAAACCCGGCGATCTATCCATGGGCAGGTTGAAGATTGAGTAACATCAATTGGAGGACCGAACCCACTAACGTTGAAAAGTTAGGGGATGACCTGTGGATCGGAGTGAAAGGCTAATCAAGCCGGGAGATAGCTGGTTCTCCTCGAAAGCTATTTAGGTAGCGCCTCGCGTCTCACCCTCGGGGGTAGAGCACTGTTTGGGCTAGGGGGTCATCCCGACTTACCAACCCCATGCAAACTCCGAATACCGAGGAGTGCAATCGCGGGAGACACACGGCGGGTGCTAACGTCCGTCGTGGAAAGGGAAACAACCCAGACCGCCAGCTAAGGTCCCAAATACCAGTTAAGTGGGAAACGATGTGGGAAGGCCCAGACAGCTAGGAAGTTGGCTTAGAAGCAGCCATCTTTTAAAGAAAGCGTAATAGCTCACTAGTCGAGTCGGCCCGCGCGGAAGATATACCGGGGCTCAAACTGGTAACCGAAGCTGCGGATGCCTGCATCTCTCTTAAATCCATTCGGATTTGTTCCAAAGAGAGCAACTCTTTACTACTTCCATCGATTAGCGTCGCGTAGCGACGATCAAGCGCCTCCGAACGTTGAGTCGGACTGCGTGAGAAGGTGGGGAGCAAAGAGTGGATTTAAGTGAGATGCAGGCATGGTAGAGGAGCGTTCTGTAAGCCGTTGAAGGTGGATCGAGAGGTCTGCTGGAGGTATCAGAAGTGCGAATGCTGACATGAGTAACGACAAGGGAGGTGAAAAACCTCCCCGCCGGAAGACCAAGGGTTCCTGTCCAACGCTAATCGGGACAGGGTTAGTCGGCCCCTAAGGCGAGGGCGAAAGCCGTAGTCGATGGGAAACAGGTTAACATTCCTGTACTCGCTATTGCTGCGATGGAGTGACGGAGAAGGCTAGGCCAGCACGGCGATTGGTTGTCCGTGTTTAAGGTAGTAGGCTGGGGACTTAGGCAAATCCGGGTCCCTAAGGCTGAGAACTGACGACGAAGCTTACTTCGGTAAGTGAAGTGGTTGATGCCCTGCTTCCAGGAAAAACTTCTAAGCTTCAGGCAATAGAGAACCGTACTCGAAACCGACACAGGTGGTCAGGTAGAGAATACCAAGGCGCTTGAGAGAACTCTGGTGAAGGAACTAGGCAAAATGGTACCGTAACTTCGGGAGAAGGTACGCCGGTTTTGGTGATGGGACTTGCTCCCTAAGCTGAGGCCGGTCGAAGTGACCAGGTGGCTGCGACTGTTTATTAAAAACATAGCACTCTGCAAACACGTAAGTGGACGTATAGGGTGTGACGCCTGCCCGGTGCCGGAAGGTTAATTGATGGGGTTAGCTTCGGCGAAGCTCTTGATCGAAGCCCCGGTAAACGGCGGCCGTAACTATAACGGTCCTAAGGTAGCGAAATTCCTTGTCGGGTAAGTTCCGACCTGCACGAATGGCGTAACGATGGCCACGCTGTCTCCACCAGAGACTCAGTGAAATTGAAATCGCTGTTAAGATGCAGTGTACCCGCGGCTAGACGGAAAGACCCCGTGAACCTTTACTACAGCTTTGCACTGAACTTTGAGCCTGCTTGTGTAGGATAGGTGGGAGGCTTTGAAGCGAGGACGCCAGTTCTCGTGGAGCCATCCTTGAAATACCACCCTGGCATGTTTGAGGTTCTAACCCAGGTCCGTAATCCGGATCGGGGACAGTGTATGGTGGGTAGTTTGACTGGGGCGGTCTCCTCCCAAAGAGTAACGGAGGAGTACGAAGGTGCACTCAGCATGGTCGGAAATCATGCAATGAGCATAATGGTATAAGTGCGCTTGACTGCGAGACAGACATGTCGAGCAGGTACGAAAGTAGGTCATAGTGATCCGGTGGTTCTGTATGGAAGGGCCATCGCTCAACGGATAAAAGGTACTCCGGGGATAACAGGCTGATACCGCCCAAGAGTTCACATCGACGGCGGTGTTTGGCACCTCGATGTCGGCTCATCACATCCTGGGGCTGAAGCCGGTCCCAAGGGTATGGCTGTTCGCCATTTAAAGTGGTACGCGAGCTGGGTTTAGAACGTCGTGAGACAGTTCGGTCCCTATCTGCCGTGGGCGTTGGAGATTTGAGAAGAGTTGCTCCTAGTACGAGAGGACCGGAGTGAACGAACCTCTGGTGTTCGGGTTGTCACGCCAGTGGCATTGCCCGGTAGCTATGTTCGGACGGGATAACCGCTGAAAGCATCTAAGCGGGAAGCCTCCTTCAAGATAAGATCTCCCTGGGACTTCGAGTCCCCTGAAGGGCCCTGGAAGACTACCAGGTTGATAGGCTGGGTGTGGAAGCGTTGTGAGGCGTTGAGCTAACCAGTACTAATTGCCCGTGCGGCTTGACCATACAACAGAGATGGTTACTGACGACTGCTGAGCGGAGAGTGAAGACTTGAGTGAAAACTTAAAGTTGAGGCTCGAAGTGAAGCGGGATTGTGAAGTCAGAGAGACGCGCAGACGACGCTTGAAAGAGCGGCCTTGCGGTGTATTACTACAGATTGTTTTACCGACTTATTTGGGTTGACTGTAACGCTGGAAAATCAGCGGCAAACGGACAGTCAGACGGCAGTGCAGAGCAACCGCTCATAAGACCAAGCCAACCCAAGCCAGTTTGCCTGACGACCATAGAGCTGTGGAACCACCTGATCCCATGCCGAACTCAGTAGTGAAACGCAGCATCGCCGATGGTAGTGTGGGGTCTCCCCATGTGAGAGTAGGTCATCGTCAGGCTTCTAAATAAAAATAAGGGCCACCCAAGCGGGTGGCCCTTTTTTTATTTACAGATTGCACAAACGCCTACTGCCGAACATCGTGACAAATCGGCAGGAAAGCCGATTTGGACGCCGCAGGCGCCCGTAGGGGCGCGGCACAGGGATGTGCCGCGATCAGAGTAGGGCCCCAGAGCGCGTTTGCGAAGCGCAGCTTCGCGCGCTCTAGGGCGACCGGCCAGGGATGGCCGGGCCGGGGCAGGTTCGAACACTTAGAAGCCGCGCCAGGGATGGCGAGGCAGAAGTTAACAGCCTCTTCCTCACCGTACCGAATCCAACCCCGATCGCGGCCAGCGGCCGCTCCTACAGGGCGCCGGTAGCCAACGCAGTGGCTGATTCAAAGATCGATCGCGGCCATGGGCGGATGGCCGCCCCGCCGCTCCTACAAAGTAATCTCACTCCCTCCCTGTAGGAGCGGCCCATGGCCGCGATCAAGTTCTCAGAAAGCACAAAACACAAACCAATTCCCAATGCCATTGAGTTCCGGTTTGAGTAAAAACTTAATCAGGCAAACGGTGAGGGATAGATGCGAAAGGTTTCCCCGCCGGCTGGTCACGAGCACTTCGACATGTATTTGTTGCAGGATGCAGTTCGAGGAAATCCAACTGCTCGCCGACCACTGCCCGCCGGTGCGCCACGAGAGCCTGGAGCCTGCCGGCGATGGCCGGGCACCCCTCCTTCTGTCGGTTGAAGAGAAACAGTTTTGTGCAGATATCTCCGGCAAAGCCGGAAAAAACTATTTTGCCCAGTTCAAGGCCTATGCGCCGTCAGGGCTCTGGATGGCTCTCCCCCCCAGCGCCGAAAGCGCAATTAAAGAAGCCCGACTGCAAAGCCCCCCGCCGCCGGTTGTCCCCGGCAGAGTTTCTCGAGATCCTCACTGCCCGGCAAAGATGGCCCGGCACTTGCAAATCTTTTCACGCCAAAAATGGTTACCTGGAAAATGTGACCTTTATCACACAGCAAACAAAAACCCGATACTGGCACCCAAAAAAATGACTCTCGCGACAAGTGCCCGTGACTTGTCGTCCGTATAATCATGCGCCTACATCGCTGCGCAGACGGCGAGTGGAACTCTGCCCGGAACTTTGTGCGATGTATGACAAACGGGGCAACCAACCAGCTATCCCAACTCTAAGGAGTAAGTACAACATGGCAAATGAAGAGCAGGCAAAGCCGAAGGAAGAGAGCTCCAACAGCTTTCTGGATGGATTTATCGATCAGGGTAACTCCGCCCCCCAGCGCGGCCCGCGGATGGGCGAAGAGGCTGAAAAGTCTGTAATCGGAAAAAACATCAAGTTCCGCGGTGAACTGATCGGTAACGAGAGCCTGCATATCGAAGGCACTGTCGAGGGCACCGTAATCATGGAGGGGCATAATCTCTCCGTGGGCGCCGGTGGTGAGCTGAATGCCAATATTCACGCGAAGAACATCACCGTGGAAGGCGCCCTCACCGGCGATGCCCTGGCAGAAGAGCTGATTGAAATCCGCCGCACAGCAGTGGTCAAGGGCAACCTGATAGCGCCGCGCATCCAACTGGACGACGGCGGTAAGTTCCGCGGCTCCATGGATATGGTGGATACCGATGCGGAAATGAAAGAGCGCACCAGCGATTTCAAAGAAAAGCTGGTACACCCCAATTTACCGCCGCGGGACAATGAGAACGATGGCAAGAAGAAGGCCGGAAAGGGAAGTGCAGCCAAAAGCAGCGGCCTTTTCTCCTCCAAGAGCGCCGCTACCGAAACCTCCGACAGCCCGGCTGAGCTGGTGACCAGCGACTGATCGTACCGGGAAAGATGCCAGAAGCGGTTTCACAATTATTGCGTTCCACTTAGTGAACCCGCTTCCTGCTAAACCGCGGTCAAGTGGTGCCGGTCGGCATGACGCGGCCGCGATTTTTCCTTGTGGTGTTTCGGGAAGTATTGCATGCAGCATCACTCTTTCGGCTTGGCGGCGCTCAGCCGGGAAATTATTCAGCCGGGATTTCGCATACTGGATCTGGGGTCACTGGCGGTAGGGACTACCCAGGCTTTCCTGCAGATGAACTGTCCCTGCTACATTGAGGACCTGATCGAATTCTTTGCGGAGAATCAACAGAACCCGGATCTCAAAGGCGCCCTGCAAGACCACTTGGTGGCCAAGCCCTCGCGAATAAAATTTGACGTCGTGCTCTGCTGGGACCTGCTCAACTTTATGAGCACCGAGTTGATTGAGCATCTGATCGAACTGCTCCAGCCGAACCTGAAACCCGGCACGCTGCTGCACGCCATGATATACACCGGTACCGCGCCGCAGGGGCCCGCGAGATTCCGCCTGTTGCAGGATTTCACCTACGAAACGGCCGAGGCCCCGCATTACCCCCGGATTCCCTGCCAGCGCCACTCGACCGTGGCCCTGACGCAGAGCCTGGGGCGCTTCAGCCTGAGCAATTCACTGTTGCAGCGACAGGGAATGCGCAAGGATCTTATCGAACATATTTTTGAATTTGACGGTAACGATTCTCGGGGAAAAGTCCGCCCGGGCGGCGCATCGGATGTATCGACCTATTTTACCGCGGCGGAAGCTGGCGAGGCGCTGTCGCTGTCCGGCCTGTCGACGGCAATGAGAGCGGCGCGCAGGTCACCGGTCAGCAGGGTGATGGATTGCGGGCCCAGGAGCGGGCGCAATGTGGACGCGTTGCAGAAACAGGTGGGCGAGCTGTTCGTGCTGGACATGCACGCGGCCATTCAATGGCACAAGCAGCGCGGCGAGGACGGCTGCTCGGCGATACGCGCGGCTTTTGGTAAGTTTTCCGGGCTTGCAGAGTGCGATGCGATTCTGGCCTGGGACATTATTGGCTTTTACAGCCCTGATGAGGCATCGGTACTGAGTGAACTGCTGGTGTCAAAGCTGAAGACCGGTGGGCTGTTGCACATGGTGTTTTGCAAGCGGGAGCGGTTACCGCAGAAGCCCGCGGTTTTCGAGATACAGGTAGACGAACGGGTGCTGGTGAAGGAGTTCCCACCCGGGGATGAGCGGGCCCATTTCAACAACCTGGCGGAAATTATCCGCGCCCTGCCGCGTCTGCAATTGGTGGACCAGGGCCACGGCAAGCTGCCGAGTGGAGCCTTCTATCACGAATTTATCTTAAAGAAATTCTCTGAGGCATAGTGGATGTCGGGATTATTACACCAGATGTTTTTGTCGCTAACCCCCGCAGTGGTCACCGAGGGGTTTATCCTGCTGATGCTGTCGATTTTTTCCCTCGCAATGCTGTTGCGCTTCTCGGGCCGCGGGCGGGATTTTGTGGACCAGGGCCCTGGCTTTCTCACCTCCCTGGGTATTCTCGGTACATTTGTCGGCATTATTATCGGTCTCTACGAATTCTCCCTGGAGGATATCGACCGCAGTATCGCGGAGCTTATGGAAGGGCTGAAAACAGCCTTTATCACCAGTGTGGTCGGGCTGGCGCTGTCCCTGCTGTTGCGGGTTTTCAGCCGTATGCTGAGGTTGCCGTCGGACCCCGTTCAGGAAACTGCCACCATCGACGACCTGAATCGAAACCTGCTGGTGCTGCGCGACTCGCTGGATAATTTTGCCCAACGATCCGCGGTGGAGCTGGTTGGCCAACTGGAGCAGGTGGTGGCACAGTTCAATCAGGGCCTGCAGGCGCAGTTCGGGAACAACCTGCAGAGTTTTTGCGCACAGCTTTCCGAACTGGAACCTGCGCTCGGCGCCGCCGCGGCTGAGTACCGAGAACATGCCGCGCGGGTGGAATCCTGGAGCCAGCGTTGCGACGAGAGCCAGCGGCAGCTGATCGACCAGCAGGCCGTGCTCGCACAGGTATACGACAAAATAGCCGAGCTGCCGCATATGTACCGCGGGCTGGATGAACTGTTGGAGCGGCAGGGGCAGCAGGCGGCGCAGTTGAACCAGCTGTTGGATGCGCAGCACGAGTCGGTGCGGCAGCTGGCGGAACTGGCGCCGCAACTACCGCCAGTTATCGAGCAGCTGTCACAGGGCGTTGCGGCCGCGCAGCAGCGGGTGGACGAGAACCTCTCGGCGATCAGCGCACAACTCGAGAGTCAGGGTGACGCGCTGGCGGAGCGCTTCCGGTATTTGTCTGCGGCGCTGGAAAATCTTCAGGAATTGGACCCCGAGGCCCTGCAGAAACTGGTGGGAACCTCCGCGCAGGCACACCGGGAGTCGATGCGGGAACTGGCGCAGATGATCGCCACTACCCACCGGGAGATGTTGCAGGTCCTCACCGAGGTGATCCGCAAGGAATTGCAGGATACGGATATCTCCATTCGCCGCCAATACGAGCAAATGGACAAGGTGATGGCGGAGCAGGTGGAACAGGTGCTCGCCGCCATGGGCGAGTCCCTGGCCACCATCAGCGGGCAGTTCACTCGGGATTATCGCCAGTTGGTGGCGCAGATGCGGCGGATACAACAGCGGGACCTGGAATATGCCGGCTAGCCTCTCTTCGCGCCTGCGCCCGACTGAAGAGGGCGAGTGGCTCAGCGTCTCGGACCTGATGGCCGGGCTGATGATGGTTTTTTTGTGCATCTCCATAGTGATGATGCGCTCGATGATGGAGGAGCGGGAAAAAATTCGAGCGCTGGCCCAGTCCTATCGCGACAACCAGCTGGCGATTTACCAGACACTGGTGAGGGAGTTTGAAGGCGACCTGCAACACTGGGGAGCCGCCATCGACAAGGACAGCCTGACCATCGCCTTCAACAACTCCGACGCCATGTTCCAGACCGGCGCCGCGGAGATGAACGGGGATGCCCAGAAGGTGATGGAAAACTTTTTCCCGCGCTACCTGGCCGCGCTGAAACCCTATCTGGACTCCGTCCGGGCGATCCATATCGAGGGGCACACCAGCTCCGAGTGGGGCACCGGGGGGAGCCGCAGCGAAAACTACTTCAACAACCTGCGCCTGTCCCAGAACCGCTCGCGGGAGGTGTTGCGTTTTGTTCACAGCCTTGTGCCGGCGGAAGAGGTTCCCGGCATGTTGGCACTGGTGGCCGCGGTAGGCTACTCGTCCGCCCGTCCGGTTCTGCGCGCCGACGGCAGCGAGGACCCAGAGAAATCCAAGCGGGTCGCCTTTCGCGTGATAACCAACTCGGAAGCGCAGATCCACCGAATCTTAGAGGAGGCCCTATAGTGGCACTGTGGAAACAGGCGTTGGCAAAGCTGCGCGGCGCAGCGGACAGCGTGCGCCCGCCCGAGTCCGGCGAAGACAGCGAGAGCGGCCCCGTTGCGGAAGCGGTGGCGGAATTGGTGGCGGACGATGCCGTGGACGCAACCGGTTCCGACCAGCCGGCGGTCGCGGACGGAGAGGCGCTGGCGCGGGAGCTGCGCGCCGGCATCCAGGTGAGCCTCGGCGAACTGGAGCCCTGCGCCGCAGGCTGGCGTTACCGCGGTCACCCGGTAATGGTTTTCGGCGCCGAGGCGCCGGAGCTGGCAGAGCCGGAAAGGCGCCGGGATTTTTTCTCGCTGGTGCATCTGTTCCCCTGCTGCGGAGCCTTGGAAAACGATGAGCGCAGCGTGTGGGTGGCTACGGACCTGGCATCGCTCAACGAAGCGCAGTCGCAGGGTCCCCTCAATGTTTGTAGAACCTGCCTGGATGCCAGCGCGGGGCGGGGCTCGGCCTCTGCTGAATTTGATTTTCCCGCCCATGTGCGCAGCCACGCGGACAGCTACTTCTCGGCCTCTGCCTGTCACTGGAAGCCGGGAGCCAATCCGCTGCCGCTGCAGCCACCCGCCGCTGAGGCGGAGGGCAGCTGCCCCAATTGCGGTTGTGCGTCGGAAGAACCGGGCTGGCAACTGAGTGCCCGCGATGCGGAGCAGCTGGCACTGCCCGAGGGCATCTGCCTGCTCTGTGCCGAACGCCAGGTGGATGGCTGCCTGCACCTGGGAGAAACCGCATTGCTGGAGGCTGCGTGGGCCCGCTACCACTACCTGGTGGCCCAGGCGGCACAGACGCCGGCGCCATCCTGGAAACTGGCGGAGGCAATTTTGCCCATGGCCTGGCAACCGCTGTTGCGCAGCCTGCAGCAGATGCTGCCCCCGCCGGAGCTGTTTTACCCGATCGAGGAGGGGGTGCCGCCGACGGTGCTGGCCTGGCCGGCCCTGAGCCGGGGAATCGTCGTGGACGAGGCTCTCGCCCTGGAGGGCGTGTCGGGCTGGAGTCTGTGGTCGCGGGGGCAGATAGAGTCGGAGCTCGGGTTCAAATTGCGCTGAGGCGGTGGAAGCTGCTGAGAAATAAATATTTTTCTGTCTTTGTTATTCCGCCCACCACTAAAAAAATACCCCGCGTGAGCGGGGTATTTTCGTCAGGTTACCGGCGGCTCAACCGGTGGATTTTGCCGGGGACGAAGCCCCGGAATTCCTGCCTTTGAGCAACAGCCAGGCCGCGGCCACCAGTATGGCCGCCTGCAGGCCGATGCCCTCCCAGGTGGAATAAATCCCCAACCAGTCGAAGCTGAAGGACACCGGCAGCGGGGTGATGCCTACCAGGGCGGCTTCCTGCAATGCGGCGATCGCTTTGCCGGCGAGCACGAACGACAGTGCCAGCAGTACGAAAGTGGTGGTGGAGAAGAATTTACCGATGGGCAGGCGCGCGGAGTAGCGCACCAGCGCCCAGCCGACCACCGCCAGCAGCGCGGCGCCGGCGGCGATGCCGCCCCACAGCGCGCTGTACTGCCCCTCGGCGGTCTGGGTGAGCAGGGACTGGTAGAACAGGATGGTTTCAAAAATTTCCCGGTACACGGCGATAAACGCCAGCCCGGCGATGCCCCACAGGGTGCCCGCGGTCAGGTTGCGGTTGATGCTGTCCTGAATGTATTGCTGCCACTCCTGGGCCTGGGTCTTGCTGTGCATCCAGAAGCCCACATAGAAGAGCACCGCGGCGGCCAGCAGTGCGGCGGCGCCTTCCATCACCTCGCGGCTCGCTCCGCTGATGGTAATCACTTTCTGCGCGAGCACCCAGGTGGCGAAGCCGGCGATAAAAGCGGTTATCCAGCCGAAATGCACGTATTTCAAGGCATCGCCGCGCTGGGTCTTGATCAGGATGGTGGTCAGTGCGATCACCACCAGCAGCGCCTCCAGGCCCTCGCGCAGCAGGATGATCAGGCTGGCGATAAACAGCGCGGTGCCGGACAGATTGGATTCCTCCAGCAGCGCCTGGGCCTGATCCAGTTTTTCGAGCACGGCGTTTACCTGTTGTTCCACCTGCTGCGGATCGCTGTTTGCATTCAGTTGGGCGCGCAGGCCGAGCAGGTCGCTCTCGATGGACCTGCGCAGATTCGCGTCGCGGGAGTCCAGCGTATTTTCAACCAGTTCGAAGCCGTCCAGGTAGGCACTGATCGCCAGGGTACGGGCGCTGCCGTAATCGCCCTGGCGATAGGCGTCCAGGGCTTTTTGCAGCTGGCTGCGCGCGGTCTCCATGGGGTCTCCATCCCGAGAGCTTTTTTTCGCGAACAGCGGCGCCGGGTCCGCGCGCAGGGCGGCCACGGATTCAGTGGGCACTTCCGGGCGGTCGTTGCGCAGCACTGCGGGGCTGTACATCACCAGGTCCTGCAGGCTCAATTGCGTGTCGGCTGTCGCCGGCTCCGCACCGGCGAAGGCGAGTCCGCCTACATAGAACGCCAGGGACCAGCGCTGCTGGTCTGTCAGGTTGCCGAATGCAGTCATGGCGGTGCCGTCGATGCCGTTGCTGATCGCATCGTAGAGGCCGAGCAGGGATCGGTTCTCCGCGCGCTCGCGCTCATGGAAGTTGGTGGGAGGCGGCTCCAGCTGTGCCGCCAGCGGGCCATCGCCCTCGCCGGATGGGCCGTGGCAGGCGACGCAGTTCTTCTGGTAGAGGGCTCGGCTCTCATCCAGGCTGAGCAGCGACTGGGGCAGGGACAACGCCGGGGAAATGGACAGCAGCCCCTGGCGCAGTTTGGCGGTGTGGCTCTGCACCTCGGCGAGGCTCGCCTTGCCGGCAATAGCCGCCTGCAGTGCCTTGGCTTCGCCGCGGATGCTCTCCGCCTCCGGCGAAGGGGACAGCCGCTGGCCGCGGTCGACCAGAACTTGGGCGAACTCCTCCATCTCCGAGTACTCGCCGCTGTTGATGATCTCGCCATCCTTCACCGCTTCCGGGTAGTCCACGCCGATGTATTCGGCCATCTGCATCAGCTGGCGCAGCTCCTGTTCGCTGAGGCCGGCCTCCTGGGCCGGGGCGGTAATTGCGGTGGCGGCGAGGAATACCGCGAGCAGTAGACGGGCTAAATACAGGCCGGGATTGCGCATGGGGGAGTGTGTCCGTTTCCATTAAAAATTTTGAACGTAATATTATTGATAATTATTCTCACAATAAACCCCGCGCTGCCTCTTCTTTGATGGATCTCGCTTGTAATTTTGGTTGTGCACAATACAATTTCCCACAACCTATTGTGTTCAACCGAGGAAAAACTCCCATGAGCGATCTCTATTCCATTCCCCTGCAGGCTGCGGATGGCAGTACCACCTCCCTGGAGGAGCAGCGGGGCAAGGTGCTGCTCATCGTCAATACCGCCAGCAAGTGTGGCTTTACCCCCCAGTACAAAGGGCTGGAGGCGCTGTACCACAAATACCGGGACCAGGGGTTGGTGGTGCTGGGGTTCCCCTGCAACCAGTTCGGCCAGCAGGAGCCGGGCAGCGACGAGGAAATCCAGCAGTTCTGCGAGCTGAACTACGGCGTCAGCTTCCCCGTCTACGCCAAGCTGGAAGTGAACGGCCCCGCCGCCCACCCGCTGTTCGAGCATCTCAAGCGCGAGGCGCCGGGGATTCTGGGCACCGAGGGGGTCAAGTGGAACTTCACCAAGTTCCTGGTCGACCGCGAGGGCCGGGTGGTGAAGCGCTTTGCCCCGAAGGACAAGCCGGAGGCGCTGGCGTCGGAAATCGAGCAACTGCTCTGACTGTTCCGCGGGGAATACTCTGATGTCTCTCTGCGAAGACAGCGGTCCGCTGGCGCTCAACCGCCAGCTCTGCTTTGCCCTCTACGCCGCCTCCCGCGCTGTGACCCGGGCCTACCAGCCGATGCTGCAGGACCTGGGTATCACCTATCCCCAATACCTGGTGCTGCTGGTGCTGTGGGAGCGGGATACAGAGGAAGACGGGGATGCCGGTACCAGTGTCGGCGCCCTGGGCGAGCGGCTGATGCTGGACTCCGGAACCCTCACGCCGCTATTGAAGCGAATGGAGCAGCGTGGCCTGGTCAGCCGCGAGCGCGCGCCCTGGGACGAGCGGGTGACGGTGGTGGCGATCACCGATGACGGCCGCGCGCTCGAGCCCCGCGCCCGGGTGTGGGTGGAGCGGGAACTGGATGGCTCCGAGGTAACCCGGGAGGAGGTGGAGCAGCTGCGCCAGAACCTGTGGCAGCTGTTGGACAAGCTGGGGGCGTCTGCCGGTTAATTGGGATGTTTATCCCAAGTTTCGTTTAAATTCTCCGGTTTTCTATCTATTTATCTTTTATTTTTTGTTTTCTTAGGATGGTTGTTGATTTCGCCGGTGCGCGGACGTATAGTCCCTCAATCGACCATTTACCTGTTTGAGCCGCTATGCCCACCGCATACCCCGCACGCAGATTTCCCTCTGGCACACTAGCTTTTTCGCTGCGACTACCGCGTTGCGGCATATAATTTTACTCCGTTACCCTCCTGTAGAATTCCACACTTTATTTGATCGGCGCGTAGACAGCAGTACAGCCGCTGTTTAGCCTCGGGCCAGATGAGGAGAAGAGCCCAGATGAACACCAAGAAAGATAAATTAGTCATATTTGATACCACCCTGCGCGACGGCGAGCAGAGCCCCGGCGCTTCCATGACCAAGGATGAGAAGGTCCGCATCGCGCGTATGCTCGAACGCATGCGTGTGGACGTGATCGAAGCCGGCTTCGCCATCGCCAGCCAGGGGGATTTCGAGGCGGTGCAGGCGGTGGCCGAGGCCGTCAAGGATTCCACCGTATGCAGCCTGGCCCGCGCCGTGGGCCCGGACATCATCCGCGCCGCCGAGGCGCTGAAAAAAGCCACCGCCCCGCGCATTCACACCTTTATCGCCACCTCCCCCATCCATATGAAATACAAACTGCAGATGGAGCCGGAACAGGTTTTCGCCCAGGCGGTGGATGCGGTGAAGCGCGCGCGCCAGTTCACCGACGATGTGGAGTTCTCCCTGGAGGACGGCAGCCGCTCCGAGCCGGAATTCATGTACCGCATTATCGAGGCGGTGATCAATGCCGGTGCCGGCACCATCAATATCCCCGATACCGTCGGCTACGGCGAGCCCGGCGAGTACGGGGCCATGTTCAAGCGGGTAATCGAGAATGTGCCCAACTCCGACAAGGCCATTTTCTCCACCCACTGCCACAATGACCTGGGGCTGGCGGTGGCCAACTCCCTGTCCGCGGTGATGAACGGCGTGCGCCAGGTGGAGTGCACCATCAACGGTCTGGGCGAGCGCGCCGGCAACGCCTCCCTGGAAGAAATCGTGATGGCGGTGCGCACCCGCCAGGATCTCTACCCGGTGGAGACCGGCATAGACGCCACCCATATCGTGCCCACTTCGCGTTTGGTCAGTTCCATCACCGGCTTCCCGGTGCAGCCCAACAAGGCCATCGTCGGCGCCAATGCCTTCGCCCACGAGTCCGGGATTCACCAGGACGGCATTCTCAAGCATCGCGAGACCTACGAAATCATGCGCGCCCAGGATGTGGGCTGGGGCCACAACCGCCTGGTGCTGGGCAAGCACTCAGGCCGCGCGGCGGTCAAGGCGCGCTACGAAGAGCTGGGAATCAACTTTGACGACGCCGGCGAGTTCGCCCTGGTGTTCCAGCGCTTCAAGGACCTGGCGGACAAGAAACACGAGATCTTCGACGAAGACCTGCAGTCGCTGGTCACCGGCAGCGAGGCTCCCGTGGAGCACTACCAGTTGGAAGACCTGGAAGTGCGGAGCAAGAGCGGCAGCCTCCCGCAGGCGCAACTGCGCCTGCTGATCGACGGCGAGTCCCACCGCGCCGAAGCCTATGGCAGCGGCCCGGTGGACGCGACTTTCAAGGCCATTGAATCGGTGGCGGAGAGCGGCGCGGACCTCAAGCTCTACTCGGTCAACGCAGTCACCCAGGGCACCGACTCCCAGGGCAGCGTGACCGTGCGTCTGGAGCTGGACGGCCGTCTGGTCAACGGCGTTGGGGCGGATATCGACATCCTCGTGGCCTCGGCCCTGGCCTACCTGGACGCCCTCAACCTGCTCGCCTCAGGCGGCGGCAAACGCAAGGGCGTCTGATGCACGAACTGCATCGCGCGGAATATCTGTCGGCGCTGGGAGTCACCAGCTATATGCCGCGCTTCCGGCTGCCCCTGGCGCCGGAACCGCGCCAGGCCCGGCTGCCGGTTGAAGAACTGCCGATGGAAAACAGGGAGCCTTCCCCCGGGACCGCGGAGCCCCAGCTCCGCCAGCGGGCCGAAGGCCCGCCCGAGATCGCGGTCACCCCGGAAGCCCCCACTGCGCTACGCGATATCGGCGCCCTCACCGAACAGGTGCGAGCTGCACCCCAGCCGCAGTCCGCCCCCGCCGAACTGACCCCGCCACAGCAACAGGTGCAACCCTTTGTTCTCAGCTGCTGGTGGCTGGGAGACGAACTGCTGGCGGTGGACAGCCGCGAGCCCGGCGCCGCGCTGCCGGTGGAGGCGCTGTTCAACAATATCGCCCGCGCCCTGGGCTGGCACCAGTTGCCCCGGGAGCAGGACCGGCTGCGCTGGCCCCTGGCGGAAAACCGCTTCGGCCCCGCGGCCGCCGCCTCGGACGCGCGGGACACCTGCTCCAGCTGGCTGGAAGCGGCCAGCGTCCGCCGGCCGGTTAAATCCATCTGGCTGATGGGCCGGCAGGCCCGCGACTTCTGTTCACCCCTCTCCCTAAAGCAGCCCTTGGCAGAGCCGGTGACCGAGTGGAACGGCATCCGCCTGGTGGCCATGCCCAGCCTGACCGAACTCTTGCAGCAGCCGGAGCGCAAGCGCGCACTGTGGCAGTTGCTGCGGGAAACCTATCCGGAGCACACTCGTTTCCCTGATTCCGGGGTCCAATGACCCCCGAATTCGACCTCACCGATGCCCACCTGGCCGCCGCCACCGTCGCGGACTGCCCCACCCTGGCCGCGCTGGCGCGCAGTGCCCACAGCCACCCCTGGGGTGAGCGGCAATACCGCGACAGCCTCGAGGCCGGGCACGACGGCTGGCTGCTGTGGTCGCCGGAGGGCGAGGCCATCGCCTGCTGTGTGATTTCCCGGCTGTTCGACGCGGCGGAAATCCTCGATATCGCCGTGGCGCCCCGGTGGCGCCGGCGCGGCGTGGCCGGGGCGCTGTTGAGGCAACTGCTCGCCCAACTGCCGCCGGAAATCGAACGGGTCCTCCTGGAAGTGCGCGCCTCCAATCGCGCCGCGCGCTCCCTCTACCGCAAACTGGGTTTTCGCGAAGACGGCCTGCGCAAGAATTACTACCCCGCAGACGGTGGCGCCCGCGAGGACGCGGTGCTGATGAGCCTCCACAGGCAACACCCGTAACTTCGCCGGATCTCCTCCCCCGCCGCTCCTACAATGCGTTTTTCGTCGTCCCTGCGCCGGTACGACGAACTTCGGGATTGAAACGGAGTAGCCACGGGGATGGTAAACTAACGGTGTTCCGTTTTTCTTTTCACACTCCGCTGCCATCCAGCGGAAGCGTCCATCTTTCCGCAAAGAGTTGTTCATGGCGTTAACCTCCAACAATCCCTCCCTGCTGGAGGGCCCGGTCGCCGGCCACCTGCAGCGCCTGGCCCTGCCCATGGTGTGGGGCATTCTCGCAACCATGTCGTTCAATGTGGTGGACACCTGGTTTGTCGCCCAACTGGGCAGTGGCCCGCTGGCGGCGATGAGCTTTTCCTTTCCGGTGGTGATGGTGATCAACAGCTTCGCCATCGGCCTGGGCGCCGGCACCTCTTCGGCGGTGGCGCGGGCCTACGGCGCCGGCGATATGGCCCGGGTGCGGCGGCTGGTGACCGACGCCTCGCTGCTGGCGCTGCTGGTGGCGCTGGCGATCAGCGCCGTGGGATTGCTCACCGTGGGGCCGCTGTTCCGCCTGCTGGGCGCGCCGGCGGAGATGCTGCCGCTGATCGCCGACTATATGGTGCCCTGGTACCTGGGCGCGGTGTTCGCGGTGGTGCCCATGGTGGCGCTGTCGGCGCTGCGGGCCATCGGCAACAGCGCGATCACCGGGCGCATCATGGTGGCGGTGGCGCTTTTCAACCTGCTGTTGGACCCGCTGCTGATCTTCGGCCTGTTGGGCTTTCCGCGCCTGGAGTTGCAGGGGGCGGCCCTGTCCACGGTGATCGCGCGCGGAATCAGCTTCTTTGCCGCGCTCTATTTCCTGGTGCGCAGGGAAAAGCTCCTGGCCGCGCCGGAATGGCGCTGGTCGGTACTGGCGGACTCCTGGCGCACCGTTCTGGCGGTGGGGCTGCCGGCGGTGGCCACCAATGTGATCATCCCCATGGCCGGCGGTGTGATGGTGGCGCTGGTGGCGGTGCACGGCGCCGACGCGGTGGCCGGCCTGGGGGTGGCGCTGCGTATCGAGCCGGTGGCGCTGATCGTGTTCTATGCGCTGTCTTCGGTGGTGGGGCCCTTTATCGGCCAGAACGCCGGCGCCGGCAAGGTGGGGCGTATGCAGGAGACGGTCGCTGTTTTGGCGCGCTTCTGCCTGGTCTTCGGGCTGGTGCTTGCGCTGGTGTTATACCTGGTGGGCGGGTTTCTCGCGCAGCTGTTCAGTGATTCCGAGGCGGTGCTGGCGGTGGCGGTGGCCTACCTGGCCGTGGTGCCTTTCAGTTACGCTGGCTACGGCTTCGTGATGTCCGCCAACGCGGCCTTCAACGGCCTCGGCCGGCCACTGCCGGCCACGCTGATCTCCTTCCTGCGTGTACTGGGCATCTATCTGCCGCTGGCCTGGGTGGGCAATCAATTGTGGGGGATCAGCGGGCTGTTCGCGGCTACAGCGGCGGCCAACCTGATGCTCGGTGTCCTGGCCTGGTGGTGGCTGCGGCGGGAAATCGGCGGGCGCGAGAGCGCCGGAGATATCCCCGCGAACGCGGCCGTGGGCCGCGATTGATGTGTCTCATTGACTCGTCATACCGGCGCAGGCCGGTATCCAGTTTAGTGGCACAGGATTTCCGGATTGCGCCGCAATGACGAAAGCGCGTTGTAGGAGCGGCCCATGGCCGCGATCTGAGCCACTACGAAGTAGCGAGTCAGCGGCGGGCCTCGCGGCCCGCAAGCCGAGCTGGAGCTCGGCGCTCCCGGGAGGCCGCTCCTACACGGCCAGTGGCTCGGTGACGGCCTCCAGCCAGCGCTGGGTGTTTTCATTTACCAACGGCATCAACGTCTCGCGCACCCTCCGGTGGTAATCGTCCAGCCATTTCCTCTCCTGTTCACTCAACAGCTTCACCTCGATCAGCGCCCGGTCGATCGGCGCCAGTGTCAGCTCCTCGAACTCAAGGAAGCCGTGATGTTCCGCGGATTCCTTCACGAACACCAGATTTTCGATGCGAATGCCGTACTGCCCGGTGAGGTAGAACCCCGGTTCGTTGGAAACGATCATGCCCGCCTGCAGGGGCACGCCGGTGCCCGCCTTGCCGATCCGCTGCGGCCCCTCATGCACACTCAGGAAACTGCCAACCCCATGGCCGGTGCCGTGGGCGTAGTCGAGTCCCTGGTCCCACAGCGCCCGGCGCGCGAAGGCGTCTATCTGTTCGCCGCAGGTGCCGATGGGAAAGCGCAGGGTGGCGATGGCGATATGGCCCTTGAGTACGCGGGTGAAATGCTCTTTGGCCAGGTGCGGAAAACTCCCCAGGGCCACGGTGCGGGTGACATCGGTGGTGCCGTCCGGGTACTGGGCTCCGGAGTCCACCAGGTAGATGCCCTCGGGCTTTATCGGCAGGCTGGACTCGCGGCTCACCCGGTAGTGCACCACGGCGCCGTTGGGGCCGTAGCCGGAGATGGTGTCGAAGCTGTCGTCGCTGAAGCCCTCGCGCTGTTCGCGCTTGGCCCGCAGCAATTGCACCGCCTCCAGTTCGCCAAAGCGGTTATCGGCAGTGCCGGCGGCCACGGCGCCGGGCAGCTCCGCGAGAAATTCACACAGGGCGGCGCCGTCGCGCTCGTGGGCGGCGCGGGTGCCCGCCAGTTCCACCGGGTTCTTGCACGCCTTGGCGGCGATGATGGGATCGCGCTCCTGCAGTAGTTCGATATCCAGTGCGCGCAATTGCTGCAGCGTCCAGCAGTTGGTGATCAGCGGGTCCACCCAGACTTTCGCTACATGATGGCGCCGGGCGGCGGCGAACAGTTCGCGCTTGTCGCTGACAATACTCACTTCGTTGTCCAGGTGTTCGATCAGCGCGTCGCCCACGGCTTCCGTCGCCAGGTAGAGGGTGGCACTGCCGTCGCGGTAGAGCAGGGCGCTGGCCAGGGCCACCGGCAAATGGGGCACGTCGTTGCCGCGGATATTGAACAGCCAGGCGCACACCTCCGGGTTGGGCAGCCACAGAGCGTCGGCGCGCTTGTCCGCCAGCAGCGCGGCGATACGCCGGCGCTTGTCTGCGGAGTGTTCGCCGGTAAACGTATAGGGATGGGGGCGCGCCGGCCCGCAGGGCGCCGCGGGCCGGTCGCTCCACACGGCGTCGATGGGGTTGTCGTCCAGGGGGCGCAGTGCGATATCCCGCTCGCCCAGGCGCTTGTGCAGCAGTGCCAGGCCCGGCTCGGTGTGCAGGCGCGGGTCGTAGCCCAGGGCCTCGCCGGTCTTCAACTGATCGCACAACCAGTCGGCGATGGCGTCCTGGTTCAGGTCCTCCTGGTCGATGGGCTGGTCGCCGATCTGCTGCTGGGCCTGCAGGGTATAGCGGCCGTCCACGAACAGCGCCGCGTGTTCCATACTCACCACGGCCATGCCGGCGGAGCCGGTAAAGTCGGTGAGCCAGGCCAGGCGCTCGTCGGAGGCGGGCACATATTCGTTCTGGTACTCGTCGCCGCGGGGCACCAGGAAGGCCTGTACTCCCTGTCGCGCCAGCTCTTCCCGCAGTGCCTGCAATCGCTCCCGGCTCATAGTTCTTCTCTCTTCTAAATCTGGTGGCGCCCCTGCTACCGGTGGCTTTTTACGGGACACGCTGTGAATACATCCCTGTACGCTCTCCGCGGCCATCCATGGCCGCAGAAGGTCCCGCAAAAAGCCCCCGGCATCAGGGGCTTCGCAGCACGTTCGTTGATTGGATTTCGATTCCAAAAGCTGCAGTCTATCAGCCCCCTGTGCGGCTTGCCGACGTGTATAATGCGCGCCTTGTTTTCCAAGCTGTTCAAGCACCGAGATTATGGCCCAGAGTTCCAGCCTGGCGGGTATCGCCGGCCGTCGCACCTTCGCGATTATTTCCCACCCGGACGCCGGTAAGACCACAGTGACCGAAAAGCTGTTGCTGTTTGGCAATGCCATCCAGCTGGCCGGCTCGGTCAAGGGCAAGAAGGGGCCCCACGCGCGCTCCGACTGGATGGCCATGGAGCAGGAGCGGGGTATCTCGGTGACCTCCTCGGTAATGCAGTTCCCCTACGCGGGGCGCACGGTCAATCTGCTGGACACCCCCGGCCACGAGGACTTCTCCGAGGATACCTACCGGGTGCTCACCGCGGTGGACTCGGCGCTGATGGTGATCGATGGCGCCAAGGGTGTGGAGGACCGCACGGTCAAGCTGATGAACGTCTGCCGCCTGCGCACCACGCCAATCCTGTCGTTTATCAACAAGCTGGACCGGGATATCCGCGACCCCATCGAGGTGATGGACGAGATCGAGGAGGTGCTGAATATCCAGGCCGCGCCGATCAACTGGCCGCTGGGTTCCGGCAAGTATTTCCGCGGTGTCTACAATCTCTACACCGACACCATCCACGTCTACAAACAGGGCCAGGGCCATACCATCCCGGAGGATATCCGCATCGAGGGGCTGGATTCCGCCGAGGCGGACGCGCTGCTGGGCGAGTACGCCGACGATATCCGCGAGGAGATCGAATTGGTGCGCGGCGCCACCCACCAGTTCGACCTGGAGGCCTACCTGGCCGGCAAGTTGACCCCCGTGTTTTTCGGCACCGCGCTGGGCAATTTCGGCGTGCGCGAAATGCTCGACGGTTTTGTGGAGTGGGCGCCGGGTCCGCAACCGCGCGCCACCAACGAGCGAGTGGTGCAGCCGGACGAGAAAAAATTCTCCGGCTTCGTATTCAAGATCCAGGCGAATATGGACCCCAAGCACCGCGACCGCATCGCCTTTATGCGCGTCTGCTCCGGCACCTACAGCCGCGGTATGAAGATGAAGCACGTGCGCCTGGGCAAGGACGTGAAGATCGCCGATGCGGTGACCTTCATGGCCGGCGACCGCACCCATGTGGAGGAGGCCATCGCCGGCGACATCATCGGCCTGCACAACCACGGCACCATCCAGATCGGCGATACCTTTACCGAGGGCGAGCAGCTCAAGTTCACCGGCATCCCAAACTTCGCCCCGGAACTCTTCCGCCGCATCCGCCTGAAAGACCCGCTGAAACTGAAGCAGCTGCAGAAAGGGTTGCAGCAGCTATCCGAAGAGGGCTCCACCCAGGTGTTCTTTCCGCTGGACAACAACGACATTATCGTCGGCGCCGTGGGGGTGTTGCAGTTTGAAGTGGTGGCCTACCGCCTGAAAGACGAATACAAGGTGGAAGCCATTTACGAAAATGTGAACGTTAGCACCGCGCGCTGGGTGGACAGCGAGAGTGCGAAAGAACTGGATGCGTTCAAACGCAAGGCCAGCACCAACCTGGCGCTGGACGGCGCCGGCCACCTGACCTACCTGGCGCCCACGCGGGTGAATTTGCAACTGGCGGAGGAGCGCTACCCGGAAATCCGCTTCTACGCCACCCGGGAGCACTAGCCGGGACCGCGGAGCTCCAGCTCCGCAAGCGGGCCGCAGGCCCGCAGTAGGAGCTTGCTTGCAAGCGAATGGAATAGAGCTCCGCAATCCTTCGCTTGCGAGTAAGCTCCACACCGCTGAATGTCTAAGTGATCGAACGGGCAGTAAGATTGAGAGAAGGATTGACGTGAGTATTCCAAAGAATCTACCCGAAGAAATTCCGCGAATCGGCAACTGGTTTACCCAAGCCATTGGCCTGCTGATCGTAAAGGCCCTGGGCTGGCGCCTGGAGGGTGAATTCCCGCCGGAGAAAAAAGTCATGGTGGCCCTGGCTCCGCACACCTCCAATTGGGACTTTGTGATAGCTATGCCGTTCATTATGGCGCTCAAGGCCAAGATTTCCTTTATGATGAAAAAGGAAGCCTTTTTCTGGCCATTCAAGCGCCTGTTTATATGGCTGGGCGGCCTGCCCACCGACCGCCGGACCCCCGGCGGCCTGGCCCAGCAGATGGCGACTTCCTTCCGGCAAAACGAAAAGATGTGGGTGGCGATCGCTCCCGAGGGCACGCGCAAGAAGGTCGATAAGTGGAAAAACGGTTTCCTGCGAATCGCCTATGCGGCGCAGGTGCCGATTCTGCTGATTGCCTGGGACTTTCCCCGCAAGCGTGTCTGCGTGGATTCCCTCTACCAGCCCACCGGCAACCTGGAACAGGATATGCGCGAGATACAGCGCCGCTTCAGCAAGTACCGGGGCCGTAACCCGGAAAACCAGACAGACTTTATCGAGGACGAATAAATCCTCCCGGGAACAAAGTGGCGGAATTTACCGGCGACCTCCCATTAATCACCTACCTGATCCTGACCTCAGTGGCCTTTGCCGCGGGCTTTATCAGTTCCATCGCCGGTGCCGGCGGCATGATCACCCTGCCGGCCCTGCTGTGGGCCGGGATACCGCCACTGGATGCCCTCGGCACCAATAAATTCCAGAGCGTATTCGGCACCCTCTCCTCCGCATTCAACTTTTTCCAGAAGGGCCACCTGGACCTGCGGCCATTGTGGCCGGGGCTGCTGGCGGCAATTTGCGGATCGGCGCTGGGTACCTGGACGGTAACCCAGCTGGGTGGTGAGCAACTGCGCATCCTGCTGCCGGTGCTGTTGATCGCAATCGCGTTGTATTTTGCCTTTTCGCCACGTATATCTGACATAGATAGCAAAGCCCGCCTAAGTAACGGCCAGTTCAACCTGCTGATCGGCGGCGGCATTGGCTTTTACGGCGGCTTTTTCGGGCCGGGCATGGGTTCCATCTATGCGCTGGCTTTTGCCGCTTTGCTGGGTTACAACATGCGCAGGGCAACGGCGCACACCAAGCCGCTGGTGCTGGCCACCAACGCCACCTCGATGTTTATCTTTATGGCGGGGGGGCATCTGCTGCTGTGGCTGGCCATCTGTATGTCGGCGGCGCAGATTGTCGGCGCGCGCCTGGGTTCCAACCTGGTGATCGCCCGCGGTGCCAGCCTGGTGAGACCGGTCATAGTTCTGGCCACCATTGCAGTGGCGATCAGGTTGCTACTGGAGGAGTGAACGATGGAAGTATTCGTTACCCTGTTGCTCTCCTTCGGCATTTTCGCCCTGATCATCTGGGCTTTTATGCATATGCGCACGCCGCGCTTCCGCATGGACCGCGAGCAGTTCCTCAAGGGGCTGGAGGACGTGATCGCCGGCCAGGCGGACGACAGCGAGTGGCGGGTACTCACCGGCTACCCGATGCGCCACGACCCCGAGCTGGAGAAGCTGCGCAGCGATTGCCTGGCGATAGAGGAAAAGGAATACACCGGCGGTTCGCCCTACCTGTTTACCGAGGCGGGCATCAACCGCCTGCGGGAGGTGCGGCACCGGTTGCTGGCAATCGGAATAGAAAAACAGTCCGACAAGGAATAGCACTAAGGAACTTTTGAATATCGTCATTCCGGCGAAGGCCGGAATCCAGAGCACAGTGATTTCTCTGGACTCCGGCCTTCGCCGGAGTGACGGGATGGTCTTATTCAGGGGTCTCCCTAAGTTAAGCGGAGTCCCCTGTGGGAGCCTGCTTGCAGGCGAATTGAGGTTGCGACAAGGCACCGGGAATATTCACCTGCAAGCAAGTCTCTACAGAGTACCCCCCTGGGCAGGGCCAGCTCGGGGTCCAACTAAGTGCCGTCCATCCGACAAATAATCCAACGAGCCTATTGAGGTTAAAACCATGTTCAAACCACTGCTCACCCTTACCGGGGGACTGATCGCGACCCTGGCGGTTACCGCCGCCCAGGCCAAGCCACTTTCCCAGGAGGACCTCTCCGTGGCGGAAGTGCTGCGCGACCGCGCACTGGAATCCTCCGATGCCTACAGCATCGTCGAATCCCTCACCGTCGAGGTGGGCCCACGCCGCGCCGGCACCGAGGGCGACCGCCGCGCGGTGGCCTGGGCCCAGGACAAAATGAAGAAGCTCGGCTTCGATCGCGTCTACACCGAACAGATCGACGTGCAGCGCTGGCACCGCGGCCACGCCCACGCCGAAGTGGTCGCGCCTTTCCCGCAACCGCTGGTGGTCACCTCCCTCGGTTACAGCGCGCCCACCCCGGAAGGCGGCTTCACCGCGGAAATCGTCGAGTTCTCCGATGTGGAGGCCCTGCTCAAGGCGCCGGCCAAGAAGGTGAAAGGCAAGATCGCCTTTATCAACAAGCGCATGGAGCGTGCCCGCACCGGCGAGGGTTACGGTCCCGCAGTACAGGGCCGCAGTAGGGGCATGCGCGCCGCTGCGGAAAAAGGCGCGGCCGCACTGCTGCTGCGCTCCGTGGGCACCGACTCCGACCGCTTCGCCCACACCGGCATGATGTCCATCGACGGCGTTGAAAACCCGGTGCCGGCCCTGGCCCTCTCCGCCCCGGACGCCAACCTGCTGGAAGCCATGCTCGAGCGCGGCAAACCGGTGGAAGTCAAACTGGACGTGCACAACGAACGCCTCGCCGACGGCCCTTCCTTTAACGTGATCGGCGAAATCACCGGTCGCGAAAAACCAGAAGAGGCGATGATTATCGGCGCCCACCTGGACTCCTGGGACGAAGGCACCGGCGCCCTGGACGACGGCGCCGGCGTGGCCATCGTAATGGAAACCGCGCGCCTGATCGCCGAGTTGCCCCAACGCCCGCGCCGCACCCTGCGCGTAGTTTTATTTGGAGCCGAGGAAATCGGCCTGGTGGGCGCCAAGCAATATGTGGATGCCCACCGCGGCGAACTGGACAACATCATTGCCGTCTCCGAATCCGACTTCGGCGCCGGCAAAATCTGGCGCTTCGACACCCGCCTGCCGGAGAACAAGTTCGATATCGCCGACCAGATGATGCAACTGCTCGCCCCCCTGGGCATAGAGCGCGGCAACAACCAGTCCAGCGGCGGTCCCGACAGCAGCGTCTTCGTCGCCCAGGGCGTACCCGCCTTCGGCCTCTACCAGGACGGCACCGACTACTTCGACTACCACCACACACCCAACGATACCCTGGACAAGGTGGACCCGAATAACCTGAAGCAGAATGTGGCTGCCTGGGTGGTAATGTCCTTCCTGGCTGCGGAAATGGAAGAGGATCTGGGGCGGGTGCCGACTGAAAATTAAGACCGATCACAGGAATAACTGGCTGTCGAACCCAGAGTACTGCCAGCCACCCGGAAACCCCGCCTCAGTGCGGGGTTTTTGTTTTTTGGACGGAGCTAAATTCGACCAGGATCAGCAGCGGCTGCTTCTATCTACACGGAAGATTGCGCAGGTGTTTGATTTATAGGGGGATGTCGATATGATCAATAGCTGTGACTGCGGGGGAGATATAGAGCAGCTGCTATCTATTTCTGGTGTGGTAGCTCTGAATGATCTTGTAACTGGCTGATTTTAAATGGAATATCTTTATTTGGGACTATGGTGCTTAATTAGATGGTGGGCATGTAGATATAAGGGAGCGTCTTTTGAATTAACTGTTATGTGCGGTCTAACTTCTGAGGAAATAAAGTGAATTTTTCGGATAAAGAGATTCAGCTAATCAAGAAGGCAGAAAGGAGTGTAAAGCAAGCGGTGGTCATGAGGATCATCGCTATCTTTGTTTCATTGCTCCTGATCGCCCTATTTTTCTTGGGAGAAATTGGTCCAGAGATGTTAGCCGTATCCGCCTTCGGATTGGCAGTCTTTACAATATTGGCTCCGCAGATAGGAGGAGCACCAAAATATGAGAAGCTGGCTCTTCTGCTTGTATCTAAGCTAAAGAGCCAAGAACACACATAACCAGGCCAACCTGGCGGACAGCCTACACAAAGCGCTTCGCACAAAAAGCGTTGCGGCTGCCGCAGTTGGCAACGTTAAGTTTTCAGTCGAGTGATTGTGGAAAATCAAAAAGGAGAACGTATTGAAGTTGATACAAAGATGGATGCTGACGCTGCTGTGTCTCATTGCCGCAATTGCATGTTATGTATTCGGGATTCCGACAGGCGGCGTCATTTTCCTGGTCCTAGGTGTAATTTTTGAAGGCATATTTTGGACACGGCTTTTCAAGCGCAAATCTACTAAAGTATAGAGCTGCTTAAGGTGGGCACAGTGCCAATCAAAATTAATCAGGCCAGGCTGTCCGCTCCGGCGCTCCGGCGCTCCGGCGCTCCGGCGCTCCGGCGCTCCGCGCCTCCGCGGGACGGCCTACGCTATGCGCTGCGCGCATAAACAGCGCAGGCCACCCCGGCTGGCAATGTTATACACACAATTAAGTAATGAAGAATGGAGCACAAAAAATGAAAAAAATAAAAATCGCATTATTTGGAGTTATCGTCGCAATAGCTTTCTCTGCGCATGCCAATGGATCATTCCGGCTTCCAAATGGAAAACTCATCCTAGAAGGGAAGAGCAAGCAGGAAATTATCTATATAGCCGGAGCTCCAATGTTTCAAGAGGTAGAAACTATCGCTGTAGATGAAGGAGCAGGCGGAACCCCAATAAAAAGAGAAATTTTAACGTATCGCCTTCCTAGCTCTCTTGGCGGCATGTCTTTGGTTGTAGTAACCATAGAGAACAACAAAGTAGTTTCTGTAGAGTCAAAGCAAGAGAGCAGAATATAGGTGCTCTGCGGTGTTCGTGTATACCTGCTCTGCAGGCCGACAGTTTACTTTGCGCACCTTTTGCGCGGTCGCTCCAATTTTCGCACAAAAGGCGCACAAAATAAGCTGCGGCTGAACGCGGCGGATTTTTAATATATTTTATGAAAATAAAATTAATAATTAGTTTTGGCCTTGGGTGCTTAACCACGTTTCTAGTCTTTGCTTTTATGTATAATCTGGTTCATGTTCAAGAGTCAGAAATGGCTAAAGGTATAGAATTTTCTATTCTGGATAAGGGCCCAATTTGTTCTTTTCCGATATTCCCTACAACTTCAATTGTTGAAGAGTCTTGTTCTTGCTGGTATTTGGGAGAAGGAGAGGGTAAGAAATATCGCGGTCTTGGTGGAGGTTGTGATGCGCTCACTTTGGACCATGAAGATTTAGGTGTTTTACCAAAATGTGGCAGCATATAGGCTGTTCAGCAGCGAGGTGGCCTGCTTTAGCCAATCACTAAACATCGGACGGGATTGCTTGTGCTCACACTTATACAAGCAGTTGTAGCCGCCGCGAAAAATGCAGGTGTGGCGGCCGCCTAAGTATGCTCCGGCTGCTACTAATCGGCCGTTAGCCAACTCCGAATAGGGCAGATTATGAATGACTCTATCCCAGAAACCTACAATTTATGCTGTAAAATACCTTGCCCCCTTTGTCAGGATGGCCGTCTTTCACTGAACCGAAGAAGCCAAGACAGGGCGTGTTAAGAGGAACAAGTGCCCCTGTAGGCAAGGTTAAATTTCTATGAAGACAGAATTTATTCTGTGTCTAGCCGTTGGCCTGTTGATGGCTTTAAATCTTTATGCCATCTATCGCTCCATTCGGTCAGAGTATGCTACAAAAGAACAAAAAGTCCTTCAATGTCTGCTCGTATTATTTATTCCGGTTGTGGGTGCAATAACTGTGATCTGCTTTTCTGGGATAACTGATTCCACTCCAAAATATAAATCTACTGGCGAAGCAGCGGGGCAAGATGTTTGCTCTGGTTCCTGGGGTGGGGATCTTCATGGTGGAGATTTCGGCGGTGGAGATGCAGGGGGCGGAGATTAGTAAAGAATTAAAAATTTAATCATTTGCGCAAAATCCCCTCCAAGGACTCCAATACTGCACTATCGTATCCTCTGTCTGACGCCTGATGGAAAAGACGGTTTAAGTGACAGAGGACACAGCGCCGTGAAAAAAGACGACCGCAGCCGCACGACCAACGATGCCGGTATCCCCGTAGCCAGTGACGAGCACTCCCTGACGGTCGGGCCGGATGGCCCGGTTCTTTTGCAGGACCACTACCTGATCGAGCAGATGGCGAATTTCAACCGGGAGCGGATTCCGGAGCGGCAGCCCCATGCCAAGGGATCGGGCGCCTTCGGCTATTTCGAGGTGACACAGGATGTCAGCGCCTATACCAAGGCGGCGGTATTCCAGCCGGGTACCAGGACGGATACGCTGATCCGCTTTTCCACCGTGGCCGGCGAGCGGGGCAGCCCGGATACCTGGCGTGATCCGCGCGGGTTTGCGCTGAAGTTCTATACCACCGAGGGCAATTACGACATGGTGGGGAACAACACGCCGGTTTTCTTCGTCCGCGATCCAATGAAGTTCCAGCACTTTATCCGCTCCCAGAAACGCCGTGCGGACTCCGGTCTGCGAGATCACGATATGATGTGGGATTTCTGGACCCTGTCGCCGGAGTCGGCACACCAGGTGACTATTTTGATGGGGGATCGCGGTGTTCCGAAGAGTTACCGGCATATGAACGGTTACTCCAGCCACACCTATATGTGGGTCAATGCCAAGGGCGAGCGTTTCTGGATCAAGTATCACTTCAAAACGGACCAGGGCAATGACTTCCTGACCCAGGAGGATGCCGATCGCCTAGCGGGTGAGGACGCCGATGTCCACCGCCGCGATTTGTTTGAGTCTATCGCCAATGGCGATTACCCCAGCTGGACCCTGAAGGTGCAGATAATGCCGTTCGAGGAGGCGGAGGATTACCGCTTCAATCCCTTCGACCTGACCAAGGTGTGGCCGCACGGCGACTATCCGCTGCAGGAAGTCGGCCGGCTGACCCTGGACCGCAACCCCACCGACTTCCACACGGAGATCGAGCAGGCCGCGTTCGAGCCCAACAATGTTGTGCCCGGCATCGGCTTCAGCCCGGACAAGATGCTGCTGGCGCGGGTCTTTTCCTATGCGGATGCGCACCGGGCGCGCATGGGCGTGAACTATAAGCAGATCCCGGTGAACCGGCCCAAGTGCCCGGTGCACAGCTACAGCAAGGACGGGCTTATGCGGGTGGAGAACGTGTCCGACCCGGTTTACGCGCCCAATTCCAAGGGTGGGCCGGAGGCCAATCACACCTATACGGAGAAGTGGGAGGCCAGCGGCGAGTTTATGCACGCGGCCTATACCCTGCGCGAGGAAGACGACGATTTCGGCCAGCCGGGTACTCTGGTGCGCAAGGTGATGGACGATGCGGCGCGGGATCGGCTGGTGTCCAATGTGGTGGGCCATTTGAAGGCGGGGGTTTCCGAGGAAGTCCTCAAGCGCGCCTTCGAGTACTGGCGCAATATCGACAAGGATGTTGGCGACCGGATCGAGAAGGGGGTGAGGGGTAGTTGAACCCAGGGGGCGCAGACTGGATACCGGCCTGCGCCGGTATGACGATTCGAAACAGCTTGTAGGATGGGCAAAGGAGTGCAGCGACGTGCCCATCTTCTGCCGCAATGATGGGCACGCTTCGCTTTGCCCATCCTACAATTGCTACCGGAAGATTGGGCAGGGAGCGCCGGACCCGGTCCGTGGGTTTTGAAGTGCCATTCTCTTCCGTGAGGGAGGACCAGGTGCAATTTCATATAGGCACGTCCGGCTGGGTGTATCCGCACTGGCGAGAGCGTTTCTATCCCGAGGATCTGGCCGAACCCCATTGGCTTGCTTTCTATGCCGAACGCTTGAAGAGCGTGGAAATCAATCGCAGTTTCTACCGGCTTCCCACGCCAGAAAACTTCGCCACTTGGCGCGATGCTACTCCCGATGATTTTCGGTTTGCGGTCAAGGCGAGCCGCTATATCACCCATATGAAGAAGCTGAAGGAGCCGGAGGAGACCCTGCCGCCGCTGCTGGATGCCATCGAAGGGCTGGGGGACAAGCTGGGGCCGCTGCTGTTTCAATTGCCACCGCGCTGGCACGCCAATCCCGATCGGCTGAGGGATTTCCTGGAGGTCTTGCCCAAAGGCTTGCGGGCCGTAATCGAGCTGCGCGACCGGACCTGGCACTGCGACGAGGTCCTGGAGATTCTGTCGGATTTCAACGTCGCCTTCTGCGTGTACGACCTTGGCGGCTTTACCAGCCCGCGGGAGGTCACCGCGGATTTTATCTACCTGCGCCTGCACGGTCCCGTGGACACTTACCGCGGATACTACGATTCCGAAGTGCTCGAAGACTGGGCCGAGTGGCTGCGGGATCAGCAGGTGAGTACTGCCTACGTTTATTTCGACAATGACGAGTCCGCCTACGCCGTGCGCAATGCCCTGGAACTCAGGGAGTTGCTGGGGTGAACTGGTTCGCCATCGACGGAAGCTTCGGCGAGGGCGGCGGCCAGCTGAGCCGCTACGCGGTGGCCCTGGCCGCAATCAGCGGCCGTCCGCTCCATCTCAGGAATATCCGTGCCCGGCGGGCCAAGCCGGGGTTGATGGCGCAGCACCTGACGGCGCTGCGGGCCGCGGCCGAAGTTGGTGGCGGCGCGCTTGAAGGCGCCGAACTCGGCGCGACGGAGATTTACTACGAGCCGGGCCGTATTCGCGGCGGCGAATACCATTTCGATGTCGGTACCGCGGGCAGCATTGTGCTGGTGCTGCAAGCACTGTTGCCGGTGGCGCTTCACGCGGACGGCCCGGTGCACCTGTCGATCACCGGCGGAACCGACGTGAGGATGGCCCCGCCGGTGGATTACCTGCGGTTGGTCTTTCTGCCCTGGCTCGCCCGCATGGGAGTCCGGGTACACGTCGAATCGGTCCGCCACGGTTACTACCCGAAGGGCGGTGGACTGGTGCAGATGCGGGTGGAGCCGTGCAGCGCACCGTGGCCGCTGCTGGCGGAGGCGCCCGGCGCGTTGCTGCGGATCAGCGGTGTATCCCACGTCGCACACCTGCCGCTGCATATCCCCGAGCGCATGGCCGCCGCGGCACGCTCTGTGCTGGCTGATTTCGATGTGCAGATTGAAACCAGAGTGTTGGGAGACACCGAGGCATTCGGCACGGGCGGGGCTCTGGTGCTGACCGCCGAAACCGAAAACAGCGTGCTGGGGGCGGCAACGGTGGCGGAGCGCGGCGTACCGGCCGAGCGTTTGGGGGAAGACGCCGGCTATGCGCTGCGCGCAGAACTGGAGGCGGGTGCGGCCATTGATATTCATGCCTGCGACCAACTGCTGATCTATGCGGCGCAGGCACAGGGGACCTCACGATTCGCAGTGCGGAAGGTGAGTGAGCACACGCGCACGGTGATGTGGCTTGTCGAGCAGTTCCTGCCGGTCAGGTTCAGCGTCGAGCCTTGGCAGGGTCTGTACCGGATTGAGGTGGCGTCAACGCTGTTGAGTTAAGCCATTGTTGTAAGAGCCTGCTTGCAGGCGAATGGCTACGGAGCTACGTTCTTGTTCGTCTGCAAGCAGGCTCCTACAGGAAGATTCCCCCTAACTTAACCGTATTGGGTTAGCGTGGCTCTCCCCCGAAATTATCCCCATTCTCCAGGCGACGATAGCACCGCCAATTCTGGCGTACCTGTTGGCAGTTCTGTCAGAGTATTTTTCCCCTGCGGTTTGCAATCCTTTCACTGAACTAATATCTCCGGATCAGAAGTCGATTGTGCGGGTATTTACCCGTCTCGGCTTGTGAAAAAACCTACATAAAAGCAATCGCTGTTTTCCCTAAATCACCCGGAGAATAAAAATGATTAGCCGCCTGTCCATCGTGCGTCGCCGGCTGTTTCTGGTTGCGCTGATTTCCACGATAATCGTTTCTTTGCCCGTATGGGGGCAGACCACGCTGCCGGGAGACTCTCCCGACGATCTGTGGCAGATCCTGGAAGAGGTCGAATTTCCCCCGCGTTACAGTGCCCCCACGGAATTCACGGCGCTGAGTCTCGATGCCGCGCTGCTGGATTCCCTCCTGGCCGCTGCGCCCCGCGAAGACTTTGGTCCAATTCCTCCACAGGTACAGCTCTGGATACCCCTCGCGAGTGGCCGGTTTGCCCAGGTCTCTGTTGCGCAAAGCCAGATGATGGAGGGGAGTCTCGCCAGCCAGTTTCCGCAGATCAAAACCTATGTCTTTTCCGGCGAGGGTGTTGCGGGCCATATCGCGGTGGGTCCCGACGGGGTGCACCTGGCCGCGATGGACGGGCCGGATATACGGTGGATACAGCCGGTAGAGACGGCCACCGGGCGAGTCTACGTGAGCTATCTCGACCGCAACCGCACGGACGGTGCGAATGTGATCGAGCACGATCCCCATATGGGGGAGGGCGACATTCCCCCGGTACCCCTGGCCCCGCTCGGTGCCGTCGCGAATGCCGCACAATTGCTGGCCGGCGAGCAGCTGCGTATCTATCGCCTGGCTGCATCCACCACCGGCGAGTTCTATCAGGCGCGCGGCAATAATGACCTCAGTGTTATTTTCTCGTTGGTCGTCGATCTTATCGGTGCCAATGCCGTGTTCGAACCGGAGGTGAGTGTACGTCTGGTTCTGGCCGCGGCCAGCCTGGACCTGCTCTACGACGATCCGGGTACGGACCCGTTCGACAACTCCGACAGCGCCTGTACCCTGCGCCAGGCCAACCGCACCAATATGCAGAATCTCGATGCGAACGGCGATATCGAGGAGGGCGACTACGACCTGGGTTTCCTGTTCGCTGCGCGCAGCGGTGGCGGTGCCAACGGTTGTGCCTGGTATGTTGTCTGTCTCGCCGACCATCAAAAGGCGCGCGGTGCCGGCAAGATGGGCAACAACGGTGCTAACAGCGCCAGCGGCCTGCTGGCGCACGAGGTGGGCCACCAGTTGGGCGCGCGCCACACCTTTACCGGCCAGGCCGGAAGTTGCACCCTTAACGAGTTCCAGGCAGGCAACAGTGAGAGCGGCTACGAGCCGGGCAGCGGCACTACGCGCATGTCCTACCGAGGCAATTGTGCGGACCAGGCCGGAGACCCGCCGCCGCCCCCACCGCCTCCGCTACAGAACGACAACGTCGATACCAGCGTGGTGCCCGCCGGCTCCTACTTTCACTCGCGAAGCTTCGACGAGATAGTCGACAATGTGTTCAACGGCGACGGTGCCAGCTGCGGCACCCTGGTCAATACCGGCAATACGCCGCCGACGGTGAACGCAGGTCCCGATTACACCATCCCGCGCCAGACGCCGTTCATGCTCACCGGCACAGGCATGGACAGCGAGCCGTTGACGTTCAACTGGGAGCAGTTCGATCGCGCCGAGGTCCAGCGGCCGATCAATACCGATCCGGGCGACGGCCCCATCATTCGTTCCGTCCCGCCCACTGCCGAGTCCTCGCGCACCGTGCCGCATTTGCCGGATCTGCTGGACAATATAGTCCGCCGCGGCGAGATACTGCCGCAAATGGATCGCGAGCTGAACTTCCGCCTGATCGCCCGCGACAACCTGATGGGCGGTGGCGGAGTCGCCTACGACAGCATGCATATCGAGGTACAGGGCGATCCCTTCTTTATCATCGCTCCCAACAGCGGTGCGCTGGAAGCCGGCTGCGCGGTGCCCCTGACCTGGCAGGTGGGCGGCGGATCGGTGGCGCCACAAGTGGAAGCGCTGTTCTCCATCGACGGCGGTCTGAATTTCGATACGCCGCTGACCGGGCTCATCGCCAACGACGGCGCCGACAGTTTCACCGTGCCCTGTCAATTGGGCGGCGAGGGGCGGATCAAGCTGCAGTCGGTCGACAACATTTTCTTCGACGTCAACAACGAAAACCTGACCGTATTCAATACGCCGCCCGCGGTGCAGGTGAGCACCGCTGGCGGTTCCGTGGATGACAACTGTGAGTTTACGGTGCAGTTCAGCGCGGAGGCCGTCGACAGTTGCGGGCTGAATGCGGCCGATGTGGAGGTGGAGCTGTTCAAGGTCGTGGACAACTTCACCCTCGGCCCGCCGACCATCAACGTCGTCCAGGTTGACTCCAATCAAGTGAATGTGACCGGCAGTGTGCAGGTTTCCGACTTGCTCAGCTCGCCGGCGCAGCTTTCGATCAGCGTGACTGCTACCGATGCCTGTGGGACATCGACCAGCGATTTTGCCGAGGCGCTGATCGTCGACGACACCCCGCCGGAAATCGATGTTGCGCTCGACCGGGATACACTGTGGCCGCCCAATCACAAGCTGGTGCCGATCCAGGCCTCGGTGGTGGCCACCGACAACTGCCCGGTAGTGGATTTCACACTCACCCAGGCAGTCAGCAATGAGCCGGAGAACGGCCAGGGCGACGGCAATACCGCGCCGGATATCGTCGGCGTTGAACTGGGAACTGCCGATCTGGAGTTCAGCCTGCGTAGCGAGCGCGCCGGGGGAGGCAGTGGCCGTATCTACACGGTGACCTATACCGCGGTGGACGGTTCAGACAATGCGGCGGAAGCTTCGGCGACTGTGGAGGTGCCCAAGTCCCAGTAGGGCATCCTTAAAATCGCAAAATTGGCCTGCCCATCTGCCACGGCCTTGATGGGCACGCTTCGCTTTGCCCATCCTACAATTAAGTCAGTACCAATCGGTTTAGCGGTGAGGCCAGTCGATATCGACAGCTCCTCACCGCTGCTCCCCCCGCAACCCCAACACCTGCTCCTGCAAGCGCTCGGCCTTGGCCGCCGCCGCATCCAGTGGTTCGCCGGCCACCACGCTGACCCGCGACCAGAATCTGCGCGGCCAGGTGGTAAAAGCGGTTCCGCCGCGGTGGCTGAAGAAGCTGCCCCAGAGGCCGCGCAGGGCCATGGGAACCACCGGCACCGGGGTGCGGCTGAGGATTTTCTCGATCCCCGCCTTGAACGGCTGCAGCTCTCCGTCTTTGGTCAACTGGCCCTCGGGGAAGATGCACAGCAGGTCGCCGTTCTTTAAACCCTGTTCTATTTCCTCGAAGGCCCGCTCGTAGCCTTCGGGGTCTTTCTGTTTTGAGCAGATGGGAATGGCGCGGCCGGTGCGGAAGATAAAGTGCAGCACCGGAATCTCGTAGATCGGCTTGTACATGATAAAGCGGATGGGGCGGCGCACGGCGCCGGCCAGCAGCAGGGCGTCCACATAGCTGACGTGGTTGCAGGCGATGATGGCCGGGCCCTCGTCGGGTACCCGATCCAATCCTTCGTGATTCACCCGGTACATGGTGTGGGACAGCAGCCAGACCAGCAGGCGCATGGCGAATTCCGGCACCTTGGCGAATACGAATACCGCCACCGCGGCGTTCATCAGTGCGATCACCATAAAGAACTGCGGGATGCTGAAGTCGAGCAGGCTCAGGAATACGATGCCGAGTAGGGCGGAAATCACCATAAACATTGAGTTCATGATGTTGGTGACGGCGATCACCCGCGCGCGCAGGGCTTTTTGGGTGCGCTCCTGGATCATCGCGTAGAGGGGCACGATATAGAGGCCGCCGAATACGCCGATCAGTGCCAGGTGCAGCAGGAACGCCTTGGCCCCCGGACTGGCCCAGAAGGCGGCCAGGGAGACCTCGGTCAGCGGCGACAGGTTGCCGCCGATCACCGACAGGGCGATGCCGCCGTAGGTCAGGCCGGCGGCCCCCAGCGGTACCAGGCCCAGTTCGATACGGCCGCCGGAGAGCCGTTCACACAGCAGCGAGCCGATGGCCACACCGATGGTAAAACTGCACAGCAGCAGGGCAACCAGCGGTTCGTCCCCGCCCAGCACGTTTTTGCCGAAACTCGGTATCTGGGTCAGGTAGGCGGCACCCAGCAGCCAGAACCAGGAGATGCCGACGATGGCGTAGAAGATCGATGGTGTCTTGACCACCTCCCGCAGCATGCGCGTTGTCTGGCTGATGGGATTCAGGTCGATTTTCAGCTCCGGCACCGGCGCCGCGGCGCCGGGAATCGCGCGGCATACGAGATAGCCCACCAGCGCGATAGCGATAATCAGGCCGCCGATCCATTGACTGCCGCCGCCGGCATCGCTGGCGCCGGAGAGAATGGTGCCCACGATGGTGCCGCCGAGAATGGCGACGAAGGTGGCCATTTCCACCAGGGCGTTGCCGCCCACCAGCTCCGATTTGCGCAGATGCTGGGGCAGAATCGCGTACTTGATCGGGCCGAAGAAGGCGGATTGCACACCGAGCAGGAAGAGCACCACCAGGCACAGGGAGTTGCTGCCGCTGATCAGCGCCACCACGCCCACCATGCTGATGCCGATTTCCGCCAGCTTGATGCGCCGGATTAGTAGGCTCTTGTCGTATTTGTCCGCCAGTTGGCCCGCGGTGGCGGAAAACAGGAAGAAGGGCAGGATAAACAGCCCCGCGGCCAGGTTGTTCAGTGCATTGGCCTGATCCGCGGCGAGGCGAAAGGCGATCATCACCATCAGCGCGCTTTTGAACACATTGTCGTTGAAGGCGCCGAGGAACTGGGTGAGGAAAAACGGCAGAAAGCGGCGGCTGGCCAGCAGTTGGAACTGGTTCTGGTGGGCCATGGGCGTCTCCCCTGTGATGGTATCGCCCTATGGTAAGCGAAAAGACGGGACTAGGCTAAGCTGGGAGCGGAGGCTGGAATCGGGACATGCTCAGATCTGTTACGCGGTATAAGGACGAACACAAGCTTCGCCCTTATACCGTGTTTTCGTCATACCGGCGCAGCAGGAACCCAGAGCCACTGGACTGGATACCGGTACCGGATCAAGTCCGGCATGACGTTCCTGCGCCGGTATGACGAGCAAACTGGCATTTACCAGATCACTACCCGCTCTTCCTCGGGCAGATACATCTTGTCGCCCTCCTTCACGTCGAACGCTTCGTAAAAGGCGGAGATATTCGGCAACACCCCGAGCACCCGGTATTTGGTGGGCGAGTGAGGGTCTGTCTTCAGTTGCGCGCTCAGCGCCTCGTCGCGAATCGCGCTGCGCCACACCTGGGCCCAGCCCAAAAACAGGCGCTGGTCGCCGGTGAAGCCGTCGATAACCGGGGCCTCTTTGCCATTCAGGGACATCTTGTAGGCCTTGTAGGCGATGCCCAGGCCGGAGAGGTCGCCGATATTTTCACCCAGGGTCAGGTTGCCGTTGATGTGTTCCCCCGGGAGCGGCTCGAAGGCGTCGTACTGGGCCACCAGCTTGCCGGTGAGTTTCTCGAAGTTCTCTCGGTCGGAGTCGGTCCACCAGTTGTTCAGGTAGCCTTTGCCATCGAACTTGCTGCCCTTGTCGTCGAAGCCGTGGCCGATCTCGTGGCCGATCACGCCGCCGATGGCACCGTAGTTGACCGCGTCGTCCGCTTCCAGATTGAAGAAGGGCGGCTGCAGTATGGCCGCGGGGAAGACGATTTCGTTCATGGGCGGGTTGTAGTAGGCGTTTACCGTCTGCGGGAACATATGCCACTCGCCCCGGTCCAGGGGTTTGCCCAGCTTGGCGCGCTCGTAGTTGGTGGAAAAGGTGCGCGCGGCGAGCACGTTGCCGACCAGGTCGTCGGCGCTGACTTTCAGCGCGCTATAGTCGCGCCACTCGTCCGGGTAGCCGATCTTGGTGGTGAAATTGTCCAGCTTGGTGAGCGCTTCCTTCTTGGTCTCCTCGCCCATCCAGCTGAGTGACTGGATGGATTCGCGGTAGGCGGCCTTGAGGTTGTTCACCAGTTCCACCATGCGCGCCTTGGCTTCCGGCGGGAAGTGCTTCTGTACGTAGCGTTTGCCCACCAGTTCGCCGGCGGAGCCGTTCACGAATTCCACCGCGCGCTTCCAGCGCGGTTCCATTTCCTCCACGCCGCGCAACGCGGTGCCGTAGAAGTCGAAGCGCACCTGGGCCAGCTCCCCGTGCATATAGGGCGCCATGGTGGTGAGCAGTTTGATTTTCAGGTAGCGGCGCCAGGTGGGAAGGCTGGTATCGGCGATAATTTTATTGGCCGCTTCCAGGTAGTCCGGCTGGCCGACGATCACTGCCTGCGCTCCCGTCAGCTGGGCCTTCGGCAGGTAGCGGTCCCAGTTGATGGTCGGCAGCATCTGCGCCAGTTCTTCCGGGGTTCTTTTGTTGTAGGTTTTATCCGGATCGCGGTTGTCCACGCGGGTCCACTGGCGTTCGGCGAGGCTTTTTTCCAACTGGTAGATCTCTTCGGTTCCCGCCTGAGGATCTTCCAGCCCGGCCAGTTGCTGCACCTCGGTGAGGTACTTTTTGTAGGCCTGCTGCAGCTTTTTGCCTTTTTCCGAGTCGTCGAAGTAGTAGTCGCGGTCCGGCAGCCCCAGACCTGCCTGCCAGAAGTAGGCGATATAGGATTCCACGTCCTTGGCGTCCTGGTTGATAAAGACACCGAAGGGAGCGTCGTAGCCCACGGAATCCGCGTAGGCGAAGTAGCCGGATAGATCGTCGCGGGATTTGATGCCGTCGATTTTCTTCAGCTCGCCCTCGATGGCCGCAAGGCCCCGGGCCTCCACCTTCTTCTCATCCATAAAGCTGTTGTAGAGGGCACCGATTTTCTGCGCATCGGCATCTTCCGCTTTCTCGCCGGCTTCGGCGATCAGGGCCTTGACCCGCTCGGTACTGGTATCGCGCAGTTGATCGAAGGAGCCCCAGCGGGATTTGTCTGCGGGAATTTCGGTGCTGTCAATCCAACCGCCGTTTACGTAGGCGAAGAAGTCGTCCTGCGGGCGCACCGAGGTATTCATGGCCTCCAGGTCCACACCGGAGCCGAGTGCGGCCGGCTGGACGGCGGCGCTGCCGGTGGCGTCTGCGGACTTTTCGTCCGCTTGCGGCGCCTCTGATTTGGAGCAGCCAGCCATTAGACCGGCGATGGCGAGAGATAGAAGGAATTTGTTCATATCGGGCCTTTGCGTTGGCTGATTATTCAACGCAATAGTATGCCCGATGCGGTTGAGAGTAGACAGAAGTCCGAGGACAAAGCGAGATCTGGAGGGGACAAAGCCGTCTCTGTCTCCTCCAGCTCAGGCCGGATCAGTCCGTTCGCTAGTCCGGCAGGCGGAAGGTGATCGGCACTGTGAAGCGGTACTCGCTCTGGGTCAACTGCGCCGGCGCCTTCGGGTAGGGGCTGGAGCGCTCGATGGCCTCACGGGCCTCGCGGTTGAGGCTGGAGTAGCGGGATTCCTGTACCGTCTGGATATCCTTTACCTGTCCCCGGGCGTCGATGACCACGTTCAGCCGCACGCTGCCTTCCTGCCCGCGCTCCTGGGCGCGCTGGGGATAGCGAGTGTTCTTGAAGGTGTGGCGCAGCAGCATGGAATGGTAGAGCTGGCGGGCGAGGATCAGGTCGGCGGTGAGCGGAGCTTCCTCTTCCTCCTCTTCCAGTTCCTCTTCTTCCGGAGCCGGGGGGCGGCGCTTGGCAGCGGCCTGGGGTTTGGAGGGCTGGGGCGCGGCTTTCCCCGCTGCCTGCGGCTTTCCATCCACGGAGGCGAGGGTGGGTGGAGGAATAGCGGCGGCTAACGCCGGTTTCTTCACTGTAGGCACGGCCGCCGCGGGTTTGGCTGCGGCCACTTGCTGTTCCTCAGCTGCCGCCTCTGTTGCTTCGGCCTCCCGCGCGTCCAGCTGTTCGGTCAGCTGCGCGATCCGCTCCGCACTGGGTTCGAGCAGTTCGTAGCGGCCGAGCAGAGACGAGGAGACCTGTCCCTCGGCCAGCAGGCCTTCGCGAAAATCGGAGGAGGGAGGCACCGGCCCGATCCAGGCGCGCAGCAGGGTGTTGAAGAAGTCGCGGTCCTCGATCTTGCCGAGGGGCAGGCCGTTCAGGGCTACGCTGGTGGTGCCGCTGTCCGCGGCGAAGGCCACGCTGAGCCGGTCGCCCTTTTTCAGGCGGCCCGAGAACAGGTTGGCGAAGATCACCATGTTCTCCGCCTGGCCGCTCAGGATATCCCCCTGGTTGTTGATCGCGATACCCTCCATCCACTGGTTGCGGAAGCTGCGAGCGGACAGGCTGTCGGCCAGGATGCGCACTTCCAGGCGGCGGGGTGTGTTGTTGTCCAGCAGTGTGCCGGCGCTAGTGGCGAGAGTTTCAGAGTAAACTGCGGCGATATAGCGGTCTTTGTTGAACTGCTGCTCCAGAGCGAGACCGTTCAACAGTGGTGCAGCTTTGGCGGATAGCGCCGCGGCAAACACCAACAGGGCGGTGAAGAGTGTTGTCGGTTTCATTGTTTTTCGGCGTCTGTTTTTTCCGGATGGGAAGTTTCCGGCGGATAAGAGTTTTGGCGCCCCCTCCCCCGAGGCGCGCCGGCCAGATTAAAAAATAGGCTACCAAGTAGCACTATTGACCAAATTAATCTGGACTCAGCCTAACTCTACTGCAACTGCAATGGAGTTCAAGCCCGAAATGGGTAGAATGTCTCGTTTTCTCAAATTTGGCGATTTGCGGGGGAGACAGCGGTCCTCCCGCCGATAGAATGCGCTGGGCCTGTTGCCGCAATATAATTTTTTTTCAATCAATATGTAATCAGTGACGGATGGAAAGTAAACCACTTGGTGATTATCCGCGGGACGCCGTGGACCGCCTGCTCAATGTCATTCACCTGTTTCGCGATATCCGCGCCACCAGCGAATGGCAGTACGACGTGTTGCTCAAGCGTTCCCAGCTTGTGAGCTTGCAGGCGGGTGAACAATTATTGAACGCCGGGGACGTGGACCAATGGGTGTACTTCCTGTTGCGCGGCGAACTGCAGGTACATGTCGAGAGCGCGGCAACGGGGAAAATCGACGCGGTGGAACGCCCGCTGGCGGTTATCCGCCCCGGCGAGGTATTCGGCGATCTATCCATGCTGCTGGCAGAGCCGCGCAGCGCCACTGTCGTGGCGGCGCCGGCCAGCCGTGATACCCAGGTTCTGGCAGTGGACTGCACCCTGTTCGGCGACCTGGAGGATTTCTCCCTGCTGCAGCTGCCCACCAAACTGGTGTTCTACCGCAATATGGTGCATTCCCTGCGCTGGAAGCTGGAAGTCTATCGCTCCAAATACCCCGCCCACCAACTGGCGGACAGCCACCGCAAACTGAAGCTGTACACCGGGCCGAAAAACTGCCGCGAGGAACTGCTGGCACTTGCGGACCAGGCCCGCGCCCTGGCGCGAATCCTGCTGGACTGGAATGCGGAGTTCGGTAGCGGTGAACTGGTGGACGAGAGTTCCGATATGTCCGACTTCCTCGAATCGATGCTTTCCTGATACCCGGAATTGTGGCGCCATAGAGCGGAACTTGTGTTCGCCCTCACGCGCGCGTTCGTTGTTCCGGCGCAGGCCGGAACCCAGGTGCCACTGGACTGGATAACCGGCGTGCGCCGGTATGACGAGTATGGGAGCTTGATTTAAAACAGGATATCTATAATTCCCACCGACCACACCCACCCCTTGACCTTCCCCCGCGGCAGGCTTGCAGGCTCTGCCGCGGCGACTTGCCGAAGACAGGCGCGATAACCCTTGTGAATTTCACATTCCGCTAGAAATGTTCGCTGCGCAGGCCGCATCCGCCGCCTACAATTTGCCTTCCGCCAGAATACGGAGGTTCTGGCGGAAGCTGGATTTTTTCCCCTCCGCAAGGTTTTCGAGATGAAAGTTTTTGCAACCTTCTGGCGGCAGCGCAATTACCGCGTGGCCGCAATCATCGCTCTGTTGGCCCTGCTGTGGCTGTTGAGTGGCCTGGTATTTTCCGGTGGACAATCGTCGGCGCCGGGGGATGGCGACAGCCGGGCAACTGCCCCCGGCGAATCACTGCGGGTACAGGCGAAAAGGCTCAGGGCCCAGTCCTACCTCACTCGCGTACAGGTAAACAGCCGCACGGAGCCGAACCGCAGCGTGCGTCTGCGCGCGGAACTGGATGGTGCCATCGTCGCGCTGCCGGTGGAGGAGGGCCGTGCGGTTAGGCAGGGCGAGGTGATTTGCGAGATCGAAGCGGAGGATCGGCCGGAAAACCTGGCCCGGGCCAAAGCCGCGCTGAGCAAGGCGGAGCTGGATTACCAGGGCGCCCAGCGGCTGAAGAAAAAGGGGCTGCAGTCGAACACCGACCTGGCTGGGCAGGAAGTGGCACTGGCCGACGCGCGGGCGGAATTCAAGCGGGCCCAAGTGGCGGTGGACAACCTGAAAATCCGCGCGCCCTTCGATGGCGTGGTCAACAGCCGCGCGGTGGAACTGGGGGATTTCATTCGCCGCGGCGAGGAGTGCGCCACCCTGCTGGACCTGGACCCGATACTGGTGGTGGGCGAGGTGTCCGAAGCGCAGGTGGGCCGCCTCACTATCGGCGGCCCTGCCAGTGCGCAGCTGCAGGGTGGGCAGACAGTGCGAGGGCGCCTGCGCTATATCAGCCGGCAAGCGGACGAACTGACCCGCGCCTATCGGGTGGAAGTGGCGGTGGAGAATTCCTCGGCCGCATTGCGCGCGGGACTCAGCGGGCGCCTGGCGCTGCCCACCGGTGAGATATTGGCGCACCGGATCAATGCCTCACTGTTGACTCTCGACGACCGCGGCGACCTGGGCGTGCGTATCCTCGATGCCGGCAACCGGGTGGGTTTCGCCAACGTCGAGCTGTTTGGGGACGCGGACGAAGGTGTCTGGGTTGGAGGCCTGCCGCCCCGGGTCACGCTGATCACTGTCGGCCAGGAATATGTCTCCGTCGGCGAGGTTGTCAGTGTGGAATTTGAGCCCGGAGAGGGCGACCTGCCCGCGCCCGGCGAAGCCGCAGTGGAGGTGCTGCCCTCGGCGAGTGAAGTGGTGTCACCGGACGGGGGGGACGCGCAGTGAAATTGCTGGACAGCGCCATAGATCGCAGCCGCAGCTCCATCAGCCTGATGTTGTTGATTGTTCTTGTGGGTCTGGCGGCGCGCGCGGGCATGACTGTGGAATCCAGCCCGGAGGTGAATCCACCGGTGGTGATCGTGCAGGTGGCTCACGAGGGTATCTCCCCGGAAGATGGCGTGCGCCTGTTGGTGCGCCCGCTGGAGCAGGAGATGCGCGCTATCGAGGGGATTGAAGAGATAATTTCCACTGCGCGGGAGTCCATGGCGTATCTGGTGATTGAATTTGATGCCGCCATGGATGTGGATGACGCAGTGGATGAAGTGCGCAATGCCGTGGATCGCGCCAAGGCGGAACTGCCTAGGGACGCGGAGGAGCCGGTTGTCGAGGAAGCCTCGGCACAACCGTTTCCGGCAATCGTGGTCACTCTGGCCGGTGAACAGGTCAGCGAGCGGGTGCTGCTGCAGAGTGCGCAGCACCTGCAGCGCAAGATCGAAAACCTGAGTTCGGTACTGAGTGCCGACCTCCGCGGCAACCGCGAGGAGGTGGTGGAAGCCACTATCGATCCGGTGCGACTGGAGCATTATGGAGTGACCAGCGGCGAGTTGATCAACGCGGTGCTGAACAACAACCTGCTGATTCCCGCCGGCGAACTGGAGACCGACCGGGGCCGCTTTTCCGTCAAGGTGCCGGGGCTGATCGAATCGGCGCAGGACGTATACGAAATTCCCCTGAAGAATTCCGCCCGCGGTGTGGTGACCCTGGGCGATGTCACCGAAATTCGCCGCACCTTCAAGGACGCTTCCAGTTACACCAGCGTCAACGGCCGCCAGGGGCTGGCGATCAACGTGGAAAAACGCAGCGGCGCCAGCTCGGTGGAAGTGGCGGACGCGGTGCGCGCACTGGTGCGGGAGGAAGCGCAATACCTGCCGCGTGGTGTCGAGGTGGATTTTGTCTTCGACCAGTCCCAGTTTGCGCGGGATATGGTCAGCGAAATGCAGGGCAATATCCTTACCGCGATGCTGCTGGTGATGGTGATTGTGGTGGCGGCGCTGGGTTTCCGCTCCGGCATGCTGGTGGGCCTGGGCATTCCCTTCTCACTGCTGTTCGGCTCCATTGTCACCTGGTATCTGGGCTACTCGTTCAATTTTATGGTGATGTTCGGCATGCTGCTGGCGCTGGGCATGCTGATCGACGGCTCAATTGTGATCACAGAATTCGCCGACCGGAAAATGGCCGAGGGGCTGTCCGCGCGCGATGCCTATGTGACTTCGGTGCGGCGCATGTTCTGGCCGGTGGTGGCCTCCACCGGCACCACACTGGCGGCCTTTCTGCCGATCATGTTCTGGCCCGGTGTCGTGGGTGAGTTTATGCGCTACCTGCCGGTGACGGTGTTCGCGGTGCTCTCCGGCTCGCTACTCTACGCGCTGTTTTTCGCCCCGGTGTTGGGGGCCATGTTCGGCAGGAGCGCGCTGGACCCCGCAGCCCGGCAATACCTCAGGGCACTGGAGGAGGGGCGGCCCGCGGTGCTCGGCGGTGTTACCGGCGCTTACGCGCGCGCTTTGGAGTGGGTGGTGCATCGCCCGCTCGCGGCTTTTGCCACCACTCTGCTGATGCTGGTCTGTATCTTTTTCGCCTTCGGCCGCTTTGGCGCCGGGGTGGAGTTTTTTACCGAGACCGAAGAGCAGTACGGCAATGTGGAAGTTCGTGCACAGGGCAATTTGTCGGTGGAGGAAAAGAAAACCCTGGTCGCGCAGGTGGAGCGCGCGGTGCTGGAGGTGCCGGAAGTGCGGGTGGCTTACACAGCGATCGGTTCCGGCGGTCTGTCCGGCAATACCGAGCGGGCGCCGGACCAGATTGCCAACATGCTGGTGGAGCTGATGCCGGCGCAGGAGCGCGAGCGCCGCAGTCGGGAGATTTTTGCCGACCTGCGCGCGCGAACCGCACATTTTCCGGGAATTAAAGTGACTGCCAAACTATTTGAGGGCGGTCCGCCGGTCGGCAAGGATATTGTGCTGGAACTGCGTTCGCGGAATTACCACAAGCTGCTGGCGGAAACCTGGCGCCTGCACCGGGCGCTGGAGAATGAGTTCGGCGGCCTGCGGGATATCGTCAATACCGCGCCGCTGCCGGGTATCCAGTGGGAGGTAAAGGTGGACCGGGCCAAGGCTGCGCTCTACGGTGCCGATCTCACACAGGTGGGTCGTGCGGTGCAATTGGTTACCAACGGCGTGCTGATGGCCGAGTATCGCCCGGACGATACCGATGAGGAAGTGGATATCCGCATCCGCTATCCCGAAAGTGCCCGCGGTATCGCCGCGCTGGAACAGCTCAAGGTGAATACCCCCCGCGGCGCGGTGCCCGTCAGCAGTTTCGTGCGTACGGAAGCCAGGCCCGAGGTGGATAAAATCGAACGCATCGACGGAACCACCCGCATGCAGGTCAAAGCCGATGTGCAGGAGGGGGTACTGGCGGACGATAAGGTCCGGGAGATCCGTGCCTGGCTGGAGGAGCAGCCAGTGGATGGCGAGGTGGACTTGCTGTTCCGCGGTGCCGATGAGGAACAGAACGAGTCGCTCAGCTTTCTCGCGGTGGCTTTCCTGCTGTCGCTGTTCCTGATGTTTATACTGTTGGTGACCCAGTTCAACAGTTTCTACCAGTCGCTGCTGATTCTGTCGTCAGTGGTAATGTCCACCCTCGGTGTGATGCTGGGGCTCACTCTTACCCAGAGTACTTTCAGTGTGATCATGACCGGCGTGGGCATAGTGGCGCTGGCCGGTATCGTGGTTAACAACAATATCGTGCTGATCGACACCTATAACCATGTGCGCGGAGCCGAGCCGGAACTGCCGCCGGCCGGGGCGGCGGTCAAGGCCGCGGCACAGCGGCTGCGCCCGGTGTTCCTCACGACCGCCACCACCATTCTCGGTCTGCTGCCGCTGGCCCTTGGAGTGAGCGTGGATATGGTGGGGCGCAATATCGTGGTGGGCGGTGTGATCGCCTCTTTCTGGGTGAAGCTGGCCAGCGCCATCGTTTACGGTCTCACCTTTTCCACCCTGCTTACATTGATCGTAACTCCGGTTATGCTGGTATTGCCCGGGCGCCTGCGGGAACTGCTGCGCAGCGTTTTGCCACCGCGGCGCCCCCTGGGGCCTGGGAGGCGAGGGCTAAAGGATCTGTAGGGTCGAAATCGGGCGCACAAGCACCGCCCGCGAAACGGGAGAGCCGGTATAGATGGCGAGCGAATGGCCAACTGCGATCATCGAGCAGGCGGAGCGGCTGTGCGAACGGCTGCAGTCTGAAATCGACGACTTTATTTCCGACCACCAGTTGCCGGCGTCGTTCCGCCACCAGGTAGAGCACTACTATGTGCCGTTGGCACTGTGGCTGGCGGAGCGCAAGGAGAAGAATAAAACCCTTGTCGTGGGTATCTGCGGCGGCCAGGGTTCCGGCAAATCCACCCTCACGGATTTCCTGCAATTGGCCTGGGAGCATCTGGGGTTTCGCAGTGCGGGTTTTTCCCTGGACGACATTTATCTCACCAGGATCGAGCGCCGGCAGCTCGCGCAGCAGGTGCATCCGCTGCTGGAGACCCGCGGTGTGCCGGGCACCCACGATGTATCCCTGGGGCTGGAGACGATCTCACGCCTGTGCAACAGCGATAGCGACACCGAGGTCGCTATTCCCCATTTCGACAAATCCACCGACGAACGCACTCCCGAGGACCTGTGGCCGCGTCACAGGGGGCCGCTGGATATTCTGCTGTTCGAAGGCTGGTGTGTGGGCGCCAGGCCTTGGGAGAACAGCCCCGAGCCGATCAATGTGCTGGAGCGGGAGGAGGACAGCCGGGGCGTCTGGCGCAATTACGTAAATACGCAGTTGGAGGGCCCCTACCGACAGTTGTTCGCCCCACTGGACACCCTGGTGATGTTGAAGGTGCCGGATATGGCGTGCGTGCTGGAGTGGCGCCAACTGCAGGAGAGAAAACTGCGGGCGCGCCGTGGCAATGGCATGAGCGACGACGAAATAGCGCGTTTCGTCCAGCACTACGAGCGAATCACCCGCAACCTGCTGGCCGAGATGCCGTCCAGGGCGGACTGCGTACTGGAGCTGGGGCGGGATCATCAGATAAAGCGGGCGCGGTTGAATAATTAGGCCGGGAACGCCGAGCCCCAGCTCGGCACGCGGGCCGCAGGCCCGCCGATGACGGCCTTACGCTTAGCACTCATCATTCACCACAAAAAAACCCGGCCGAAGCCGGGTTTTTTTGTGGTCTTGTGCTCGCCTTCCATAACGGGCGACTACAGGGACCGTCCTTACGCCTTTTTCGGCGGACGACCGGGGCCTCTCTTTCCAGCAGCGGCTTTCTTCGGGCGGCCCGGGCCTTTCGCAGTGGTGGCCTTCTTCGGACGACCTGGACGCTTCTTCACTGTGGTGCCCTTCTTGGGGCGGCCTGGACTTTTCTTCTCACTGGCGGCCTTCTTGGGGCGGCCTGGACTTTTCTTCTCACTGGCGGCCTTCTTGGGGCGGCCTGGACTTTTCTTCTCACCGGCGGCCTTCTTGGGGCGGCCCGGACTTTTCTTCTCACTGGCTGCCTTCTTGGGGCGGCCCGGAGCTTTCTTGGCCTTTTTCGCTGCAGCCTTGGCCTTGGCGGCTGCCTTTTTGGCCTTGGCTGCGGCCTTCTTCTTGGCAGCGGCGGCTTTCTTGCGCTCTGCAGCGGCGGCTTTCTTGGCGGCAGCAGCGGCCTTCTTCTTCTCCGCCGCAGCCTTCTTCTTGGCCTTTGCTGCGTCTTTCTTGGCTTTGGCAGCAGCTTTCTTCTTCTCCGCAGCGGACAGCTTCTTGGCGATGGCCGCCTCTTCCTTGGCTACGGCTTTAGCTACCTTGGTGGCCAGCTTGTTTTCCGATTCGATGGTGGCCAGCTGAGTTTTGGCCTCGGTTGCGGCGGCCTTGGCCTGCGCTGCCGCTTTCTTGGCTGCCGTGGAGGCGGCGGTGGCCGCTTTCAGCTGCTTCTGCTGTGCCGGGGTCTTCTTCTTCGCCCGTACAGCTTTTACTTTATCCTGTGCGGCCTTGGCTTTGGCGGCGGCTTTGTCGGCATCCTTGGCCAATTTATCGGCAGCTTTGGCCGCATCCTTTTCCTGTTTTGAGCGCGCCTCTTCCAGTTTGGATTTCAGAGCGCTGAGTTCCGCTTCCAGTTTGGCGACAGGACTGATTGTCGAAGTTTTTTTACGTGGAGCCATAAAATTTCCCTGTATTTAAGAGTTGTTATGGATGAGTGAAAATCATCGCGCTAATTGCAGCTCATTTATATACTGGAATGCAAGTGTTTTAAGGGTTTTTTGCCCCGCAATGAATAAATTTAAGAGCTTTTTTACCATTCTCGCTTTTATCTGGCTCTACAGCTGCGGTTTTTGGGCTCTGTTCCGGTGGATTTCCACCGGCGACATCGCCTGGTTGGGGTTGGCAGTAAACGCCCTGGCCCTGCCGGTATGGATGAGTCTTCGCTGGTGGCGGCCGGCCAGATATCGCGGTTCACTACGTGAAGATCCGGCATTTGCGGCAGTCCTGCTCGGGCTGGCGGTTGTTCTCGTCACCGACACCGGCAAGGACGAGCCCACCTACCTGGCGATTTACAACCTGTTTATCCTGCTGGTCTACCTGTTTCACCTCTCCGCATTGCGCCAGCCGGAAATGCCGCGGGTCAACGAGCGGTTTCCCCCTCTATGCACCGTGGAGGGGCAGCGATTGGATCCCGCTGCCGGGGTGAGAGCGGGAAATGCCGAGGGGTTGGTGTTGGTATTTCTGCGCGGCACTTTTTGTGCAGACAGCCGTGCCCTGTTGTCGAAGCTGCCGGAACTGGGGGAGCTATTGAACCGCTACAACGCACAGCTGATTTTGTTCAGCACCGAGAATAAAGGAAGGTGGACGCGTTTATGGTGCGGCGGGGAGCTGCCGGAAATTGTTCAGCTGGCGGAAGAAGAGGAGGGCAACCGGCTCTTTGTCGCCGCCGGCGGACAGCCGCTGTGGCTGCGCCTGTTCAGATCCCCGACACCCACCGCAGCGGCCTGCCGTCCCAGTTTATGGTTGTTGGACAGCGAGGGTATCGTGCTGTGGCGTCACCTGCCGGGGAACTATCGCACCCCGGGAGATGTGGATTTGTTGAAAGGGCAATTGTCTCGTTTGGGGAATAGAGGGTAGTGGCCGCTGGAGCGCTACCCACCAACCTCTCGTCAGAGAGGGCCGTAGGGGAGGTAGCGATTGTCCGAGTGCTGTTTGATCCACAGCAACTGGTCCCTGTCCAGCGGTGCCCCGCGCTGCCGCAGGGACCTGGCCAGCGGAATCACCGGTGACTCGGCTCCGGCGTGCCAGCCGGGGAGCTGCGCCTCGGCCAGGGTGAAAAACCGGATCAATTGCCAAAGCTGCTCTTTGTTCCAGGCTTCGCTCTCCTCCAGCCAGCGCTGTGCCGGGAGGCGCATCAGGTACGAGGCCTGCCGATCCTCCGGGGACAGGCTTTCAGGCAGCGGAGCGGTGGACTGTAGGGCGGAGATATACCGCTGTAACAATTCCCGGTTAATCTTCTCCCCCTCACCGCTCTGTTGTGGTGCTTTCTCTGGTTCCCAGGCGCCGACGCTCATTGCACAACTCCTCCGATGGAAAATGCCGCGCATTATAACGATCCGGGCGCCGCTCTGCCGAGCGCGGGCGGCGAATACTTGCAGTTGTGTGGCGAAACTGGGTAAATTGCAGCCCGGTTCCGATAAGGGGGGCCGCCAAGAAAAATAATGGCCGTGGGCGCAGCAGGAAGCGCACAACCCGCGGTACGAACCGGACTGGTTGTTTATGCGCTTCATACCTCTGCTTTTATTGCTCTCCCTGCTGAGCGCCTGTGGCGACTCCCGCTCCTGGCTGGAGCAGCGCCCCGACTCCCTGATGAAAGACGACCAGTTGATCTGCATCATCGGCGACCCCGGCACCGGCGATGAAAACCAGTGGGCGGTGGCCCGGGCGCTGCAGACCATGGACTGTGACCAGATCCGGGTGCTCGGGGATGTCATCTACCCCTCCGGTATCACCAGCCCCCAGGACCCGCTGCTGCAGTCCAACTTTATGCAACCCTACGCCGAGCTGCTGGGTAAGGGCGTCCCCTTTTACCTGGTGATGGGCAATCACGACTACAAGCAGAACGCCGGCGCCTGGCTGCAGGTGGCCGCGGAGAACCCCGATATCGTGTTTCCCAACTGGTATTACGCCGAGCGCTGGGGCGATATCTGTATCTTCAGCCTGGAAACCACCTGGTACAACAAGCTCTACTTTATTCACAAACGCTTTGCGGAGACCATGTGGCTGCGCCGGACCATGGAGGCGCAGAGAGACCGCTGCGGGTTTTCGCTGGTGCTCGGGCATCACCCGCTGATGAGTTCCGGCCGGCACGGCGATGCCGGCTACGGTGAGGCCCTGTTTCTGCGCGACGAGGTATTCGGCAAGGTGGATCTGTATATCGCCGGCCACGATCACTACCTGTCCGACGAAGGCGACTATAAAGGTACCCGCCAATTGGTCAGCGGCGCCGCCGGCAAGTTGTCCCACCTGAAAGGCGACGAACAGGAAGACGAGGACTACCACAGCTACGGCGCGGAGGGCGCCGTATTCGCGGCCTGGGAGCAGGGTTTCGTCACGCTGCGCTTCCAGCGGGACAAAGATGGCGGTAGTGTGATGGGCGACTACCGTTTCTACGCGGTCACTCCGGATGGTGAAGGCGGCTATAAAGAGCTGCGCCAGGTATGGGAAGGCCAGGTGCGTGGTCGCGGCCTGCGACTGGGAGACGGGTGATATTTCCGGCTGGGCGGCCGCCGAAGTCGCCAGTAAAGATGTAAGAATGAGCAACCGAGGAAATCATGGAGTTTATCGCGCAACCCTTGCCGGCCACCAAGCGGGTGGCCCTGGTGGCCCACGACAATCGCAAGAGTGCCCTGGTCCAGTGGTGCAACCGCCACCGCGGCCTGCTCGAACGGCACCGCCTGCTGGCGACGGGAACCACCGGGTCACAGTTGGAAGCGGCCACGGGGCTGGATGTGGAAAAGCTGTTCAGCGGCCCAATGGGCGGCGACCAGCAATTGGGGGCGAGGATCGCCCAGGGGGAGATCGATCTGCTGATCTTCTTCTGGGACCCCTTCGAGCCCATGCCCCACGACCCGGACGTCAAGGCCCTGCTGCGTATCGCCGCGGTGTGGAACATCCCGGTGGCCTGCAATTCCAGCAGTGCAGATATGATGGTGCAGTCGGCGCTGATGGACGCCAGTTTCGAGCGGGAGGTGCCGGACTACCAGGGTTATCTGGCCGAGCGGGCCGGAAAATGACTGGTCAAATATTGACCTGACTGGGTGGGGCTGAGTTGTAACTTGTTGATTTTAAATGAATTTTGTTCCAGGTGGCAGGTTTCACTTGCAATGCTGGCAATTTCCCGGCAATCTTGCCCACCTGATTAGACCGGTCAACCCGGCGCCATTTGCATTTAGCTAATTGTACGGTGTTTTATGAGTAGACGACGCGGTAAGGCTGTAGAAGAGGAAAAAGCCGATATCGACCTGACGCCCATGTTGGACGTCGTATTTATCATGCTGATCTTCTTTATCGTGACGGCGTCCTTTGTTAAAGAGAAGGCGCTGGATGTGAACGTACCCGATCCGGATCAGACCGAGCAGACCCCGCCGGACCCGGACAAGCAGAACATTCTGCTGACGGTGAACGCCAACGACGAGATCTGGATGGGCACCAGCCGTATCGACACCCGCGCGGTTCGCGCCCGTATCGCCCAGCTGTTTGCGGAGAACCCGCAGGCCATCGTGATCGTGCGCGCACACAACAAATCCAGCGCGGACACCTATGTGCAGATTGCCGACGCGGCCAAGGAAGTGAACGCGGGAATCCAGGTCTCCCTGGTGCCCTACGAGGGCTAAGCCTCCGGCGGACGCAAAAAAGCCAGCTTCGCGCTGGCTTTTTTATACCTCCAATATCTATCCCTTCCCTTATAGGAGCGGCTGGGCGGCCGCTCCTACTGCACACAATCATTGCGTCCCCGAATTAAAGCTCTGCCCGAATCGCCCACAGATCCGGAAACACCGGCTTGAACAGCGTGCTCTGCAGGTAGCCCACACCGCTGGAACCGCCGGTGCCCATCTTGCTGCCGATGGTGCGCTCCACCATTTTCACATGGCGATAGCGCCATTGCTGCAGCGAGGCGTCGATATCCACCAGCGCTTCGCAGATCTCGCTCACCAGCGGATCGTTGCGGTACACGTCGATCAACACCTTCTGCACTGCCCGTGAGGGCTCCGTCACCCGACTGAAATCCCGCTCCAGTTCGCTCTGGGGAATCTCGTGTCCCTCCTGGGCGAGGAAGTTCAAAAAGGCATCCCACAGGGTCGGCGCCTGCAGGCGCCTCTCCAGCCTCTGATAGTGCTCCGAGCCCGGCTTGTAGTTTTCCAGCTTCTTCGGGTCCTTGGCGCCGAACAGGAATTCCAGCTCGCGGAACTGGAATGACTGGAAGCCACTGGCGCTCGCCAGGCGATCGCGGAAAGACATGAATTCCAGCGGGGTCAGCGTCTCCAGGATGTCCACCTGCTGGATCAGGGTGTGGTAGATGGTTTCCACCCGCTTCAGGGTGTGCAGGGCACGGTTGCGCTCGCCGCCGTTGAACAGGCGCACGAGAAAGTCCAGCTCGTGCAGCAGCTGCTTGAACCACAATTCGTAGCTCTGGTGAATCACGATAAACAGCAGCTCGTCGTGCTCGGGCCCCTCGGAAAGAGGCTGTTGGCACTGCAGCAGCTCGTCTACTTTTAGGTAGGAACTGTAGGTAACGGTCATAGGGAAAGAACCTGCTCGAGAAGCGAGCGACGGCGAAATAAACCACTCTTTAAACCGCCCGCTTCAAAACTAAAATTGCGGAAAACACATTAATATTGGTGCCATTATAAGGTCTGGAGCCATGCGAATGGAAAATACTGCGCAATCCCTGCGAATCGATGGCGCCCGCCTGTGGGCCAGCCTGATGGAAATGGCCCGTATCGGCGCCACCCCCGCCGGCGGCTGCAACCGCCAGGCACTGACCGATGAGGACAAACGGGGGCGCGACCTGTTTTTGCAGTGGTGCCGCGAGATCGGCTGCGAGGTCCGTATCGATCGCATGGGCAATATCTTCGTCCGCCGCGCCGGCAGCGAGCCGGATGCGCCGCCAGTGATCACCGGTTCGCACCTGGATACCCAGCCTACCGGGGGCAAGTTCGACGGGGTCTACGGCGTGCTCGCCGGGCTGGAGGTGTTGCGCACCCTGGAGGACGAGGGCGTGCGGACCCGGGCGCCGTTGGAACTGGTGGTGTGGACCAACGAGGAAGGCGCGCGCTTCTCTCCGGCGATGATCGGCTCCGGCGTCTGGGCCGGCGAGTTCAGTCTCGAATACGGCCACGGCCGAGCGGACAAATCCGGCGCGACCATCGGCGAAGAACTGAGGCGTATCGGCTACCTGGGCGAGGAACCCGCCGAGCCCAAGCCCATAGCCGCCGCCTTCGAAGTGCATATCGAGCAGGGCCCGATACTGGAAAAAAAGAACGAAGTAATTGGCGTGGTCACCGGCGTCCAGGGCATTCGTTGGTACGATGTCACCTTCCAGGGCACACCCTGCCACGCCGGCCCCACGCCCATGGCCGATCGCCGAGATCCGGTGCAGGCACTGGCGCTGTTGTGCGAGCGCCTCTACAGCGAAGTGAAGGCCTACGGCGATGACGCACGTATGACCTGCGGCGATCTGCGCGCCGAGCCCGGCAGCCGCAACACGGTACCGGAAAAGGTCGTGCTGGCTCTTGACCTGCGCCACCCGCAGCCAGAGGGGTTGGAGCACCTTCACCGCACCCTGTACCGCATGGCGGACCAGGTCGAGGAGGCCACCGGAGTTGCGATCGATGTGCGCGAGGAGTGGCACTCGCCGCCGGTGGTCTTCGATTCCCAGTGTATCGAAGCGGTGGACAATGCAGCCAAAGCGCTGGGCTACAGCCATCGGAAAATGGTCTCCGGGGCCGGCCACGACTCGGTCTATGTATCCCGTGTGGCACCGGTATCGATGATCTTCGTACCCTGTGCCGGCGGCCTCTCCCACAACGAAGCCGAATCCGCCGAACCGGACCACCTGGAGGGCGGCTGTAACGTGTTGCTGCAGGCCATGTTGGCCCGCGCCGGCACCGCTTCTTAATCTCCCCCTCCCGCAAGCGGGAGAGGGGCCGGGGGAGAGGGCCCTGGGAGCGCTGAAGGCTCCAGCTCGGCTTGCGGGCCACAGGCCCGCCCCAAACCAACGAAAACAAATCCGGAACGAAAATAAATGACAGAATTCACTCTCCGCCGCCGCAAAGAAGAGGGCGGCACCAAACCGCTTGAAAAGTGGGGCATGGACTCCGAATACGGCCTGCTGCGCGAGGTGCTGATCGGCCCGGTGGATAACTTCAGCTGGCGCACCGGCAATGCCAGTGCCCGCCGCGCCGAGCGCCTGGGGCTTGTGTTCGACCACAAGGTGGCCGCCGCCCAGCACGCGGAAATGCTCGACGCCTACCGCCACGCCGGGGTCAACACCCACATCATCCCGCCGGACAGCAGCCTGCCCTATCAGATTTACGGCCGCGACTCCTCGGTAATGACCCCCTGGGGTCCTATCGTGACCCAGATGTACAGCCCCTGGCGCCGCGGCGAATGGGTGCCGATCGTCAAAAAATACGCGGAGCTGGATATCCCCATCTACGACGTGATCACCGCCGGCTCCCTGGAAGGAGGGGACTTCATGGTGCTGGAGCCCGGCGTCATCCTCTGCGGCTACTCCGGCGAACGCACCAGCGCCCAGGGATTTCAGCAGATGAAGCACTGGGTGGAAAAAGAGGGCTGGGAAGTGAAGGGTTACCAGTTCGATCCCTTCTTCCTACATATCGACGTCATGGTGGCCATGCTTGCGGAAAAACTCGCCGCCATCTGTGTGGATGCGGTGGAGCCGGAGCTGGTGCAGTGGTTCAGGAGCCGCAATATCGAGATTATCGATATCCCCTTCCCGCAGGTGCTGGAACTGGGGGTGAACGTGGTGGCTTTGGGCAATGACCGCGTAATGCTGCCCAGCGCCAATAAGGGCCTGGCGGAGAAGTGCCGCGCCCACGGTCTGGAGGTGATAGACCCGGATATCTCCATGATCACCCCCGGCGGCGGCGGCGTACACTGCATGTGCCAGCCGCTGCGCAGAGATTCGGTTAGCCAATCTGGTTGAATCGGCCCTCGTGCGGGCTGTGGCAGTGGCTAATATGGGTGTCTTTGTAGGAGCGGCCTCGCTTCGTAGTGCAGACTGATCGCGGCCAGCGGCGGATGGCCGCCCCGCCGCTCCTACAGGGTGCCGATACCAAGGCCAACCTGCTTATCTTTGTAATCCGGAGAAGCCCATGCAAACCCCATGCGCAGAAATCCAGTCCCAGGTCACAGATCGCGTACTGGAAATCACCATCAACCGCCCCGAGCGCAAGAATGCCCTCACCATGGCCATGTACAGCGCCCTGGCCGAACTGCTCAACAGCGCCGTGGGCAATATCGAAGTTCGCGCCGTGGTCCTCTCCGGCACCGAGGGCGTGTTCACCAGCGGCAACGACCTGACGGATTTCCTCGGCGGCTCCGCCTCCGGTGAAGAATCGCCGGTCTTCCAATTCTTGGTCGCCCTCTACAACTTCCCGAAACCGGTGGTGGCCGCCGTCAACGGCCCCGCCGTCGGCATAGGCACCACCATGCTGCTGCACTGCGATATGGCCTTCGCCGGCGACGACGCCATGTTCCAGATGCCCTTCGTCAACCTCGGCCTTTGCCCGGAGTACGCTTCCAGCTACTTCCTGCCCCGGCTGATGGGGCACGTGAAGGCTTCCGAACTCCTGCTGCTGGGAAAAAAATTCGGCGCGGACGAGGCGGTGGAGCTCGGCATCTGCAACGCAGCAGTGCCCGCCAGCGAAGCTTTGGACAGGGCGCGCGCTGCTGCTGGCGAACTCGCAAAAAAAGCCCCCGAAGCGGTGCGCCTCACCAAACAGCTGTTGCGCCAGGGTACCCATTCCGCCGGAATGGAAGTGATCGAGCGGGAGGCCGGATACTTCCAGAAGCGCCTGGCGTCGGAGGAGTTCAAGGAGGCGGCCACCGCCTTTATGGAAAAGCGGCCGGCGGATTTCTCCCGGTTCGAGTAGTTTTATCGAAAATTACAGAGCGGTACTTACAGGTGCGTTTCTGTCAGCGGGAGCCCCGGGAGATAAATTCCACGGCCTTGTCAGGGTGGTCGGTGAACAGCCCGTCCACGTTCAGCTGGTCGATAAACAGCTCAAGCAACCGCTCGAAACTGCCGATCTGTTGGGGGATCTTTTGCGAGTCGGCGCGGAAGGTGTAGGGATGCACCACCAGATTGTTGCGGTGCGCCCGCTGTACCAGGTCGGTGGTTACCACCTGGTTGTCATCAAGGGAGGCGATCATCATCATCAGCCAGGGACCTATAGCATCGGCATAGGTGGCGATTTTTTCCAGGCCGCCGGGTTGCAGCATCCAGTCGTAGTCATAGTTTTCCAGTTTTCCCTGTACCTCTACCTGCTTTTCACTCCACCCCGTTTTGGCGATCAATTGTACGAGGGGCAGATCCATTTCCAGCTGCGGCATCAGCTCGCGCTTTATCCGCTGCAGTTCCTCGGCGTCGAAGCACTGAAGGTAGATCTTTTTGTTGCGGTTGGTGTAGCCGTATTGCTTGAGTTTGACCAGTGTCAGGACGGCGATATCCCGGCCCTCGCGGCGATGGAAGGCGGGATTTTTAATTTCGGGGTAGATGCCGATATCGTAACCGAGCGTCTTGTTGAGCCCCTGGATCAGTTCGATTTCCTCCTCCAGAGTGGATAACTGGAAGCTGGATTGCCATAGCGGGAAGCGCCGGGGATATTTCGCAGCGATATTGCCATCCTTATTTCTGAACGCCTCGGTAACTCTCAATCGCTTGAGTTCCGTCAGGGTAAAATCGATGGTGTAGTAGCGCCCGTCCTTGCGCACGCGGCCAGGGAAAACCTGGGCGACATCGGTAATATCATCCAGGTAAATATCGTGCATTACTATCAGGCGGTTGTCTTTGCTCAGCACCAGGTCCTGCTCGATATAGTCCGGCCGCATGGCGTAGGCCAGGGCCTTGGCTTCCAGGGTATGCTCGGGCAGGTAACCGGAAGCGCCGCGGTGAGCAATCACCAGGGTGGCATGTGCACTGCCGGCGGCGAGGATGAGGACCAGGGAAAGGCAGAGGGGCAGGGTGCGATGAATCATCTTCTGTACTCTGTTTGTACGGCGCTCGGGAGTTTGTGTATACAGGATCATTGTGAGGGGCAATTTACTCAAATCAGCACCAGGCCCAGTAGCGCCACCACTGCCATGGCACTTACCCCCTGGATCAGGGTGGCGGTGGTCTGGGCGCGGTAGCCGAGTGTCACGTCCATCTTGCTGAATTGGGTAACCACCCAGAAGTAGCTGTCATTGACGTGGGACACTGTCATGGCGCCGGCACCGATCGCCATGACGGTGAGCACTCTGCCTATCTCGCTGTCCAGTCCCATCTCAAACAGAAGTGGCGCCACCAGTATTGAGGTGGTGGCCATGGCGACGGTGGAGGAGCCCTGGGCGCTTTTCAATGTTGCGGCGACCAGGAAGGGCATAAGCAGGCCCATACTGGAATGGGACAGGGACTGGCTGAGCAGGGTGCCGACACCGGAAACTTTCAATACTTCACCAAGAGCGCCGCCGGCGCCGGTGATCAACAGCACCGGTGCGGCGGCTTTGATACCGGCTGCTATATGTTTGGACAATTGCACTATTTTCTGCGGTCCACGCAGCAGAAAACAGGCGAGTCCCAGGCCCATCAGCAAAGCATTCAAGGGCTGGCCGAGAAAGACGGCCAGGTGGCGTAGGGCTGGAATATCATTGATCGGGTTATCGGGGAGATTGGCGATAGAGCCCAGGCACATCAGTGCGATGGGTACAAAAATTGGCGCAAAAGCAATGGCGGAGTTCGGCAGGCTGCCGTAACGCTCCACCAGTTCCCGGCAATACTCGTCGCTTACTTTGCTGTCCACGCCGATTTCCAGGTGTACGTCGGCAAACTGTCGCGACCAGATCCATCCCGCGAGTGCAGCCACCGCGGCTACCAGCAACCCCAGTATAATTACCATGCCGAAGCTGTTGCCCAGGCCCAGGCTGGTGGCCGCAGCGACGGGGCCGGGAGTGGGGGGGACCAGGGTATGGGTTGCGAAGAGCCCAGTGGCCAGCGCTACACTCATGGAACAGTTGGAAACCCGGAGTTTTTCCGCGAGAGAATTTTTCAGCGAGTTCAGGATAATGTAGCCGGAATCGCAGAACACAGGGATGGCAACCAGATAGCCGATAATGGAAATAGCCAGAGTCGGCATCCGTTCCCCCAGCAGCCGGATGGTGGTTTCCGCCATGGTGATGGCAGCGCCGGATCTCTCGAGAATAATGGCGATTACAGTACCCAGCATGATTACCAGGCCGATATAACCGAGTACACTGCCAAAACCGTTGCCGATGACAGTGGCAATGCTTGCCACCGGGATGCCATAGACAAAACCTGCGAGAAAGCTGGCCAGCAGCAGGGTGAGAAAGATGTGCAGTTTGAGCCTTGTGGTTATCAGTATGATCAAGCCGACAATGGCGAGCAAAATCAGAATCTGGATCACGCTCTCTCTCCCAGCCCTGGGGCTAGCCCGGATATCCCACCGCGCTGTTTAAATTGAGTCTTGTCCTTTTGATATCAAAAATTATCCTGTAACGTTCCCGGGTTACAGCCCGCTACCGGTCATCGTGGTCCGCAGTGATTGAGCGATTCCGCTGTCGGCTAGCGCATAACGGGGGAGTTGGGACCGCCTCCATTATCCCGGGTATGATCCCTCCCTCCTGCTTCAAAGGCTATGCCGCGACCGGATTCCAGATGGTGGCCGATCGCGGCCTTGGGTCGCTCCTGCAATCATGACGAGTCCTGAACTTTTCACTGTACAATCTTGATCCACTCTCCCGGCTTGGGCTCGCCGCGGGGAAAGTAACCATTGAGCAGGCGCAGTTGTTCCTCAGCGTATTCGCCGATCTCCATATGGCGGGCCAGCGATGCGAAAGTGGTTTTTTCGTTGGCTTTCACATAACGCACCCGTTTGACGTTCGGCTGAATAATGTCGCTTTTGCGCAGGGGGCGGAAGCTGCGAATACTGGTGAGAAAGAGGTTGTCGTACTCCTCGCCGGCCTTTTCCTCTCCCTCCGGCAGCTTGTTGATCTTACCCTCGAAAATATACTGGCGACTGCCGTAGAAAATTAATGCTACCCGGTCCGGGTCCTCGTTGCCGGCCTTCGGCAATTTGCCGGTGTGGCCCTGCAGCCGGTACTGCTGTAGCTGTTCGTCCTGTTCGAGGCGGCGCACGTCATAGGTCTCCCGCAACGCCATATCCGGGGGTTGGTTGCTGTTGCGCCTGTCCACCTTGAGGGTGATGGTGGCGGAATTGTCCGGTGCAATGCCGACGATGGCTTCGCGCTGGTTCTCGACTTTCCAGCCCTCCGGGAACAGCAGGGAAAATCCAAGCCGTTTGTGGTTGTAGCGGTTTTTTTCCGACTGTCGCGCGTTCTGCCCGTAGACCAGGCCGTCGGTTTTCTCGCGGTAGTATTCGACTTTGGTTACCTTTTTGTCCTCCGGCAGCTCTCCAGCTGCCGCCACAACTTCCTTCAGGCGGATATCGTTGCGAGGGTGGGAGGAGAAAACCCCGTGGTAGGTCTGCTGCTTTTTACCTTCCACCCTGGCGCGTCGGCGGGAGAAGGTCTCCTGGTCTTTCAGCAGGGCGATCACATTGATCATCGCCTGCGGATCGTAGCCGGCGTTGTACATATACTGTGCGCCAAAGCGGTCCGCTTCCAGTTCCATATCGCGGCCGTAACCTTTCACCGCCGCGGTGGTCCACAGGTTGGCCACGTCGCCGACGACACCACTGCCGGTCACCAGTACGGAGAGTACCGAGGCGACACCGGCGCCGGTGGCGGCGGTTTTTTGCCGCACCGCGTGGCGGGCGGTTATATGCCCAACTTCGTGGGCCAGCACCGCGGCCATTTCCGCCTCCGAGTGCAGATAGGTGAGCAGGCCGCGGTTGATATACACATACCCCCCCGGCAGGGCGAAGGCATTGATATCCTGGCTGTCGATAATGGTGAAGTGGTATTCCAGGTCGGGCCTGTCGCTGGCCGCGGCCACTTTCTGGCCCACGTGCTCCACATAGGCGTTCAGTACCGGATCGTTATAGATCGGCGTGCTCTTCACCAGCTTTTGATGCATTTCCCGGCCGATTTCAATTTCGCGGGATTCCGACATCAATACCAGGTCCGGCCGGTTGGTGGCGGGGTTGAAGGCGCAGCCGGCGATGGCCGCGATTACCGCGGTGGCGAGTATTTTGTGTAAAGTGTGCATTGTTTTGGTCCTCCGCTGAATTTGAGGAGCGTCAACTACTCGAAGATTTGCCGCCGGCGGGTTGTGCCGGCAGCAGGAACTGTTGCAGCTGTGCGGCCATTCCCTTGCAGGCGTTGTTCTGTACCCGGGCGATCAGGGGAATGGGTATTACGATGGCGGGCATATAGGAAGTGCCTTTGGCATCCGCGCTGAGCTTTCCGGAGAGCTCCCGGTCGCGAAAGTCCCAGACCGATGCCTCGTAGTCGGATTCCTTGTCCCAGGTGCCGAAACCGAAACAGCCCGCGCCACCGGTGCCGATGGAACAGCCGATGGAACCGGCGCTGGCGGTGGTCTCGGTGGAGCCATCGATCCACACGATGTATTTCACCCCGTAGGTTTCCATGCGCTCGCGCACTTCGGGGATATCCACCAGTCGGTCCAGGGATTTCAGGTGCATCGGCGCGGTGCGCGGCTCGAACCAGGGGTACATGGCGTCGACGAAGTGCTGCTCGGGAATAACGGTGACCCCGCGCTTGGGATTGTGCAGGTGCCTGCCCACACAGTCGATCAGGTCCGGTTCGGTTTCGTACTCGCTGGAGTGGCGCCGGCCCAGGATAACAACGGAGTCGCCGCGGGCGAGTTCGCCTTCACTGCGCCGGTATTCGTCGATCACCACCGTGGTGCAGCCGCTCAGCAGCACCAATGCGAAAATAAAAAGTGACTTGGCCACAATAACCTCCTGTTACTCCGTGGTTTCTTCACCGGCGGTTTCGCCACCCCTCATGGAAAGCGCCCGCTGCTTGTTGGCCAGGAACGCCTGCAGTTCCGGCACCCGTTCAAAGCCGGTATACAGGGTGGCGCCGGCATCACGCAGGGCGATATTGATGGCCTGGGCCAGGGCGTCCTCGCGGGATTTTAGAAAAGCAGTGGGCGTTTTGCCGTAGGCAGTGATCACCCAGTTTGCCACTGACTCGCCGCGCTGGTCATAGGCGTGCATATCGTATTTGATCCACACCTCGAAAATATTGACGCGGTTTTCCCGCGGCATGGTGAACTGGAGTTCGCGTACCTCCGGCACAATGACCAGCTCGACATTTTTCGGCAGGTCCTGGGGGTACTGGGAGAGGGAAATCGTCTCGGTAAACATGGAGCCGAGCACCGTCTCGAACAGGTTTTTCTGTGCCTTGCCGGTATTGATATTCCATTCGTCGCGGTCCGCGCTGTCCTCGTGATGGGTGAACTTACGGAATTCATCGCTGAGATAGATGCCCACGGTAAGGGGATGCTGCTGCCCGACCGGCTGCGGGTAGCGTCCATTGACACTCACCGTGTGCGAGCAGGCGACGGCGAGCAGCAGCGCCGAAACCAGGGTGATTTTCCAGACCGCGGAAAATCCTTTTTTTGACCAAGTCATAACTCGCTCCTGGATAACCCTTTAGTTACCGGAAATCGTTCAACCCCACAAAAGTCCCGCCGTTGCGGTAGGTGAGTTCGCGCATCAGCGCGGCAAATCTCAGCCCGGTTGTCTGCAGGTGCCGCGGCCGGGAAAACTGGATGGGAAAGCCGATGGCGTGAATACGTACCATACGCTGGTCTTCGCCGCGCTGGGCATTGACCCTGTCCACCGCCATCATCACATTGCGGATGGATTTGCCGGTGAATTCGTCCCCCAGTACATAGATGCTGATTTTCTTGTTGGGATCGTGGAAGGTGCGCACCGCCTTCTGGATGCCTTCCACCGGGCTGGAATTACTGAACGGGTTCCAGGACCTGAGGCGCTGCAGTATCGCCTGACGGCGCCCGGGGGTGTCGGGTATCCATTTGCCGCGGTAGTTGTTGAACATATAGTCCCCCATGTCGTTCATGACCTGGATACCCTTGACGTTGGGGTAGATATCCAGGGTGTTGACCATCTCCGTCATCATGCGGTCCCAGCCGTAGTTGAACATACTGCCGGAGGTGTCGATGATGAACAGGATATATTCACTGTCTACCGGGATGCCACCGATCACATTGTTCTTGCGCTGGTAGTTTTCCCCCAACAGGCGGCGCATTTCCTCGGTCAGGGTCTGCAGCGCCACGGTCAGCTCACCCTTGAGTTTGCCCTCCTCGCTCTCGCCCTCGGTTTTGCGCGCGTAGAGGGCCTGCAGCGTGTCCAGTTCGCCTCTCAACTTGGCAATGCGCTTGCGCTCGATGTCCAGTTGTTCGCGCTTGGCATTGAGGTCGCGGTTGAGAATACTGGTTTCGCCGCGGATTTCCGCCAGTTGTTGCTGCAGTTCCTGGACCTGGCCGTCCAGATCCAGTTCGGCTTCCTCGAGCACAATCGGCTCGATGGTTTTGGCGATCATCAGCAGCAGGACGATGGCGCCGAAGCCACAGCAGATAACGTCGAGAAAGGAGATGCTGAACTCTTCCTGTTGACGTTTGTTACGATTGCGTTTCATGGCCAGTCCCTCGAGGGCGCCAGAAATGAGCCGCGGGTATCCATGGCCAGTTTCCAGAACTCGCTCGCGGCAAAGGGATCCCCCTCCATCGGTGCCAGGATGACGTTGATCGGAACGTCTTTCGGCAACACTTTTATCGCGCGCCTGAACAGATCGATACGGTCCCGGCCGGAAATCGTATTGCCGCGGGGCTTTTTCATGCCCTGGGTGGGCAGGCCGTCAGTGATCAGGATGATGTTGTCCGGCAGCGGCGACAGGTTGCTGACCGCGTGGAACACCCGCTCCAGGCTGGTGCCGTTTTCGGGTACGACTTTGTCCAGTTCGCCGATGGCCTTATCCAGCTGGTCGCGGTCGTCCACGTTCAGCCAGCGGCCCTCGGTGCCGGCGATGGCGGCGCGAAAGCCGGTGTCGAAGGTGTAGATCTGGTACTGGCTGTCCTGGGGAAACTGCGCCGTCAGCCAGGACACGGTATTGATTGCGCGGCGCCACTTGTCGGTATTGCGTTTGACATGGGACGACATATTGCGCGTGCGGATCACCTTGATGAGCTGGTCCGCGAGCATACTCGCGGAGGAGTCGAGCAGGATCAGGATACGGTCTCCCCCCAGTTGCAGCCCGGTGAGATACTGGCGATCGCCGTCGCCCACATACTTGCGCACGTTGTTGCCGAGTTTTTTGTTCTCCGACTCCAGCTCTTTCTTGGCCTGCTCCAGCTTTTTCAGTTTTTCCTGCAGTCGCTCGACGTCCTGCTCCTCGTCGGCGCTGTCGACCTCGGCGATATTGCCCTTGACCTCCTCGATCTGCTCGATAATGCGCCGTGCCAGGCCCTGGGCCTCCGCCAGTTCGTCGCTGGTGGTATCCAGGGTGTTGCGCGCCAGCACCAGATGTTCGCGGCCGAACTCCACCTTTTCCTGCAGCAGGTTGACCTCCGCGGCCAGGTCCTGGTTTTCCGCCTCTATGTCGCGGTCGGAGCCGTGTTTGATAATCAAAAAGATCAGCGCTACGGCGCCGAAGCCGCAGGACATGATATCGAGGAACGACAGGCTGAAGGTGCTGAACCGCCGGTTCTTACGCGCCATAGTGCTCCACGCTGATCGCAGTGATTACGTCGTCGATATCCGCCGCGCCGATTTTGTCGCCGGCGGTGAGGTTCACCGGCGCAGCGATCTGCTCGCCGTTCAGCATCAGCCGGGCCCCGGCATCCACGCGTAGCGCGAGCCGCCCGGCGTGGTTGGTCACCGTGGCTGCGGGGTGGTGCGGCGGGGTCGCGGTCACCTCGAGTTTGCCATCCTTCCAACTGACGAACAGCGGCTGTTGCGCCGCCAGCGCCCGGTGGCCGAACAGCAGATGGGTGGCCGCCGCCTCGGCGGCGCTGTTGACCTGGACCGCCACTTCGCCGGCGGGGGCCGCGCTCAGTGCGGTGACCAGGCGCAGGGCCCCCGCATCGCTGTGGATTTCCCCCCAGCGCCGTGCCACCGCCTGGGCCACACAGTTGTGGGGCAGCAGGTGTATGCGCTCCGCCAGCTGCGCGCCGCCGGGAATTTCCGCCCAGCGATGGGAGACGAAGACCACGCTGTTGTGCTCCGTCAGATTGTCGATCAGCGCGCGCACCCGCGACAGGATCGGCGTGCTGGCGTCCTGTAGCTGGCGCAGGCTCACTTTCGCTGTGCGGTCGTCCAGTTCCGCCATGACTTCACCCTGGCGCATGGCGCGGCCGACCCACTGCGGCAGCATATCGTAGAGTTGCTGTTCGGCTTCCGCGGAGTAGAGCGGATCGAAGCGGCACTGCATCACGAAGGCGTCGGTAAACACCCGCGCCCAGGCGTCCTGGAAACTCTGTATGCCGGCATCGCTGACGGTTTCCGCCATATCCAGTACCGCCTGTTCGTGGACCGCCACGCGGCTCACCAGGCTCTGGTGGCGCTGTAGTTCGACGTGCAGCTGCACGCCGCGGGGGGCGCAGCTGCCGATACAGGCGGTGGCGGCATCCACCAGGCCCACGGCGTTCACCGGGCTCTCCTTGACGATGCCCAGCAGCAGCGCCAGCTGTTCGCGGGTAAAATTGCCGGGTACCGCCAGCACTATTTCTCCCGGAAGGTCGCAGTGCCCGGCGATTTCCTCCAGATGGCAGTAGGCCAGGTCCGCGTGGTGGCGGCAGCGGGCGTTGTCCGACTTCAGCGACTCCAGGCTGAGCCGGCGCCAGAACTGACTGTTCACCTGCGTGGGGTGGCTGCGCGCGCGCATCAGCGCCGCGGTGCCCACCAGTATCTGCCGGTTTTCCACCACGGCGACGCCGGGGCTTTCCAGTATTTCATCGGTGCCGGTGAATACCCGCAGCCCGCAGTCGTTGATTTCCAGTACGCCTTGGTTCATGGGCGATTCCTTCTTTGGCTCGCCAGCAGGCCCGTGCCCAACTGGCTAATTACCCTGTAGGAGCGGCCGGACCGCTCCTACAATTCTTTTAACCCAGCGATCAACTCACTTTCAAAAACCGCAACAGGTTGTTGTCGCAATAATTCTGCGTATCCAGCACCAGCCGTTCCTGCATCAGTTGCAGTTGGTGGGTGAAAAACATGATCACGATGCTGATCACCAGCGCGACAAAAGTGGAGTTGAAGGCCACGCCCAGGCTGACGGTCACCCCGGCGATATCACCTTCCACCGCCCGGTGCGCCTGGGACAGCGCCTCGCCGATACCGCGCACCGTACCGATAAAGCCGATGGAGGGTATGGCCCAGGTGATGTAACGCACCATGGCCAGTTCACTGTCCAAACGGTCCCCCTCGGTGTCGCACACCTCTTTCACGGAATTGGAAACCGCGGCCACGTTGCGGGTGGAGCCGAAGCGTTGCAGCGCGGTGAGCAGGGCGCGGGGCAGCAGGAAGTTGCGCTCTTCCTCCGGCAGGGCCTGTATGGGGCGGGTGAGGTCCCGCGCGTCTTCCGGCAGGATCGGCGTGCCTTCGCTGATATTGAGCAGGGCGCTGTCCAGCAGGCGGCGTTCGCGCAGGCTGCGGCGGGCTTTCAGCCCCATAATCGCCATGGCCCAGAGCATCAGTACGAAGCAGGCCTCCTGTTCATAGTCGCGCATCACGATGTAGAGCGAGCGCTGCTGTATGTAGGTTTCCCCGGCGGCTTCGCGGGCCAATTGCTCTTCGATCATCGCATCCGCGTTGGGACGGATAATCGCCACATAGATGGCGTGGACCAGGATGATGGCACCCAGCAGGGCGAAGAGCTGAAAGATAAAATCGGAGGATTTGAATTTCATGGCGGTGCTCTTTTAAATATCGATGGGATAGGAGACGGACAGGTCCTCGGAAATTTCCTCCGAGGGTCGGTAGTCGTCGGCTTCTTTCTCCGTTTTTTTCTTGTCGCGATCGGCCTGTGCCACCTGGACTTCTTTCTCTGTGTTTTCTTCTTCCGCTTTATCCTGCGCAGTCAGCGGCGCGGAAGTGAATACCAGGCTGAGAAAAATTACTGTCCATTTCATGGTGTCGTCTCCCCGTTGACCCAGCGCGCTACGCGGAAACCCACATCGTTGCGGGGATCGGCGCCGTAATCGCGAAAAGAAAGCCGCAGCTCGGTGAGGCCGGCGTGGCGCCAGCTGGAGCCGCGGATTACGTGATAGTCGCCATCCTGCGGGCCCACCGGGTTTTCCTCCCGCCTCAGCGAGAGCCCGGTGCCGATGGTGTAGAGGTCGTGCACCCACTCGGAAACATTGCCCCCGAGATCGTGGATGCCCAGGGAATTGGGGGAGTAGCTGCCCACCGGTGAAGTGGCGGCGTAGCGGTCGCTGTAGGTGCGCAGTACCGCGGGTACCAGTTGCGCGGCACTGGTGTCGGCGAAATTGCCGGAATTTTTTTGCACCGGCAGTTCATCGCCCCAGGGGAATTTACGCATGGCTCCCCGGTCGTAGCGGGCGGCCCAGGCCCACTCCGCCTCGGTGGGCAGGCGGTAGCCGTCGGCGGCGGTGTCGAAGCCGATGATGCGGCCGCGCTCGGTCAGGTAAACGGGGTTGAGACCGTCGCGCTCGGACAGCCAGTTGCAGAAGAGGGCCGCGTCGGTCCAGCCGATATTCACCACCGGCAGGTTGTCGTTGTCCAGGCTGACTCCCTGCACGTGGCTGGAGCTGTGCATGCGCTGGTAGCGGCGGTACTCGCCGTTGGTGACTTCAGTGGTGGCGAGGTAGAAGGGGCGGGTCAGGGAGACCTGGCGCAGCACTTCGTTGGCGCGGCGGCCCTGTTCGCGGCGGGAGGAGCCCATGGTGAAGCGGGCGTCGGGGCGCATCAGCTTCATGCGGCCGCCGGCGCCGTGGGTGATTTCCGCCGGCACCTTGGACCAGTGGGCCTGTTCGGCGGTGAGCAGTACCGCGCGCACGGTCTGTTCCAGCTTACCGCTGGGCACGATGCTGGTCTGGTAATCTTCGTAGCCGGCCTTGCGCACCACGATACTGTGGCTGCGCGCGGGCAGGGTGAAGGTCTGGCCGGCGACACCGGCGAGTTCGCCGTCGATCAAGACTTGGGCGTTTTCCGGACTGCTGGTGACGCGCACGCGGCCGAATACGGCAGAGAGGTCGACGGAGAGATCGCGCTCGACGCCGGCGGCTATGTCGATGGTGCGATCCACCGAGCTGTAGCCATCCTTGAAAAAACGCAATTGGTGGCTGCGCCCGGAGGCCAGTTCCAGTCGCAGCGGTGTGCGGCCGCGAAATTCGCCGTCCACGGTGACGCTGGCGTCTTCCGGGACACTGGTCAGGTGCAGGATGCCGTCCGCGGGCCCCAGGTCCACCGGCGCCAGTGTCTGGTCGACGCCCGCAGTCACCTCCACGGGGATCTTTTCGGTTTTGTGGTCCGGCATCGACAGCTCCACCAGTCTGTCCCCCTGAATGAGCTCCGCGCTCAGCGGCGTGGTGCCGAGCACCTCGCCCTCCACGGTAACGGTGGCGCCGGGTGGGTTGGTGTTGATATGGATACTGGCCCAGGCGGGGCGCAGTTTTGCCTGCAGTGTCTGGGTGTTGTCCAGGCCCTCGATATCCACTTCGCGGGTAAAGGGCAGGTAGCGTTCGCTCAATAGGGTGATGCGCTTGCGTCCGGCGGGAATATTCTTTGCCAGGCCATGTTCGCTGGGGACTTCGTCGCTGTCCACCAGGATGCGCACCGCCACCGGCGGATCAGTGATCACCCGCAGGTGCCCGGGGAGTTTTTCCAATTTGACGATGTGGCGGCTGTGGCCGTCGCTGTCGACTTCCACCTCACCGCTTTTTGGCAGGTAGCCCTCGGCGCTCACGGTGTAGCTGTAGTGACCCGGCAGGACCAGATGGCCGTCGCCCAGGGGCAGGGCGAGGCCGCTGACGCTGACATCGGCGTCGGCGGGCTGGGTTTCAAAAATCAGCGAGCGGGCGACCAGCAGGTAGACCAGCGCCAACAGGCCCAGCAGCAGGCAGCCGGCAATAGACAGCGCGCGGGGAGAAAACAGCAGTTTTCTGCCACCGGCTTCGACCTGGACCGGCGTGAAGCCGGTGGGCTCTATGAGCAAAAAGTCGTCGTCCGCGCGATCGCTCTTGCGAACGGGTACCGCTTCCTTCGCTGTCATTTATGCTTTCCTGTTACTGCGCACTTATCGACTTATCGCGTGTGAAGACCTCGCGCTGGTTTCGGGAAACCGACGGACCGGCACGAAGCGTTCTTGGTGCCCTACAGCTTAGCCCGCAACTGGTACTGTCAGTGTCTTTGTAACGCCATTTGGCATAAAAGTCATCTTATCGCGGGAACCGCCCTGGCGTTTGTGTCCAGGTTTTTCCACACATGAAAGTCGTGCAGTTTTTGATCAATAAGCGGAGGGTCCGTTCGCGCGCTCAGCTGTTATTGACGCCGTTAATTTTCTCCGCGCACTGGATGACCACGGTGGGTGGTTCCTCGGTGGGGTCCACGGTAAATTCCCGGCGAACGTCCCGGTAGCCCTCGCGGGTGCCCACGGCGGTGTAGCGACCCGGCTTCAGAGTGATTTCGCGCTCGGCAAAATTGCCCAGCCGGCCCACGTGATAAATCGTCACGCTGGTGCTGGTGTCGGATTGCAGGCGCACCGGGATGGGGATCAGCGCTTTGGTGATGGCGTTTTCCAGTTGTTCGATCTGGCCTTGCAGGCGCGGCGTGCCGCTTTCGAGTTTGCGCGCGTCGGCGAGCACTTCGCGGGCGTAGCGGTTGCGCTTGCCGCCGCCGAGGGAGAGGGGGTCTTCGAGCAGTTCCTGCAGTTGGTCGTCCAGCTGGGCGCGGGCTTCGGCGCGGGCCTTTCCGGTGATGGCGGAAACCAGGCTGGAATCCATTTTCAGCAGTTTGCGGTAATTCTCGGCGGCGGCGTGCCACTCTTCCGCCGCCTCCTGTTGGCGCGCGCGGCTGAACAATTGGTCGATACGCTGTTGTTTGAGGCCGTTGTCGGCCTGCCGCAATCCGACGGCGGGGTCTTCAGCCTGTGGCTTCAGCGCCTGCGCTTTCTGGAAGGATTTTTTCGCCGCGGAAAAATTCTCCTCGGCGATTGCCGCATAGCCCGCGGACATGGCCTCGCTGTAGTCGCGCTCGGTGATGTCGGCGAGAACCCGCGGGAGAAGCTCCTTGGCCGGGCGGGTCTCCGGGTCCACCGCCAGGGATTCCTTCAGGGCGTCGCGGGCTGCGTTCAGGTCGTTTTTTTCGAACGCCGTTTTGCCTTCGGTGAAGTGCTCCCAGGCCTCGGGCAGTTTTTCCGCACGGGCCTTGCCCTTGACACCCCGGGGGTGATCTTCGGAAATGATCAATACCAGGTCGAAGGCGGCGTGCGCGGCCTTGGCATCGCCGCGGTCAAGGGCTTCGTTACCTTCGGCCAGGTGTTTTTCGATACGGTCGGGAATGCCATCGCGCAGCGACTGCATCGCGGCCAGGGCTTCGCGGTATTTGTCCAGGGCCTGCATGAATTTGCGCTGGCGGTAGATCCCGTCCGCTTCCTCCGCCAGAGCCCGGGCCGCGGAAAACTCCTCGCCGGCCCAGAGATCTATCTGCCGTTCCTCCAGTTCCTCCTGCAGCATCAGGATATCCTGCAGCACTTTCTGGACCTCGCGTCGCTGCTGGGCCATTTCGGCTTCGCTGTAGGGGGAGGTCTCGATTTTTTTCGGAGCGCCGGTTTGCGTATCGGCGGTTTGGGCCGGGAGTTGCGGCCTGGGTTTTTCCACCAGTTGCGGCAGGCCCCAGAAAACCCCGATCAGCGCGAGCAGCAGGCCCGTGCCCACCGCGACGGCCAGGTGCTGCTGGTTTCGCGGATCTTTTTGCGCGGCCGCTGCGCGGGCGCGGGTCTGCTGGGACTCCGCTTGCGCGGGCTTTTCGCCGCCGAAAGTAAATTCCGCCGGCTGGATGAATCCGTTGTCTTCTGGTGACGGGTCGCGGTGTTGCATAGTCGTTCCGCACTGCTGTTTATTTTCTGTAGGAGCGGGCCATGCCCGCGATCGACGGCGGGAATCACTGCCGATCGCGGGCATGGCCCGCTCCTACCGGATCTTGTGGGTCATTACCATTGGTTCAATGGCGCTAAGTAAGTCTGGGGCGGCCCTGCTACCGGGGGCTTTTTGCGGGACACGCCGTGAATCCATCCCTGGAGGCTTGTCCGCGAGGTCCCTCTCGCAGACAAAACGGCAGGACTGCCGTTTTGGACGCCGAAGGCGCCCAAAGGGCGAGGGCCATGGATGGCCCGAGTCCCAGTCCCGCAAAAACCCCCCGGCATCAGGCCCTTCGCATCATGGTTAATGTTTAACTTAGCGCCCCTCGGTTCAGATACTGGTTTCCAGCGCGCCGGTTTCCGCCTGGTAGATTTCCCTGAGCAGTTCGCGCCACTGGCGGTACTGGTTTTCCACGGTGCCGGTGAGGGTCACGGTGCGGTCTTCCAGTTCGACGATCTGTGGCTCCACCTCCGACTGCATGGAGTCGCCCAGTTCCTGCAGCGCCTCTATGTGCATCTTGGCTTCCGCGCGGCGGTCGAAACCGCTCTTGATCAGGTAGCCGCCGCCGGCGATACCCACCTGACCGGCGGCGCGGGCGGCGCCGGTGCCGCCCCCGGCGGCGGCAATACCACCGATAATCGCCGCCGCGCCCATGATGGTGTGGTTGCGGGCCTTGCGCTTGAGTTCGCGCATCTGCTGCACTTCCTCATAGCTCAGGGCGCGCCACTCCTGATAGGGCGTCTCCATGGATTTCACGAAGGTGCCGTAGTAGCCCTGCAGGGTATCCACGAACAGGTAGTCCCGCTCGCGAATGCGGCGCACGCGCTCGAGCATGGGGTCGTTCTCCGCGGGCAGGGCGGTCAGTTGGTAGAGGCCATCCTCGTTCCGAATCAGGTAGCGGTCGAAGGCGTGGGGGGAAAAGCTGCGCGCGAACTTCATTTCGGAAATGGTGCGCAGCTCGGCGATGTACTGGTCTGAGAGCCGCTGCCGGTAAATCAGCATGTCGTTGGCGATGCGGTTGTAGACTCCCTGGAAGGCGTCGCCCTCGGTGGGATGCTTGCGGTCGTAGGCGTACTGGGAGGCCTGCTCGGTATATTCCTTGTTGAACCACACCTGGCCGCGGGAGTCGGTGACGGTGACATCCACGGTGAGGGTCTCGCCGTCGGACTGCAGGATGGTGCCGGTGACGGTGACATCGATATTGGTGCGCTCGCTGGGGATGACCCGCACCGCGCCCCAACCCTGGCTGGACTGCAGCGACTCGGCCAGGGTGACGGCGAGGTAGCGGGATTCCGCACGGCGGAGTTCAGGGAAAACCAATTCGTCCTCATCCGCCTCGGTGCTGTCCAGGCCGGGGTTGAACTGTACTATGCCCACGTCCAGCAGGCGGTCTTCGGGAATGGTCGCGTCCTCCACCGTGAGCGGCGTAAAGGCGGTGGTGCGCACGTCGGTGGTGGTGCAGGCGCCGAGAGCCAGCAGTGCCGCCAGCAGCAGGCTGCGCCCCAGAGCGTCAACGCAGAAATTCGTCCTGGACAAAAGCATACCGGCTTCCTCCGTTGTCACTTCTGTGCTTTCTTATATTTTCGATACTCTTCCCACAGTTTTTCCCGCAGTTCCGGGTCCGACTCGCGGGTGGCCGCCTCGCGGATCTGGCGGGCCACCACATCGTCGTCGTCGCCTTGGGGAATGTCCGCCGGCACCACCGGGGTGGTGCCGCTGTGGTCGTACTCGCCTTTGCGACCGGCGGTGGGCAGGCCGGGGCCGGTGGCCTGGCCGCTGGAGTTGTTCATTTCCGGGCCGCTGCCGCCCTCGCCGCCGCCTCCGGGGGGCGCGGGGATTTCCGCTTCCGCGGATTCGATCAGGTCCTCCAGGGATTCCCCGGGGGGCGCTTCATCCATGCCTTCCTCTTCCTCTTCGGGGGAAGCGGGGCGGTTGCGCACATAGTCCCGCGAACGCAGGATCATGCCGTCGTAGCTGGCCATGGTGGCATCGAACTCGCCCTCCAGTTCCGCGACCCGCTCCGCGGAGCTGGCCGGCGCCTCGTTGGGGGCGCCGCTGCCGCCACTCGCCGGGCTGCCGGCGCTGGCCTGGGCACTGGAGGAACCACCGGCCGAGGCGCTGCTGGACGAAGACGCGCTGTTGGAAGCGCTGCTGGATGAGGCACTACTGGAAGAACTGCTGGAGCTGGAAGAGGACGCGGTCTGCTCCTCCTCGGAAAAGTCGACTTCGTCCGGCGGCTCGCCCTCGCTGTTGGTGGAGGGGTCCGGCGGCATGCGGCTCTCCTCCGCGCGCTGGTCGGACTCGCTGTACACCGGTGTGGAGCGCTCGCCGGTGCGTGTGCTGTCGGGCCCGCTGTCGCTGGCGGAGCGGCTGCGCTGCGATTCATCGCCGCTGCGCGAGGCGGTGCTGGACTGCTGGCTGGACTCGCTGCCGGATTCGATGCTCGGCAGGTCCAGGCTGGGGCGATTGCTGGAGGCGGTGGCTCCAGGCATGCCCTGACTGGGACTGCTGGAAGAACTGCTCGAGGGCATGCCGGTGCTCGCGGTCGAGGGCTGGCTATTGCTGGAGGAGCTGCTCGATGAGGAGGAGCTCGACTGGGATTGGGACGAAGAACTGGAGGACGACTGGGATTGCGACTGCGACGGCTGTGCCGGTGGTTGTGATTGGGTCTGCTGGCTTTTGCAGCCGGCGATCGCCGCGCTCAGCGCCACAGCGGAGACCAGCGTGCGCCAGCCAAATTCTTCGAGTACTGCTTTCCGTAGTGTCATTGTGTCTCTCCCGAGCTGCGTGTGTCCGGTGCCGGCCCCGGGTTTCTGTAGGAGCGGCGGGGCGGCCATCCGCCCATGGCCGCGATCGGACTGCGCTTCGTAGCTCAGATCGATCGCGGCCATGGGCCGCTCCTACAGGGGGAGCCGTGTTTACACCTTATGTTCGACAGCTTCTGTTATCCAGAGTTGAAACTTCCCGTCCGTTCCCACGCCATTTTCCCGCTTCAATCGAATACGAAGCGCTGCACTATGTCCGTGGTGTCCACCGGTTCGCCGTCTTCGAAGCGCGGGCGAAATTTTGCGCGCTTGAGTACATTGCGCACCCGCGAACGGATACTCACGCTGTTTTCCGGCCTGGCATCCAGTACCCGGATATTGCGCACTTTACCGAAAGCGGTCACGTCGTAGGAGACGGTGACGTAGGACTGCGCCAGCGCTTCGCGGTCCTCTTCCAGTATCGGCAGCGCCGGCAGCGCCGCGGGGCGACCGAAAATATCCTCGATCTCCCGGTTGGTGGCGCCGTTGTCCCACAGCGCCTGGTAGGCCTCACTGTAGGTTTTCTTCGCCGAATGCCATTTGTTGAACATCATATACCAATCGCCCAGTTCCACCTTTGCCTTGGCGGAGGCCGCCGGGGGGGACTGGGGGTTTTTCTGGTAGACGTCCACGATGCGCGCAATGGCATTTTTGCCGGAGCTGAAGCTGTTCATGCGGTAGTGGTCCAGCTTGGATCTCTGCGGGTCCATGCCGTTGCCTCCGCCAAAGCTGGTGTTCACCACTATCGCTTCCTGCGGCTCACCCTTGTAGGTGGCCAGGTAGTAGTTGGTGGCCTTGAGGCCGCGCAGGGCTTCCACCAGGCGCAAGTCGTTGGCGCCGAAGTTCTGGGTGATGATATCCACCGCCAGGGTGTAGAGATTAGTGGCGCTGATCAAGTGCTCGAACAGGGTAGCCCCTTTTTCCTCTACGTAGGACTGCAGGTGCCAGCGGCTCAGGTTGTTGATGACCGGCAACATGCGCGGGTCCTTTTCCCCGTAGTTGCGCGCGTGCAGCCAGAAGAGATACTGCTGGTTGTCATTGGCTTCTTCCCATTGCTGCAGTGCGATCTGGCTGCTGATCATGCGCTCGATCATGGGCACCTGGTTCAGGGAGTAGAGGCCCTCATTGACCCGGTTGATCAGCATGGCGCGGCGGAATTCCCCGATCGCCTCTTCGTGAGCGCCGGCTTTCTGCAGCGCCGTGGCCAGGCCCAGCAACTGCTCATCGATGCCCGCGCCGTAGGCACCCTGTTCCGCCTCCAGTTCTTCAATGCGGGCGCGGTAGTTCTCCACCGCCTCCGAGGGGCGCAGCTGGCGCCTGGGCGTTTCCAGGGGTTTCGACGCGGCCTCAATATAAGCGGGGGGCGGAGCCTTGGAATCGACGGCGGTGGCTGTGCCTTCTTCCGCGTAGGTGTTACCACACAGCAGAGCTGTGGCTGTAAACATCAAGCCGATAGCAAAATTGTTGCCGATTTCTGTCTGTGTCACGGTTGAACCACTTCTGTTCCATGTTGTACTTCACCCGTCTCGCACCCTGTTGGGAGCGGAGAGGCGGGCACGAATTCCGCTCGGGCGCTGTGGCCGTGCGGATTTTTCTCTCCCTGAAGTGTGGTTCTTGCACAATCCCTGACTGTGCCCGGAGTGATTGTTCTTTCCGGTGGCAGGTTGCCGGCCCGCCGATCCAGGCGGCGCCATTACCTGTGAAAGTGCGCCCCGTATCTGCCGCGGCGGCCTGGGGGTGCGTAAAAATGAGTATAGCCAAGGGGCGCTTGTCACTTGCGATTGTGGCGGCAGTTGCGCCCGAAGCATCAGATCCCGTCCACCTATTCGGTGTAGCAGCCCGGCAGGGGGAAGGCGCGGGCAATACACGGATATTAGGAAACAGGTGACAGTAATTTTGTGTCGCAGTTAAAAAAATGGATCGGCATCACAAAAAGTTTTTTTCCGGGGGCGCCGCGCGCCGGCTGCCGGCATTTCAGTAGATCTCGAAATGTCTGTCCTAATCCATTTGGTCATAATCTGCAGGGTTGTGCGCGAATGCCTCTTCCCTTGGGTGGAGGATTTGGATTCGATCCCGGCAAGCGCCATAATCGGCCCGTGAGTTAGCAGGAGAGAATCAGTGAGTATTGAAATACACCCCGCTGTAGCCAGCTGTCTGCGCGGCTTCGAAGTACCCGATCGGCTGGGTTTCGGCACCGTGATGGCGCCGGTGATGTTTCGCGCCCGTTGCCAGGACGGTTGCTGGAGCACCGGCGAACTGATCCCCTACGGACCGCTGGCGCTGGACCCCGCGGCCAAGGTGCTGCACTACGCCCAGTCCTGCTTCGAGGGGATGAAAGCCTATCGCACCCGGGACGGTGGGGTCAGCCTGTTCCGCCCGGAGCGCAACGCCGCGCGCATGGCCCATTCCGCCGAGCGGTTGTGCATGCCGCCGGTGCCGGAGTCTCTATTTATGGAAGGCGTGCGCACGGTGACCGCCTACTGCGCCAACCTGGTGCCGGCGAGCAGCGGCGAGTCCCTCTACCTGCGCCCTTTCCTGTTGGGCACCCAGCCGGATCTGTCGGTTTCCGCCAGTGCCTCCTACGAATTCTACGTGATCGCCAGCCCCTCCGAGGCCTATCACGCCGGCAATATGCGCCTGTGGGTGGAGCGGGAGGACTCCCGCGCGGCGGTGGGCGGCACCGGCGACAGTAAAGTGGGCGGTAACTACGCCGCCTCGCTGCTCTCCATCGCGCGGCTCAAGAAGCGGGGCTACGACCAGTCCCTGTGGTTGAACCCCGGCAACCGGCGTACCGTGGACGAGCTCTCCGGCATGAACTTCTTCGCGGTGATCGACGGCGAGCTGCACACGCCGGCCCTGAGCGGCTCGATCCTCGAAGGGGTCACTCGGGACTCGCTGATCACCCTGGCCCGGGAACTGGGCTACACCGTGCGCGAGCTGGACATCGATATCGACGAGTTGCTCGCCCGGGTGCGGGACGGCAGTTGCAGCGAGGCCTTCGCCTGCGGCACCGCGGCGATCGTCAGCCCGATCAGCGTTCTGGGGGACGACAACGGGGAATACCTCCTCTCCTCGGTCCCCGGCCCGGTGGCCGTGTGCCTGCGCGAGGCGCTGCTGGATATCCAGGAGGGGCGCGCGGAGGATCGCTTTGGCTGGATGCGGCCGGTGGAAGTGGTCGATATCAATGACCAGTGATCAATTCCCTCTGTAGGAGCGGCCCATGGCCGCGATCGGTCTGAGCTACGAAGCGCAGCCCTATCGCGGCCATGGGCGGATGGTCGCCCCGCCGCTCCTACAAAGGTACTTTCCCAGCCGGGGTAATCGGTATCAATTTTTCCCTGCAGAATGTTTCCAGAGGAAACGCGAAAAAAACTTTCCCGCCAATTTAATTTCGATCGTTGACTTGTGCGACCCAAGTGTTACAACGACAAGTGCAACAATAAGAAAGACTGGAGCTTTGGGAATGGCCTCTTAGCGGTATTCCTCACTTTGACAAGCAGTATCCAGATCAAACTGAGCAATTGAGGACTCTCCCGAGTTTCTTGCAGTGTAGTGAGGAAAACGGGATGTTGAACCATACGTTCGGACTGCTGCTACAGCCGCGTCGGCAGTGGCAGCTAATCGGCAGCCTGTCGGAGAAAAATCTCCGCCGGCAAATTCCCTATGTGATCGTGCTGGCGCTGCTGCCGGCGCTGGCCTGGTATTTCGGCACCACCCGGGTGGGCTGGAGTATCGGCGGCGGGGAGCCGGTGCGGATTACCAGCGACAGCGCCCTGTCCCTGGTGGCGGTGTTCTACTGCACCATGGTGCTGGCGGTGGTGGCCATCGGTTATTTTATTCACTGGATGGCGAAAACCTACGGCGCCAGGACCTATCCCATGAAAGGCATGGTGGTCGCCGGCTTTACCGCAACGCCCATCTTTATTGCCGGTGCGGCCGGCTTCTACCCGCTGTTGTGGCTGGATATCCTGCTCGCCACCCTGGCGGTGGCCTATGCGGTGTACCTGCTGTACCTGGGTATTCCCATCGTGATGGAGGTTTCCGAGGAGCGCGGCTTCCTGTTCGCCAGCGCGATTGTCACTGTATCCATGGTGATGGCGGTGCTGGTGATGGTGGGCACGGTGCTTTTCTGGAGTTTTATTTCCGCGCCGGTGTTTCACTAATACCGCAGGTTTGAAAAAACATTGTAGGAGCGGTCCGGCCGGGAGCGGCCCATGGCCGCGATCGACCTGAGCTACGAAGCGCAGTCCGATCGCGGCCATGGGCCGCTCCTACAGGGTGTCGGTTTCTATTTCAGTCCTAAAATCACGGCGTATAGCGATATTCCAATACATAGCCATTGGCCAGTTGCACCTGCTGCGCCGCGGGGCTGCCCCTCTCCAGTTCAATTTCCACCAGTGACTTCACCACCTGCCGCGGTTCGGTATCGACGCAGTGCACGCTCATCGCTGCGATGGCCCGGTCCTCGCTGATTACCGAGTGTTCCAATATCTGCAGCAGCAGCCGTTCGTTATTGGCGCGCAATTGGTAGCCGGGCCCGCTGGGAAGAGTGACGCGGTACTTGAGGGCACCCCAGGGTCCGTCGCAGCGGATCGCCAGGTATTCCCGCGGCGGCCGGTCGCCGGGAATGGCGCCGGAATTGAATGACTCGAAAGTCTCACCCAACTCCTGCCGGGCCCGGTAGTTGTTTTCCCCGGTGCGGATTTCCAGTTCCAGGGTTTCTGCAGCTGCGGCGGCCGCAAGGCAGGCGGAGAGTGCGGGGGCTAGACGGAGGAAATTCATGTTTGCGGAAACTGTTCTGTCCCTGTTATTTCCCAGACCCTACAGGTCACCGCAACTTCCGGCAAGGCCGCTTGCTGGCCATCGGTCGATTGGATACCATCGGCTCACTGGCAGTCACTAATTTTTTCGCGATTTAATTGGTACAAACGTACTTATTGATAATTGATCTGCCGGACGGAACAACTCGAATAATTAGCAAGGAAAACTATCATGAAGACCGCAGCTTATATTGGCGTAGCCTTGGCGGCTGTGCTGACCGTAGCCTGTTCCAGGGATGCGGACACCTCGAAAACCGAAGAGTCACAACCGTCGGCCTCCGCCGATTTCCAGAAACAGTTGCTCAAGCAGCTGATTTCCGCGCAGCCGGGCGACGTGATCGAAATTCCCGCCGGCCGCTTCCAACTCAATCGCAGCCTGTCACTGAACGTGGACGGAGTGACCATCCGCGGCGCGGGCATGAGCGAGAGCGTTCTCTCCTTTAAGGACCAGATTCAGGGGGCGGAGGGCCTGTTGGTGAATGCCAGCGATTTCACCATCGAGGACCTGGCCATAGAGGACACTATCGGCGATGCGCTCAAGGTCAACGAGGGTGAGAATATTATTATTCGCAATGTCCGCGTGGAGTGGACCAACGGTCCCTCCACCGATAACGGGGCCTACGGCATCTACCCGGTGCAGACGAAAAACACCCTGGTGGAAGGCACTGTGGCCATCGGCGCTTCCGATGCGGGTATCTATGTGGGCCAGTCGCGCAACGTGATCGTGCGCAACAACCGCGCCGAGTACAATGTGGCCGGTATCGAAATCGAAAATACCATCGGTGCCGACGTCTACGGCAATGTGGCCACCAACAACACCGGCGGCATCCTGGTGTTCAATATGCCCAACCTGCCCCAGCCGGGCCACAGCACCCGTGTTTACAACAACCGGGTGTTCAAAAACAACACCGACAATTTCGGCCATGAGGGCACACCGGTGGCAGCGGTTCCCGCCGGCTCGGGTGTGGTGATCAACTCCAACGACCTGGTGGAAATTTTCGACAACGAAATTTCCGATAACGACACCGCCAATATAATCGTCAGCAGTTATTACACCTCCGGTTTCTACAGCGACAAATCCACCCAGGATGACTTCGACCCCTATCCCGAGAGCATCTACATTTACGGCAACCAATTCAGTGGCGGCGGCAAGTCCCCGGATCACCTGGAACTGAAGGCGCTAAAACTGGCCAAGTTCGGACTGGGCGGCAGCCTGCCGGATATTTTGTGGGACGGCGTGGTGAATCCGGAAAAATTGGTGGACGGCGAGCTGCCCGAGAAACTCCGGGTGTGCGTCGACAACGGAGAAGCGGGCATTGTCAATGTGGACGCCGCCAACGATTTCAAAAATATTTCCACAGATATAACCCCGCACAGCTGCAGCCTGAAAAAACTGCCGCAGATAGTGCTGGATTTTGACAGCCCGGCCGGCGAGGGGGATGAAATCGCACAAGCCGAGGCCGCCGATGCATAAGCTGTTTTGGGGTGGCGTGCTGGCCCTGGCGCTCGCGGGATGCGAAGCATCCCGCGAGCAGGTGGTCATCCACGGGCGCGATGCGGTGCCGGAGCGGCTGAGCGACTGGCATATCGTGGAAGTGATCGACGGCGAACTGTCCCTCAACGCCGGCGTCACTCCCTACGACCTCAACACCCAGCTGTTTACCGACTACGCACACAAGCTGCGCACCGTGTGGATGCCCGCGGGCAGCTCTGCCCGCTACGCCGAGGAAGCCTTCGATTACCCGGTGGGCACGGTGCTGAGCAAAACCTTTTATTACCCGAAAGCCGGGGGCGGAGGGGTGTTGCGCACCGCGGATTACAGCGCGGACTTTTCCCGTTCGGGACTGGACCTGGACAATGTGCGGCTGGTGGAAACCCGCCTGCTGGTGAAGCGCGAGGACGGCTGGCAGGCACTGCCCTACGTGTGGAATGCGGAGCAGACACAAGCCACATTGGAAATCGCCGGCGATGCCATCCCCATGCAACTGGTGGACGGAGAGGGCGGAAGCAATGCCTTCACCTATGTGGTGCCGGATGCCAATCAGTGCGCCGGCTGCCACGCGGACAATCACACCAACAAGGCGATCCGCCCGCTGGGCCCGCGCGCGCGCCATCTGAACAAAGAGTATCCCCACAAGCTGGGCAGTTACGCCGAGGGTGCGCAGAACCAGTTGTTGCACTGGCAGCAGATCGGCTATCTCAGCGAACTGCCGGAGTTGGCCGCCATACCGCGCAATGCCAGCTACTCGGATACCGGCTTTCCTCTCGAGGAGCGCGCCCGTGCCTACCTGGACATCAACTGTGGCCACTGCCACAACCCGGCGGGTCCGGCGGACACCTCCGGGCTGATGCTGCACAGGGCCGAACAGGACCAGCGCCGCCTGGGGCTGTGCAAGCCCCCGGTGGCCGCCGGCACCGGCAGCGGCAACCGCCGTTTTGCCGTAGTGCCGGGCCACCCGGAAGAGTCGATCCTGAGTTTCCGCGTGGAGTCCACCGACCCGGGGGCGATGATGCCGGAGCTGGGGCGGAGCCTGGTGCACGAGGAGGGTGTGGCGCTGCTGCGCGAGTGGATTGCGGGTATGCCGGGGGATTGCCTGTAGGAGCGGGCCATGCCCGCGATCAGCGTCTCCGACCTCCGCTGATTCGCGCCGTCCATGGCGCTCACCCTTCGGGCGCCCGCGACAAATCGGCTATCCTGCCGATTTGTCGCGGGCATGGCCCGCTCCTACAAGTGTGCTTTACGGGTTCTGCGGTGGGCATCCAACAGCGCCGCGTAGATGTGAAAGCGGGCCTCAATCCTGCGTACGTAGTCCACCGGCTCGCGGCCGCGGGCGTATCCGTATCGGGCTTTTTTGTAGTATTTGCGCTGCGATAATAGCAGCATGGCTTTTTCCACATTGCCGAACCATACCTTGCGGTCCCAGCCCATCTCCTCCGCCAGGTCTTTGGCGTCGTCCACATGGCCGGGCCCGGCGCTGTAGGCGGCGAGGGTGAACCACATTGCATTTTCGGGGCCGCTGGCATCCCGGCCTTTGAATTTGTCGTGCAGCCACTTCAGGTACTTCAAGCCCGTGCGCATCCCGATCTCCGGATCGTACAGGTTTTCCTCCACCTGCCTGCCGGTAACCGGCATTACCTGCAACAGCCCGCGGGTGCCAACCCAGGATTTGGCCCTGGGGTTGAAACTGCTCTCCTGGAATATCTGCGCCACCACCAGCCGCCAGTCGAGGCCGTAGTCCCTGGCATATTTCCGCACCAGCCGGTCGTAGGGGGAAATATGTCCCTCTGCGGTCAGCTCGGTAATTTCCGGGCGCGTGTATCTGGGGAAATCGAAATATTTTTTGCTCAGTTCTTTAGCGGCCGCGGTTTCTCTGTGACCAAAGAATTCATTTACCGCGGCCAGCAGTTCGGGGTTCTTCCCGCGCATCAGCCAGGCGTAGTCGTCGGTCTGCAGTTTCAGGGTGAAGTGAATGTCGTCGCGCCAGCGGCGCTCCAGTTTCACCGTGACTTCGTCGACCAGGGCCAAGTCGTAGTCGCCTTTGGCCACCTTGTCGATAATCTGCTGGCTGCTCATGGTTTCCGGTGCCAGTTCCATTTCGATTCCGGGGACCTTTCGTTGCAGCTTCTTCAATGCGTCATGCTGGCTACTGGACTGACGCACATGCACGGTGCGGCCAGAGAGAGCTTCCGGGCTTTTGATGCCGTCCCCCTTGCGCGCCACGATGCCGCTCCCGCCGCTCAGGTAGGAATCGGAAAAAGCGATTCCCTCTTGTTTCCCGCGCCCGGTGACCGGGAGCAGGCCGGCGGCGATATCCGCCCTGCCGGTATTGAGATATTCGATGAAGTCGTCGCGCTCCGCTGCGACGATAATCTCCAGCCGCAGGCCCTGGTTCCTGGCGAACTCCTCCAGCATTTCATATTCGTAGCCGAGCAACCGGCCCTTCCACATAAAATAAGAGCCGGGTGAGTTGCGGGTTACCGCGCGCAGGACCCCGCGCTTCCTGATCTCATCCAGGTCGCCGGTAAAGCGCTCGCCGGTAGGGCTGAGTTCGATAGGGCGGATTTCGTCGTTCATCATTTCGAGCAGCTGCGGGGAATGCTTGCGCACCGCCCAGGCCAGCTGTTGCCGTTCAGGGAAGAAGATGCTTTTCTTCAGGTCGTCGCGAAACTGCAGCACCAGGTCCAGGCTAAACTCGTCGATAATCGTAAAGTCCGTGCTCCCCTGGGCTACGTCCACCGCCAGATCGATACAGTCCTTTTCCACCACCTCGAGTTTTAACCCCGGGTGCCGTTCAACGAATTCACGCCCCTTTGCCTCATAGGTGGTGCCGGCGGTGACAGTGAGGGTCTTCCCCTTCCAGTGGTCCGCGCCCACATCCGGGCGCGATACCAGCACCAGCCGGCTGCCGGCCATGGGAGTGGAGAAGTCCACCAGCCGTTGGCGCTCTTGGGTAATGGTGAAGTTGTTGGCGATGATGTCGCCCTTGCCGGCGTTCAGCAGTGGAATCAGGTCGTCGGAATTGTTGGCGTAGAGCACCACCGGCTTCAGGCCCAGGTGCCGGGCCAGGCGTATGGCCTGTTCTATTTCGATAGCCTGCCGGGTGGCGGACCGGTGCAGGGATCTGGTCCCGAAGTCCACCAGGATGCGCAGCCTGCCGCGGCGTTTGATCGCATCCAGGTCGCCGGTTTCGGTGTAATTGTCATAGGCGTCTACGGGGTATTCGCCTCTTACCTCCGGCACCTCTCCATCCTTTTTGCCGGCTTCCTGGTCGCGCTCGCAGCCGGTGGCGATGCATAGCAGGGCGGTGAGCAGAGTGCACAGGATTCGCGGGGCGGGGGACATGGGGAGACCCGTACGGCTTTCGCTAACGACCCCGTAAGCTTAGTAGGAGCGGGCCATGCCCGCGATCGGTCTGTGGATTCAACCACTATCGATCGCGGGCATGGCCCGCTCCTACAAAGGGGGGGATTGCTCAGGCCCGGGCGGCCTCCGTCACCGGGAGGGTGGCGGGGATCAGGCCGCGGATCATCATGGTGACCGAGCGTTCCAGCAGTGGCGAGTCGTGGGTGATGGCGCCGCTGAGGATCTGGTATTCCAGGTTGAGGATGGTCCCGTGCACTATCTGCGCCGCCGCCTGGGGATCGGCGAGTTCGAGCAGTTCGAAGAATTCCTGGACCAGCGACTCGTTGGCCGAGTTGGCCATGCGGATGACGCGGGTCAGTTGCTCGTTGCGCAGGGCCTCATTGCGAAATGCCAGCTCGATCAGGCGGTAGTCGCGGTTGCCGGCCTGGGCGCGGATATGGGTGAGGATAAAGCGGGTCAGCTGCTGGATCAGCAGCTTGCGCCCGGTGCCCGTGGCGCGCTCTTCCGGGGTGAGGCGACGGGCGGCGGTGAAGCTGTCCTGCTGCAACTGGCGGGTGTGCTCCAGCCCCTGTTCCACAAAGTAAGTGAAGGCGTCGCTGATCAGGTCGCTCAGGTCTTTGAAATAGTAGGTGGTGGCGGCCAGAGGTACCGATGCCTCGCGGGCCACGGCGCGGTGGCGGATACCGCGGATGCCCTCCCGGACGATCAGCCGCAGAGTAGCCTCGAGGATGGCTTTGCGGCGTTGGCGGCTGTCCGCGCGCTGGGCGCGGCGTCCATGATAGACCAGTTCAGACTTTCCATTGTCCACACTCATAGTGTTATTCCCTGTTTTTATTGTTGGTCGCCGACCAAATTCCGGATCGGGGTCCCCATTCTAGCGAAATAGTTGGAAATGGCCACCGCTGTGGCGAGGAAGGGTGTGCCAAAAAAGTTACAGCGACGGGCTAATTGGGGCAGGACCTTGTAGGAGCGGCCCATGGCCGCGATCGACCTCTCTACGTAGCCGATACCGATCGCGGGCATGGCGGATGACCACCCCGCCCCTCCTACAGGATCAGGTGATCTTGCCGGTGGTACGTACCCGCTTGGCGCCGGGCACGATTCTGACCTGCTGGCTGCGGCGGCGCTCTATGCCCGCGTCGATGGCATTTTTGGCCGCGATCAACAGGCCCGCCACCAGGAAGGCGCCGGGGGGCAGCACCGCGGCCAGGAAGCCCGGGTAGTCGGCGCCGAGTACTGGGATCACCCACTCCTTGGCGGAGGGCCAGAACAGCAGGTCCATATCCGCAAACAGCGTGCCCTGGCCGAGCACCTCGCGGATGGCGCCGATCACAATCAGCACCGCGGTAAATCCCACGCCCATCATAAAACCGTCCACCAGCGAGGGCAGTACCGGGTTTTTGCTGGCGAAGGCGTCGGCGCGGCCGAGGATGGTGCAGTTGGTGACGATCAGCGGAATAAAAATCCCCAACACCAGATAGAGCTCGTAGGTAAAGGCCTTCATCAGCAGCTCGGCACAGGTGACGAAGGTGGCGATAATCATCACCGAGGCGGGCAGGCGCACCGCTTCCGGCATCTGCCGGCGCACCAGGGACACCGCCAGGTTGGAGCAGGTGAGCACGCCGGTGGTGGCCAGTCCTAGGCCGATGGCGTTCACCACCGAGCCGGTCACCGCCAGCAGCGGGCACAGGCCCAGCAGCTGCACCAGCGCCGGGTTATTGCTCCACAGGCCGTTGCGGGTGATCTCTCCGTATTCGGGGTTTGCCATCATTCGCTCTCTGACTTGGGTTTTTCCGCCGCAGGTTTGGCCGCCTGCGGCTCCACTTCCACCGCGCGCCCGGACGGCGGCACGTTGAAAATCTCCTCGCGATGTTCGGCGACGAAGTCCAGCACTGTGCGCACCTGGGTTACCACCGCCCGCGGGGTGATGGTGGCGCCGGTAAACTGATCGAAGGCGCCACCGTCTTTCTGTACTTTCCACAGGTCCCGCGGTGGGTCGTCAAGCGACTTGCCGTTGAATGACAGTATCCAGTCGCTCTTCTTCAGGTCCACCTTGTCCCCCAGCCCCGGGGTTTCACTGTGGCTGGTGACGCGCACCCCGGCGACGGTGCCGTCCCGGTTTACACCCACCAGCAACCGGATAGGGCCGGAGTAGCCGTCCGGCGCCACCGTGGGAATGATCACCGCGAAGATGCTGCCGTCGTCCTCCCGCGCAAGATTGATATCGCCGCCATTGGGCAGGTCCAGCATTTCCCAGTAGCGCTTGGGGATCGGGTAGGTATCCAGCAGCAGGTCGTTGCTGTGGCGCTCGAGGGGAATAATTTCCAGCAGCGCCTTGGCCGCTGCCTGGCGGATCGCCCGCTCGATGGGCTCGCGGGTGACGATCTGGGTTACCGCCAGGGTGCCGGCGGTGATCAGCGCGAACAGCGCCAGGATCAGGCCGTTGCCGAGTACGGATCGCTTTAGCATCACCGTTCCTCCAACTCAGTGGCCCGCCGCGGCGCCTTGTGGCCGTAGGTGCGCGGCACCGTGTAGTTGTCGATGGTGGGCGCGGCGAAATTCATCAGCAGCACCGCGAAAGCCACCGCGTCCGGGTAGGTGCCCCAGGCGCGGATCACATAGGTGAGAAGCCCCACGCCGGCGCCGAAAATCAACCGCCCCCTATTACTGGTGGCACCGCTGATCGGGTCGGTAATGATAAAAAACGCCCCGAGCATGGTGGCCCCGGAAAACAGGTGCAGCGCGGGCGAGCCCTCGGAGAGAGAGCTGCCGCTGTCGTAGAACAACAGCGACAGCAGTGCCAGGGTGGCGAGCATGGCCACCGGCGCATGCCAGGTGATGATGCGCCGGAACAGCAGGAAGAGGCCGCCCAACAGGAAACCGAAATTCACCGTCTCCCAGCCGAGCCCGGCAAGCGTGCCCTTGTTGAACACCGGCTCCATTTCGTACAGCCGGGAGAGCAACACCGATTCGTTTAGACGCACCACTTCCAGCGGCGTGGCGCGGGTGTAGCCGTCCACGTTGTAGCCGCCGAAACCGAACACCAGGCCAAGGGCCTCGTCGATACCGGGCGCACCGTAGATGAGTTCCGCGGGCCCCACCCAGCGGGTCATGGCCACCGGGAAACTGATCAACAGCACCACGTAGCCCACCATGGCCGGGTTGAACGGGTTGTAGCCCATGCCGCCGTACAGGTGCTTGGCCAGCACGATTGCCGTGAAGGTGCCCACCACCGGCAGCCACCAGACGCAGTAGGGCGGCAGGGCTATGCCCAGCAGCAGCGCCGTAACAAAGGCACTGCCGTCCTTGAGGTAGAAAGCCACCGGGCGGCTGCGCAGTTTCATCACCGCCGCCTCGCAGGCAAGCGCAGTGGCGGTGCACAGCAGGATATTGATCAGCACGCCGATGCCGAAATAAATCACCAGCGCCAGCACCCCGGGAACCGTGGCCGCGGCCACCTGCAGCATGACCTTGGTGGTGCTCTCGCCGGAGAGGGCGTGGGGGGAGGTGGCGCGCATCAATGCCATCGGTTCACCTCTGGAGCGAATGGCACTGATCTAAGGCGAGAATTGGTATTTATGTAGGATGGGCAAAGCGAAGCGTGCCCATCAAAGCCGCGGCAGATGGGTACGTCGCTACGCTCCTTTGCCCATCCTACGGAGGCTCTAGCGCTTAAGTCAGCACCATTCACCCCTGAAGGCGGAACGCTACCTGTAGGAGCCTGCTTGCAGGCGAACGCGAGCGCCCTGGCGCTCGCGAGGAGATATCCCCGGGATCGGATTCGGCCCAATTCGCCTGCAAGCAGGCTCCTACAGCGCAATCCCATTATTCCTGATCTCCAGCTTTCTTCTGCTCACGCATTTTCTCTTCCAGTTTTTTCTGCATTTTCCCCAGCGCCGTTTCAAACGCGTCCACGTTGGCATCACCCTCCGCGCGCGCCTTTTCCAGCCGCGCTTCGGCCTTTTTCACACGCGCCTTGAGGGCGTCGATATCCACCGCCAGTTTGTCCGCATCGCTCATACTGGCGCGGGCCGCGGCGGCCGCCTTGGCTTTTTCTATCGCGCTCTGCGCCTTACTCTTCTCCGCGCTTTCCGCCGGCGCGGCGCCGGCCTTTTCTTCGGCCTGGGCCAGTTTCTGTTGCGCTTCCCCCAGGCGGATTTCCGCCTCCTTCAGTTGCGCCGCCAATTGGCCGCGCTGGCTCTCTTCCGCGGCTTCGAGTTTTTTCTGCATGCGCTCCACCCGCTGCTCGGCACTGCTGAGTGCGCGCTGGGCGCGGGCCAGTTGTTGTTCCGGAGAGGCCTGTTTGGCTTTCACCCGCGCCAGCGCGGCGGCCACCACATCGGCCTCCTGCTGTGCAGATTTGGCTTCCGGGGAGCCGGCGTTTTCTTCCCGCTGCTTGCGCGCCAGTTCCGCGGCTTTGCGGCGCTCCTCGCGCTTGGCTTCCTTTTCCTTCTCGGCTTTTTCCAGGCGCAGCTTGCGGAACTCGAAGCGCTCGCGGGCGCGATCGGATTTTTCCTTTTCCGCCTCGGCGATGCGGATATCGCCCTTGGCGGCGCGGTAGTACTGCACCAGCGGAATGGTGCTGGGGCACACATAGGAACAGGCGCCGCACTCGATACAGTCGAACAGGTTGTAGGCCTGCAGTTTTTCCCGGTCGTCCACCCGCGCATACCAGTACAGCTGTTGCGGCAGCAGCGAAGCGGGGCACACTTCGGCGCAGAAACCGCAGCGGATACACGCCTGGGCCGGCGGCGCCGGCGGCAGTTCCTCGTCCGTGGGCACCAGGATGCAGTTGGTGGTTTTGATCACCGGCGTACTGTCGTCGTCGATGGTGTAGCCCATCATAGGGCCGCCGATCACGATGCGCTGCATCAGCCCGTGGTGGACGCCGTGGTGCTTGAGAATATGGCGGATGGGGGTGCCCAGGGGCACCTCGATATTGCGCTGCCGCTCCAGCGCCCGGCCCACCACCGTGGTCACCCGGCTGATCAACGGTTCGCCGAAACGGATCGCCCGGTACACCGCGCGGGCGGTGCCCACGTTCTGGCAGATAACGCCGATGTTGGCGGGCAGCCCCCGATTGGGCACCTCGCGCCCGGTGAGTATCTGGATCAGCTGCTTCTCGCCGCCGGAGGGGTATTTGGTGGGCAGGACCACGATATCGATGCGGCTGTCTTCGGCGGCCGCGCGCATCGCCATGATGGCCTCGGGCTTGTTGTCCTCGATGCCTATCAGCACCCGCTCAGGCTCGTCGAGTATATAGGCGAGGATCTTCACCCCGGCGATAATTTCCTCCGCGCGCTCGCGCATCAGCATATCGTCGGCGGTGATATAGGGCTCGCACTCCGCGCCATTGATCAGCAGCGTATCGATCTCGGCGCCGCCGTGGGGGTCCAGCTTGACCTCGGTGGGGAAGCCGGAACCGCCCATGCCGGCGATGCCGCATTCGCGGATCTTTTCCAGCAGGTCCACCGGCTCCTCACCGCGGAAATCCTCGCAGGGAATCAGCTCGCACCAGCGCTCCTCGCCGTCGGTGCGGATCACGATACTGTCCGCCGGCATACCGGAGGGGTGGGGCACCGCGCAGGGCTCGATCGCCATCACTTTGCCGGAGCTGGGGGCGTGCACCGGGCAGCTGATCAGGCCGTCCGCCTCGGCGATCTTCTGGCCCTTCATCACGTATTCGCCCAGCTGGACCAGCGGAATCGCGGTGCCGCCCACATGCTGGTTCAGCGGTACAACTAAATCCTCCGCCAGTGGAATGCTGCCGATGGGTTCGCCGGTGGACTGGTGCTTGTTTTCCGGCGGGTGAACCCCGCCGGGAAAATCGTAAAGCTTCAGCGCGCGTGCCTTCTCCCGCGCCTGGTCGCTGGCAATCAACTGCGCCTCGCGGGCGGCGCGGCGTTCGCGGGCGGACTCTGTTTCCTGCACCGGGCTCACGCTGCGTCCCTCTTGTTTCCGGACCGGGTGCCGCGCTGCGGGCGGTCGCTGGCGATCAGGTCGATCCCCTCCTCGGGTTTCTCCGGGTGCCAGTCGGCGAGGGAAGCCTCCCGCGGCACCATATCGATACAGTCCACCGGGCAGGGGTCCACGCACAGGTCGCAGCCGGTGCACTCGTCCACGATCACCGTGTGCATATATTTGGCCGCACCGGCGATGGCGTCCACCGGGCAGGCCTGGATGCACTTGGTGCAGCCGATGCACTCCGCCTCGCGGATAAACGCCACCATCTCCACTGTTTTTTCCGTGCCGTGCTCCGCGTCCAGGGGCACGGGCTCCATATCCAGCAGGTTGGCCAGTTCGTTAATGGTGGCCTGGCCGCCGGGGGGGCATTTATTGATGGCATCGCCGTGCACTATCGCCTCGGCGTAGGGCCGGCAGCCGGGATAGCCGCACTGGCCGCACTGGGTCTGCGGCAGCAACTCGTCCACCTGGTCCACCAGCGGGTCCCCCTCCACCTTGAAACGCACCGCGGCAAAGCCCAGCAATGCGCCGAAGGCCAGCGACATGCCGCCGAGCACCAGCAGAGGGATGGAGATTTCAGGGAGCCACTGCCACATCAGACCAACCCGCTAAAGCCCATAAATGCCAATGACATCAGCCCGGCGGTGACCATGCCGATGGCCGCGCCCTTGAACGGCAGCGGCACATCCGCGGCGGCCAGCCGCTCGCGCATGGAGGAAAACAGGATCAGCACCAGGGAAAAGCCCACCGCCGCGCCGAAGCCGTAGAGGGTGGACTGCACAAAGGTGTGCGCCTTGATGGTGTTCTGCAGCGCCACCCCGAGAACCGCGCAGTTGGTGGTGATCAGCGGCAGGAAGACCCCCAGCACCCGGTACATCAGCGGGCTGGTCTTCTCGATAAACATGCGCGCGAACTGCACCACCACCGCGATCACCAATATAAAGGAGATGGTGCGCAGGTATTCGATGCCGAAGGGCTCCAGCAGGTAGGTGTTCACCAGGTAGGAGCAGATGGACGCCAGCGTCAGCACAAAAGTGGTCGCCCCCGCCATGCCCACGGCCGTCTCCAGCTTGTTGGAGACCCCCATAAAAGGACACAGGCCCAGGAACTGCACCAACACATAGTTGTTGACCAGAATGGTGCTGAGCAGGATGACGACGAATTCGCTCATGGTTCTCCGGGGTAGCTGGTATCCGCAAAGCCTGGCAGGCACCTATGCTCCCCTCTCCCGCTTGCGGGGGAGGGGCTGGGGGAGGGGGCGCCGCGCAGGGCCGCTATTATGGGTGAGCGCCCGAGGGGCTTCAACACGGGGAGGGTGTCATCGCAAACCCGGACCGACCGGGCGGGGCACAAACCGCTCGCACCGCTAGCGCGGCTCCGGACCGGCGGCGCTCGGCTCGGTGGTGAGAATGGTTATGAGCGTCTGGGCGTGCTCGGCGGCGTCGTGGCCCAGACCGGTGAGATAGCCGCCGTCGGCCTGGGTGATCAGGCCCTTGTCGTGCAGCCGCCGGGTCGCCGCGATGGCACCGGACGCGGCGGTGGAGTGCACCTTGATACCTTCCTGGGTGGTGTTGAGGTTGAACAGGGTGAGGACTTCCAGCTCTTCGATCAGTTCCGGGGTCAGTTTCATGTTCGGAATCCTGCTGGGTGGCGGCGACCTATCGTTTGTACCGACACTATTCCCGGCTGTCCAGCCTTCTTGGCAGCTGGAGCTTAATGGCGAACTCGATTGCAATATCCCGGTATGAGCGAAAGCCCAGCAACAGCCCCTGCGGGCAGTTGACCTATCGGAGCCGGTGGCGGCAGCCTCAGCTCCCCTCTCCCCCCGGGGAGAGGGGTCGGGGGAGAGGGGCCCCCCAGCCCCCAGCACAGGGCCACCCTCGTAAATCCGGAATCCTATCCCCAACTCGCAAGAAAAGCGCCACGCAAAACAGCAGCTTCCCCTCCAGTCGAAGACAACATGGAAGCAGCAATCCCCTACTGCCGGTTGACCTCCCGGACCCGCTGGCGTAAAAAGGTTCAAACCGAGAAGGAAGTCACAAACAATAACAAAGCAGTTCACGCCTTCCCGGCTGTTCTGCGCGGGCACCCGCCAACATGGACGAAATCCAACAGCGCCGCTTCTGGCTGATCGAACTTATCGCCTACTGGGAAGGGCGCCTCACCACCACCCATCTGTGCGAGTTCTTCGGCATCAGCCGTCCATACGCCAGCAGCGAGATCAATCGCTACCGCGAAGCCCACCCGCACAACCTCCTCGAATACCGCCACAGCGACAAGGCGAATGTTCCGAGCCCGGACTTCCGGTGCCACTATATCGGTACCGACGTGGCCGAGTACCTCAACTGGATGGCCGGCCTCAGCGCCCGCTCGCTGCCCGCCCGCCCCTCCTGCCAACTACCCAACCTGGTGCTCCGGCACCCCGCTCGCAACGTCACCCCACAACTGATGCGTCCCCTGGTAAAAGCCATCCGCGAACAGCGCCGGGTGGAGGTGGACTACGGCTCCATCGCCAATCCGGACCGGGAGGGCCGCATCATAGCCCCCCACACCTTCGTCAACACCGGCCTGCGCTGGCACCTGCGCGCCTGGTGTGAAAAGAATCAGCAATATCGGGATTTCGTCCTCAGCCGGTTTCACGGCGAGCCGGAAGTGCTCAACAAATCCCCCCGCAGCGCCAAAGGCGACACCGCCTGGAACACCGAAATCACCCTTATCCTGCAACCGGACCTGCGCCTCTCCGCCGAACAGAAGGCCGTACTGGAACACGACTACAGCATGGAAGGCGGCCAGCTCCGCCTGCAAACCCGCGCCGCGTTGGCCAGCTATCTGCTCAAGGAAATGCAGGTAAATACCAAGATGCTGGACGGGAGACCGGAGGCGCAGCAGTTGGTGCTTGTCAACTATGAGGACGTTCGGGAGTGGCTTTTTTAGTGAAGCGAGGAAGCGGTTGGCTGCATCTGTAAATTTTGCTGACCTGTGGATTTGTGCAGTGTTGGTCGTGCTGAGTAGATATGGCATACCTGTTGGCCGGAAGCAAATGATTTACAAGGAATATTGATATGCCTATTTGGAAAGAGAAAGTCTTCGCAGGGAGTTGCAGGTAGTGAACGAGCCAGATAAATATCTTGCGCGGTTCTCAGAACTCCCAGACCCCGCTCGCAGAGTCTGGGCCAAGAGCGGCGAGGGCTACGGGCATGGGCTCTTGGCGCATCTGCTGGATGTGGCGGCGGTAGCTGAAGCTATTCTAATGCGCGAACCGGAGAGCAGCCGCCGGTGGGCGGCGCAAGCTTTGGGGCTGCCGTTGCCTAATCTAGTACGTTGGGTCGCCTTTCTTGCTGGCCTGCACGACTTTGGCAAGGCTATTCCGGGTTTTCAGGATAAATGGGAAGAGGGCCGTCAAGCCGATGAAGCTCTGGGACTGTCGTTTCCGCAGCGTTCACTCGGTGTTACGGATCATGCCTGTGCCAGTGCAGCCTTGCTTGGCGAGCATCTGAGCCGGCAAGGCGTTGAGCAGCGCTATTGGATTCTTCATGTATTGCAAGCCATCAGTGCTCATCACGGTTACAACTTTTCGCAGATCGAAATCAGAGATGCCAAGCCGCTCCGCGAGCCGGAGAAGTGGGGCGCGGCGCGGAATACGATTTTCATTGTTTTCCGGGCCGTGCTGGCCCCCCAAGGAGCACCAGAGGTGGAGTCCTTGGCACAACCCGCCGTGCAGTGGCTGGCCGGGCTTACCAGTGTGGCTGATTGGATAGGCTCCAATCCCGAATGGTTTCCCCCGGGCGAGCGCTGCGACCTGTTTGCCGACTACCACGCCAATGCCCTTCGACGCGCCGATGAGGCTCTATCAGCCATTGGCTGGACTGTGAATAAGCCCTTATTGAGCGATTTGGCCGATGCCGGCCAGTTGATCGGGCGCATTATCCAGAACCCCAAATTTGGCGCTCGCCCTCTGCAGCGTGAGGCGGATAACCTGCTTGACGGCGTACAGGGCCCCTCTCTGTTATTGGTTGAGGCTCCTATGGGTGAGGGCAAAACGGAGTTGGCCTTTCTTGCACACTTGCGATTGCAGGCTGCTAACCAGCACCGGGGTTTGTATTTGGCTCTGCCCACTCAGGCCACGGGCAATGCGCTGTTTCAAAGGGCCATCGGCTTTTTGCATGCCTTTGCCAGTGATACTGCTTTGGACATGCAACTGGTGCACGGTGGTGCAGCGTTGAATGAGCAGATACTGCATCTGCGCGGTATTCACGGTACACCTGGAGAAAGCGTCACCTCGTCTGCCTGGTTCTCCCAGCGTCGGCGCCCACTGCTTTCGCGCTACGGTGTTGGAACCGTGGATCAGGCATTGTTCGCGGCGCTTAACGTCAAGCACCATTTTGTTCGTCTGTGGGGGCTCGGCAACCGGGTGGTGGTGTTCGACGAAGTACATGCCTATGACACTTACACCTCTGGATTGATCGCAGCTTTATTGCGTTGGCTCAAGGCCATGGGCAGTTCAGTGGTGCTGATGAGTGCGACCCTGCCGGCAAAACGCCGTGCAACCTTGCTGCGCGCCTGGGAGGTGGACGCCAATGATATTCCCGAACTGTCTTACCCCCGCCTGCTTCTGGCCGATAACCGCGGCCTGCGGGGGGCAACTTGCGAGGCCAGGCCGCTGCCGCCGATCAACTTGCAGGCAGTAGGGGAGGATTTGGATAGCCTCTCGGCCTGTGCGATCGAGTGTCTACAACTTGGTGGTTGCGGTGCCCTGATCGTGAATACCGTTGATCGGGCCCAGGAGCTTTACCTCAAGCTGAAGGAACAATTGGGGAACAGCGCCAAGCTGTTGCTATTCCATGCGCGCTTTCCCGCTGGCCAGCGCGGTGAGCTGGAGCGAGAGGTACTGACCAGTTTCGGTGTCGATGGTGAACGGCCACAGCGCGCCTTGCTAATAGCCACCCAGGTGGCGGAACAGAGCCTCGATATCGACTTCGACTTTATGCTCACCGACTTGGCACCTGTGGATCTGATATTGCAGCGCGCGGGGCGGCTTCATCGCCACCGGCGCCCGCGGCCGGAAGCCCATGAGCAGGCGCGTCTGTTTGTGGCCGGGCTTTCCAGAGAACATTTGCCCGATCTCAAGACTACCGCCTGGGGATATGTCTACGATTCCTATATTCTGGGTCGCACTTGGGCATTGCTTTCCCGCGAGTCCATTTTGCACTTACCGCAGGATATTGATCGCCTGGTGCAGACGGTATACGGCGATATGGAGTTGCCGGCGGACCTGAGTGATGCTGATAGAAATTTCATCGAGATAGAAGCCCTCGGTGATTACATCGGAAAATGCCAGGCAGAGCAAATGATGGCTGTCAATGTGGCCATAGACCCGGATGCGGAGCCGCAGTTGGCCTATACACAGAAGCTCCGCGGCTACGAGCAGGGAGAGGAGGGCCTGGGCCTGCCTAACAGCACCCGCCTAGGTGATGACTCGATAACATTGGTTCCCGTTTATCAAAGCCCCGACGGTTGGAGCCTAACGCCGGGTGGCAGCACTTTCGATCCCGAAAAACACCCGCCCGATGGATTGGCCAAGGCGCTCTATGCCCGCCAGATCAGGGTGTCCCGAAAAGCACTGGTTAAGCATTTTCAGGCTGCAAGTATTCCGCAGGCCTTTTCTGAGCATCCGCTATTGCGTCACTTGATTCCCCTGCCGTTAGAGCGTGGATACTTTCGGCTTGATCGACTGTGTCTGCGAATGGATGCTGAGCTAGGGCTGGTCTATGAGAATAAAGAACTTTCATCCGAGGACGAGGTATGAATAAAAGTTTCAACCTGCTCGACGTACCCTGGCTGCCGGTGCGCTTGCAGGATGGCCAAGTATATGATCTGGGGCTGTTGGAAGTTTTCCAGCGCGCGGGCGAGATTAGTGCCTTGGCGGAAACGGCCCCGCCCAGCCTGATTGCCCAGTACCGCTTGTTGTTGGCCATTACTCACAGAGCGCTTAGCCGTAGCCAGGGCAGCTGGACAGACGCGGAGCGGACGAGTTGGTATCAAAGTGGCCTGCCGACTGAGGCAATACTCGACTACCTGGAGTACTGGCGTGAGCGCTTCTGGTTATTTCACCCACGGCAGCCCTTTATGCAGGCAGCGGTATTGGCCGAAGCAGAGGAAACCCGGGGCAAGCAAAAGCCCTGGACACAGATATCTCTGGCCAGCGCTAACGGCAATACACCAGTAGTGTTCGATCATTCCTGCGACCTAGCACCACAGCCCACATCGGCAGCCAATGCGCTGCGAACTTTACTGGGGTTTCTACAATTCACTCCCGGTGGCCTAGTCAAAACCCTGCGCTCTTCGGACAAGGCCGGAGCCCTCGCCAATACTGCGGCAGTCCTGCCTCTTGGTACATCGTTGGCGGAAACCCTTTGTATGGCCCTGCACGTGCCAACTCCCTCTGGTCACGAGGATTTGCCGTCTTGGGAGCAGGAGTTGCCAAGTGTTGCGCAGTTGCAGGCCGAGCCGAGATTGGCCAGTGGCCCCAACGACCGCTACACGCGGCGGACTCGCGCAGTACTACTGTTGCCGGATGAGCAGGGCCAGGTGCAATGGCTTCGTTTTGCTGCCGGTATTGCCTTGGCCGACGATGTGCAGGCGCCCGATCCGATGGCCAGTTATCGTGTGGGCAACCAAAACCTGGTGCGCCTGAGTTTCACTGAGGGACGCGCCTTCTGGCGCGACTTGCCTACGCTGCTGCCCGACGCCGAAGGTAAGTCCTCGCAGCCTGCACCGGTGTTACATTGGGCCGCGAGTCTACTGGCCAATCTAGCTACTAGCGAACAGTCGTTATTAGTAGCAGGCTTGGCGAGTGATCAAGCCAAGCTGCTGCGCTGGCGCTCCGAACGTTTCAACTTGCCGACTGCTTTGTTGCTTTCCTCGGAAGGCGCTGGAGAGCTGCGTGCCTATGTGCGTCAGGCTGAAGAGATCTTCAACGGTATCAGAAGTGTCGCCACCACGGCCCTTGCGGAAGGCATGCCCGAATCGGAACACAAAGATACAAGATCTCGTGCACGTAACCTGTTCGACACCGGCCCGGCGACACCGATCTACTTTTCCGCGGCCGAGCGCTCACTGGGCCGGGTGATGGCCTTGCTGGGCACGGGCAATTCCAGCGATCTGGATAAGGCCGATACGATTTGGCAGCAAACCCTCTTGGCGGCAGCCGACGCGGTGTGGAGGGCGGTACGCAATGCGCTTGGCGATTCTCCCAAGGCGCTGCGCGCCGAGGCCAGGGGGCATATGAATCTGATGAATAAGTTGAAGCCACTGAGGTCATCCCAATCCAACCACTCCGTCGCCGAGGAGGAGACTCAAGTATGAGTGACATCAAGCAGGACTTTATCGCGCATCTAGAGCGTTTGCGGGAGCGCGACCGCGGGGCGATGGCTGTACTGCGCCGCAGCCTGGGCTTTGCCCCAGGGGCTTATCCACCGGCCTACCCCTATGTGGAGCGCTTTGCTGCCGAAAGGGGGGCCCAGGATTCCTGGCGATTGGCTCTCTACGTGGTTGCGGGCCTGTACGCCAGCCATCCCCGGCAGGGGAGCAAGACACTGGCTACCAGCCTGGGAGAACTGATGCGCAAACGGGAGAGCGACAGTATTGAGCAGCGTTTTATTGCTCTGTTGGGCGCCGATGCAGAAAACCTGCCGGTATATTTGCGCCAAGTGGTCACCCTATTGTCCGCCGATGATAAGCCCTTGGGCTATGCCGCCTTGTTAAAAGATCTAGCGACCTGGCTCAACCCGAGAGTTGATGTCGAGTGGCGCGACAATATTCGCCAGCGTTGGGCCCGGGATTTCTACCGTGCTTTGGAAGCTCCCGCTGCCGACACAGAATCCACACCTGCCAATAACTGAGAGGGACATCATGAGCCTTTTTATCGAATTCCACCTGATTCAGAATTTTGCACCATCCAATCTTAACCGCGACGACACCGGCGCGCCCAAGGATGCAATATTCGGCGGCCATCGCCGCGCTCGCGTAAGTAGCCAGTGCTTCAAACGCGCTATCCGCTTGGCCTCACAGAAACACGATTTGATTGCGCCAGAGTTTCGTGGTGTGCGCACCAAAAAACTCAAGTCGTTATTGCTGGAGCGTCTGGACGGTCGCGAGCAGGCAGAAGCGGGGGGTAAGATCGAAGCTGCTCTGGCAGCCGCCGGTCTTAAACTTAAGGAGGACAAAACCGAATATCTTCTGTTTCTCGGCGAGGCTGAAATTTCCGGTTTTGCCGATTTGATCGAGCAGCATTGGGACGAGTTGACCGGTGCGCCCGTGGGCGCAGAAAAGAAAGGCAAGAAGGAGGCCAAGGCCAGCGCACCGCCCGAGGTGGTGAAAAAGGCCAAAGCGTTGCTGGATGGGGGCAAGGCAGTGGATGTCGCCCTGTTTGGCCGCATGTTGGCAGATATGCCCGGGGTCAACCAGGATGCCGCCTGTCAGGTGGCCCACGCTATCAGTACGCATCGGGTCGAGCGGGAGTTTGATTACTTTACCGCCGTTGATGACAAGGGTGGTCCTGACGAAACCGGCGCGGGCATGATTGGCCAGGTGGAATTTAACTCCGCAGCATTTTATCGCTACGCCGTGGTCGATACCGGTAAGCTGCAGAGCAACCTGCAGGGAGATGGCGAGTTGACCCTTTCGGCACTGTCGGCATTTACCCAGGCTATGGTGCGTGCTATTCCCACTGGCAAGCAGAACACCTTCGCAGCCCACAACCCGCCCAGTTTCGTCGGTGTCTGCCTGCGTCACAGCAGCCCACTCAACCTGGCTAATGCGTTTGAAAAGCCTGTTTCCGCTCGAATAGATCAATCGTTGACGAGTCAGTCAGTAGCGGAGCTCGCAGCGCACGAAGAGCAATTGGCTGCCATTTATGGCGATTCGCGAGATCAATGGGCTTACCTGGACCTGAGTAATGTTTGGCCAGAGGGCAGCGGCAATCGCGTGGCCAATCTGGAAGATCTGACAGCATGGGTTCGCATGCAGGTAGCCGACCAGTTGGAGGCTTGAATATGGCAACCCTGTTGATGCGCCTGCAGGGGCCGTTGCAATCCTGGGGGACTAGCAGCCGCTTCGACGAGCGCGACACACAATTGGAGCCTTCCAAATCCGGAGTGCTGGGATTGGTTTGCGCCGCTCTGGGACGAGATCGCAGCGAGCCGGTGGAAGATCTGGCGGGATTGCGGATGGGGGTGCGTGTCGATCGCGAAGGTGTGCCCATGCGCGACTACCAGACCGCTACAGGGGTATTGATCGCCACCGGTAAGTCTGATTTGCGACGCACCGTGGTCAGTCCACGGTTTTACCTGGCCGATGCGGCATTTCTAGTTGGCCTGGAGGGCGACGACGAAAACCTGCTGGTGCAGATTCACGCTGCGCTACGCACACCGGTCTGGCCGTTGGCATTGGGACGCAAGAGCTTTGCACCAGGTTGTCCCGTGTGGCTGCCTGATGGTTTATTGACATTGTCATTGATGGAAGCCCTGAAATCTTATCCGCGCTTAGCTCAGGCCCAGCGAGCTGACAAAGGCAAACCGTTGCGCTGCTTGCTGGAAGATCCCGCTGAGGGTGCCGTACGGCTGGATCAACCGGTGGCTCCTTTCGCTGAGCGGCGTTTTGGCCCACGTTTCGTGAAATCGGAGGCGGTGTATGCATCTGACCAGATTGACGCTTGATCCCGACAGCGCCCAGGCCCGGCGTGATCTGGGTGATGCCTATGAAATGCACCGCACGCTGGCGCGAGCATTTGCGGTTGATGCGCACAGCACGCCGCCGCGTTTTCTTTGGCGACTGGAAGTAGACAGTAACGCTTGGACAATGCCCGTGGTGTTGGTTCAGTCTGCGACTGAGGCAAATTGGTTGGTTCTGGCGGGTCAGCCTAACTACCTGAAGAAGCCGGTGGAGTGTAAGCGGTTGGCGCTGGAGCAGTTAGTTGAAGGCGGCAATTCTTATCGTTTCCGCCTGCAGGCTAATCCGACAGTCACCCGCTGTGGTAAACGTTATGGATTGGTTGGCGAAGCCGATCAATTGGCTTGGTTGCAGCGGCAGGGTGAACGGCACGGGTTCGGCCTCAGCACAGCACTGATCACAGCCAGCGATGTATTAGTTGGCCGCAAGAGCAATGCGCGGATCAGTGTGCGGCGCACCTGTTTTGAAGGTGTATTGCAGGTGCAAAATACTGAGGCCTTCAATCGTGCTTTGTTGGCTGGTATCGGTCCAGCGAAAGCCTTCGGTTGTGGGTTGTTGAGTGTGGTGCGCTGTTGATGGGCGTGAGGGACTATGGCCTTTTTACCGTTGAAACCTATAGCGATTAAGGATCGCAATTCGATGATCTTTCTTCAGTACGGCCAAGTCGACGTAATCGACGGTGCTTTTGTACTGGTGGACAAAGGGGGAATTCGAACCCACGTTCCCGTTGGCTCCGTTGCCTGTATCATGCTGGAACCGGGCACACGGGTATCCCATGCCGCAGTTAAGCTGGCCGCGCAGGTGGGGACTCTGCTTGTCTGGGTCGGCGAAGCTGGAGTGCGTATGTACGCGTCTGGCCAGCCCGGTGGCGCGCGCTCGGATCGATTGCTCTACCAGGCAAAGTTGGCTCTGGATGAAAACCTGCGCCTGAAAGTGGTGCGCAAAATGTTCGAGTTGCGCTTTGGTGAGCCCGCGCCAGAGCGCCGCAGTGTGGACCAGTTGCGCGGTATTGAAGGCGCACGGGTACGCAGGATGTATGGGGTGTTTGCCAAGCAGTATGGAGTTGAATGGCGCGGTCGCCGCTACGACCCAAAAAACTGGAAAGCTGGCGACAAGGCGAATCAGTGCATCAGCGCCGCTACCTCCTGCCTGTATGGCATCACTGAGGCCGCGATACTGGCGGCTGGCTATGCCCCGGCAGTCGGCTTTTTGCACAGCGGCAAGCCTCTGTCGTTTGTGTACGATATTGCCGATATCCTCAAGTTTGAAACGGTTGTTCCCGCCGCGTTCAAAGTGGCTGCCACCAACCCGACACAACCGGACAGGGAAGTGCGTATCGTTTGCCGGGATATGTTTCGCCAGACAAAGACGTTGAAACGGCTGATTCCGCTAATCGAGGAAGTGCTGTCGGCCGGGGGAATAGAGCCGCCTGGAACTCCAAAAGACGCCGTACCTCCGGCAATTCCCGAACCAGAATCCATTGGTGACCAGGGGCATCGGAGCGGCTGAGTATGAGTATGATCACCGTTGTAACCGAAAATGTTCCCGCCCGTTTACGTGGGCGGCTGGCTATCTGGTTACTGGAGGTTCGTGCTGGGGTTTACGTGGGAGATGTTTCCAGACGAGTAAGGGAGATGATCTGGGAGCAGATTACCGAACTCTCGGAAGATGGTAATGCGGTGATGGCCTGGGCGACGAATACGGAGTCGGGCTTTGATTTCCAGACGTATGGAACCAACAGGCGCGTTCCTATCGATTATGAGGGACTGCGTTTGGTTTCTTTCCTGCCAACAGATGCTCTCCAGACTTGATCTGCTTTACTAGTGGGCAGTCAGACTAAATCAGGAAGAGTTTCCTGAGTTCACCTCTTTTCGGTTACAAAATAGCCAGTTTGGCTGGTGGAATTTCGTAGGCTGAATTTTTCCTTTTAAATCAAACAGATATGTTTGGAGTGTTCCCCACATGCGTGGGGATGAACCGGGCCGCAAAACTACATTCTCCCGACTCACAGTGTGTTCCCCACATGCGTGGGGATGAACCGTTTCGCCCCGACGGGCGGCTTGTTTCGCGGGTGTGTTCCCCACATGCGTGGGGATGAACCGCGTGTAGGCCACCCCATCAAATTCCAATTCCCGTGTTCCCCACATGCGTGGGGATGAACCGAAATTATCTGCGGTTACGCCCGCTACTCCGTAGTGTTCCCCACATGCGTGGGGATGAACCGCTAATGGACAGAGCCCAGGTAGGCGAGGGCGAGTGTTCCCCACATGCGTGGGGATGAACCGCCACCATGCCGGCTCGCTCTCGATCTGCTGTGGTGTTCCCCACATGCGTGGGGATGAACCGGCACCACCAGTTGTATCTACAGGATACATGGTGTGTTCCCCACATGCGTGGGGATGAACCGCCCGATACGCTGGCGAATACTCCGAGGTCACGCGTGTTCCCCACATGCGTGGGGATGAACCGAGATTATCCCGGCGATGGGAACGCCCCGGTTAGTGTTCCCCACATGCGTGGGGATGAACCGTATTGACGAAATATTACCCGGAGTAGTCGCTGGTGTTCCCCACATGCGTGGGGATGAACCGACCCTCCAGAGAGATATTCCAGCTATCCCGATGTGTTCCCCACATGCGTGGGGATGAACCGGCAATTCGCCGATCCGTTCGATATCATCCTTCGTGTTCCCCACATGCGTGGGGATGAACCGTTCTTTGTCTATCCACTTCCCCCGGAAGACAAGTGTTCCCCACATGCGTGGGGATGAACCGAAATTACGTGGACCGACCCCGGAACGGCTGTGGTGTTCCCCACATGCGTGGGGATGAACCGCGATGGCGTGACATATGAGCAACAATATCAGGGTGTTCCCCACATGCGTGGGGATGAACCGGCGGTTTGGGACGGGCGGTCTATTAGGGGCGCGTGTTCCCCACATGCGTGGGGATGAACCGCACGTCCTGAAAACATCTTTCCCGCAGTTTACGTGTTCCCCACATGCGTGGGGATGAACCGAGTTGTTGATCTTGATACTGGCGAGGTGTCAAGTGTTCCCCACATGCGTGGGGATGAACCGGCTGATTGTATGGTCTTCCCCAGAGGTAAGACGTGTTCCCCACATGCGTGGGGATGAACCGTCCCCCACCCGTCTATCCATTTGAGTAACCGCGTGTTCCCCACATGCGTGGGGATGAACCGCTATCCAACTGCACCGTCGAATCATCAGGCAGGTGTTCCCCACATGCGTGGGGATGAACCGCGGCAGCCGTACCTGTCCGACTGGGCCTACAGGTGTTCCCCACATGCGTGGGGATGAACCGAAAGGGCAATAGGCCCCCCCACAAAGAAAACCGTGTTCCCCACATGCGTGGGGATGAACCGCGGAGAGTGATAGTTTTTTCATGTTTTGGCATGTGTTCCCCACATGCGTGGGGATGAACCAGAGCGGTGCTGGCCGAGCCTGCGCCAGATCACGTGTTCCCCACATGCGTGGGGATGAACCCCGGAGACTCAACGGACCCGGGGCGCTCGCGTCGTGTTCCCCACATGCGTGGGGATGAACCCATTCCGCAAGAAAAGAAGGCGCAAGCTATCGCGTGTTCCCCACATGCGTGGGGATGAACCGAGGATGCAGGCGAGGGTACTATAAATTTTGTTGTGTTCCCCACATGCGTGGGGATGAACCGCGCTGGCCAAAGAGCTGGACGTGCCGGTGATCGTGTTCCCCACATGCGTGGGGATGAACCGGGGAGCAATTAAACCCGGACGAGCCTCCGTATGTGTTCCCCACATGCGTGGGGATGAACCGGAGTTCTGTGTGGGCTTGGTAGTCGGCATCAGGTGTTCCCCACATGCGTGGGGATGAACCGAACGATGCGTTTATGGCGAGCGCGAAGGTTATGTGTTCCCCACATGCGTGGGGATGAACCGGAACCGTTGGGAATTGTTACGGGCCCGATAACGTGTTCCCCACATGCGTGGGGATGAACCGCGGCTCCAGCACACAAGGAGAGAGTAATGACCGTGTTCCCCACATGCGTGGGGATGAACCGGAGGGAGTCCGCCGGCATGTCGAGGAGGTCGCGTGTTCCCCACATGCGTGGGGATGAACCGCCCGCTGTCCGCTTATGTGGTGCGCGTAGTGAGTGTTCCCCACATGCGTGGGGATGAACCGTCTTCTAACTGAGCGAAAAACAAACGTTTTTAGTGTTCCCCACATGCGTGGGGATGAACCGTCAGGGCTGGCAGAGGGGCGGGGCCGCTCAACGTGTTCCCCACATGCGTGGGGATGAACCGGCTGGGGTGGAGCTGCCGGGGGCGCAACAGAAGTGTTCCCCACATGCGTGGGGATGAACCGCAGTTTCTGTCCAGGCTGAGCCCGACACTGATGTGTTCCCCACATGCGTGGGGATGAACCGAGCGCACTATGAAGAGTGCCGAGAAAACCCGTGTGTTCCCCACATGCGTGGGGATGAACCGGGTGTCGCCGCCGCCGGTGGGCGCCAGGTTGAGTGTTCCCCACATGCGTGGGGATGAACCGTACTCGGGGGTGCCGGTGCCCATGCGGCTGCCGTGTTCCCCACATGCGTGGGGATGAACCGCTCAACGAGGACTGCGGCCCGCACGATCGGCAGTGTTCCCCACATGCGTGGGGATGAACCGCGTTCCAAGGTGCGAGCCGTCAAACACCACAAGTGTTCCCCACATGCGTGGGGATGAACCGTAGCGGACGTTTTTCGCCCGAATCTCTTTGATGTGTTCCCCACATGCGTGGGGATGAACCGTCGAAGCGCCAGTCTTTGAGCTGGACTTCCTGGTGTTCCCCACATGCGTGGGGATGAACCGTCGAAGCGCCAGTCTTTGAGCTGGACTTCCTGGTGTTCCCCACATGCGTGGGGATGAACCGCATCACGGGCATCAGCCGTCCGCGTTACCCAAGTGTTCCCCACATGCGTGGGGATGAACCGGCAATGATCGACTGCTCGCGCTTGTCCAGGTCGTGTTCCCCACATGCGTGGGGATGAACCGACAGATTAAAATCCAACTTGGTTGAAATCTGAGTGTTCCCCACATGCGTGGGGATGAACCGCGCGAGTCTGACCACCTGAAACATTTTTCAAAGTGTTCCCCACATGCGTGGGGATGAACCGTCCAGCCATGCGAGTAATGCGCGCAAACCTAAGTGTTCCCCACATGCGTGGGGATGAACCGAATCAATAGTTCAGGAGATATTTATAACCCAGGTGTTCCCCACATGCGTGGGGATGAACCGCTTTTTCTGTGTCTTAACGGCCTTGATGGCCCGTGTTCCCCACATGCGTGGGGATGAACCGATCATCAGGCCTGCAGGCCCAGGGTTATCAATGTGTTCCCCACATGCGTGGGGATGAACCGAATGGCGGCCGCCCAGCAGCTGGGAAATCCGGGTGTTCCCCACATGCGTGGGGATGAACCGGGCGTAGCAATGGAGGTTGACGACCAGGGCGCGTGTTCCCCACATGCGTGGGGATGAACCGCTTGCGGGCGAGCTTGGGGCCGGGCATTACATGTGTTCCCCACATGCGTGGGGATGAACCGCTGGCCTCAAATTCCTGCCGGAACTGCTTGGCGTGTTCCCCACATGCGTGGGGATGAACCGAGACTATCCGCCCAGTCTCTAAGCTGGGGGTCGTGTTCCCCACATGCGTGGGGATGAACCGGCAGCGGCAACTAAAAGCAGGTAAAAAATATTGTGTTCCCCACATGCGTGGGGATGAACCGACGGCTTCAGCTGGATGCAGACTCGCGAATACGTGTTCCCCACATGCGTGGGGATGAACCGTTAGCCAAAGCCGCGGCGTTAACTTGCTGCTTGTGTTCCCCACATGCGTGGGGATGAACCGGGTTTCCATTAGCTGTTCATCCAGTTGGAGGTGTGTTCCCCACATGCGTGGGGATGAACCGGCAGCGGAGATGATACTGGCCTGGGCACCCAGGTGTTCCCCACATGCGTGGGGATGAACCAGGACGCGGGCGCGCCGAAGCGCGCGCCCTTCCGTGTTCCCCACATGCGTGGGGATGAACCGAGGGGTTAATCTGTCCAACCAGGGGAACCCCCGTGTTCCCCACATGCGTGGGGATGAACCGAGAACGCTGATCGTGCGGCAAAGAACCCGCACGTGTTCCCCACATGCGTGGGGATGAACCGGTGATGGATTGACGCGGGCCAACTTAACTACAGTGTTCCCCACATGCGTGGGGATGAACCGGCCAGCAGCTGCTCCACCGGCAATTCGCCGCAGTGTTCCCCACATGCGTGGGGATGAACCGCGAGGAGGCGTTATGGCATTGGTGAAATGCAAGTGTTCCCCACATGCGTGGGGATGAACCGATATCAGATGAAAACGGCAGGTGGGTTTTGGCGTGTTCCCCACATGCGTGGGGATGAACCGCCGACCAGTTTGCGCTACCGACAGAAAAGTCAGTGTTCCCCACATGCGTGGGGATGAACCGCTCACTCGAGCCAGGGGCGATTTTGAAGAACGGTGTTCCCCACATGCGTGGGGATGAACCGGCCGCCAGCGTGAGGGTCAACATGATCCATATGTGTTCCCCACATGCGTGGGGATGAACCGTGAAGAAGGAGTACGAGAGCACCGCAGGAATGGTGTTCCCCACATGCGTGGGGATGAACCGCCGGGCCGAGTGGTTCCGAGCCTGGACGGTCGGTGTTCCCCACATGCGTGGGGATGAACCGGTTTTCAATCTCGAACGAATTAAATCTCACATGTGTTCCCCACATGCGTGGGGATGAACCGTGGTCGACCTGGAAATTAGGCGCAGTAGGTTTGTGTTCCCCACATGCGTGGGGATGAACCGCCACTGTTGAAATATTTTTCGCCGGACGAGTTGTGTTCCCCACATGCGTGGGGATGAACCGCGGCCAGCGGGCGTTTCGGGATGAGGTGGTGCGTGTTCCCCACATGCGTGGGGATGAACCGTCATACCGCCGCTGGAAGCACTGCGAGCATCCGTGTTCCCCACATGCGTGGGGATGAACCGCCATTCGAGCCGCTGAAGCTGCCAGATAAAACGTGTTCCCCACATGCGTGGGGATGAACCGCATAATGTTATCCCTAGGTGGGCGCGCGGGTTGTGTTCCCCACATGCGTGGGGATGAACCGGGTGGGTCTACGGTCCAGAAAAATGCGCTATTGTGTTCCCCACATGCGTGGGGATGAACCGTAATGGGCGCGATTAAACGGACTCCGGCAGACGTGTTCCCCACATGCGTGGGGATGAACCGTGGTGTACTCGCCACCTAGCAGCCACTGGAGCTGTGTTCCCCACATGCGTGGGGATGAACCGCACTAAGAGCCGCTGGTGAACCTTCGTATATTGTGTTCCCCACATGCGTGGGGATGAACCGAACGTTGCCGAACCCCCGGGCCACGTCCTCGTGTGTTCCCCACATGCGTGGGGATGAACCGCGGGAGTGGGTCGCGGCTGAGAACCCCCCATCGTGTTCCCCACATGCGTGGGGATGAACCGATTCCCATGAGCCGATGTGCTCTTTTGATGTTGTGTTCCCCACATGCGTGGGGATGAACCGACGATACCGGCGATATTCGCGCCCGGAGGGGTGTGTTCCCCACATGCGTGGGGATGAACCGGCGTTGATGCCGTCATTAAGACCGGTGACGCCGTGTTCCCCACATGCGTGGGGATGAACCGGCCGCGCTCTGCGCGGTCTTTTGCTTTATTGTGTGTTCCCCACATGCGTGGGGATGAACCGCAACGGGAGTAGATATGGGTGAATTAATGTATGTGTTCCCCACATGCGTGGGGATGAACCGCCCTGCTCCTTTTCTTGATAAGATAATTTATCGTGTTCCCCACATGCGTGGGGATGAACCGCACGGCCTGGCCAGGGGAACCGGCAAAATGCCGTGTTCCCCACATGCGTGGGGATGAACCGTTTCGCCCCGACGGGCGGCTTGTTTCGTGGGTGTGTTCCCCACATGCGTGGGGATGAACCGGCCACCTGCAGGCCCCCGGGCATTTCCGCCAGGTGTTCCCCACATGCGTGGGGATGAACCGCTGGTTTGGGCCATTGCTGTTCTCATGCGGCGGTGTTCCCCACATGCGTGGGGATGAACCGATAGGGGATTGATATGCACTGGCACCAAACATGTGTTCCCCACATGCGTGGGGATGAACCGCCCTGAAAATAGGGCGCGCACTCTTCGTCTATGTGTTCCCCACATGCGTGGGGATGAACCGCCTCTTGCCCTATCTTCTGTGGCAGTCTCTCGGTGTTCCCCACATGCGTGGGGATGAACCGTTGAGCCTGCCTGAGAAGCTCCTCCTCGTCGAGTGTTCCCCACATGCGTGGGGATGAACCGGGGTGGAGCTGGACTATGAGGCGGAGCGACCGGTGTTCCCCACATGCGTGGGGATGAACCGCACTCGGCCAATAGGTTGGTGACGTTGGCGACGTGTTCCCCACATGCGTGGGGATGAACCGATATCACGATTGTGATAGGAGCCTACAACGATGTGTTCCCCACATGCGTGGGGATGAACCGGCTGCCGCAAACTCGCTAGCCGTGCGTCCAGCGTGTTCCCCACATGCGTGGGGATGAACCGCACCGGGGCGGGAATGGAGTTGATGTCAGCTCGTGTTCCCCACATGCGTGGGGATGAACCGCGGTTAAAGCTTGGCCATGGCGCCCTGGACGTAGTGTTCCCCACATGCGTGGGGATGAACCGGACGAGCACGGCAAGCAGGAGCGCACCGAGTGGTGTTCCCCACATGCGTGGGGATGAACCGCTGGACCAGCTGCAGCGCTTTTTTATTGGCTAGTGTTCCCCACATGCGTGGGGATGAACCGGAGGCGAAGCGGCTGAGCGTGAAGCAGGTCGAGTGTTCCCCACATGCGTGGGGATGAACCGACCGGCGAGTTAATCCTGACCCTGAGCAATGGGTGTTCCCCACATGCGTGGGGATGAACCGGATGCGTGTGTGCACCGCGTTGTGCGGCTGAAGTGTTCCCCACATGCGTGGGGATGAACCGAGGAGATCCGCAAGCAAGAGCGTGCCCGCATCGTGTTCCCCACATGCGTGGGGATGAACCGAGATACCTACGGTTTTTGGAATATGGGGACGGGTGTTCCCCACATGAGTGGGGATGAACCGCCGTATTCCTTCACCACATGGGTAATGACACTGTGTTCCCCACATGCGTGGGGATGAACCGTGCGTCAGGTCTTCCACTTTGACCATCGGCTAGTGTTCCCGACATGCGTGGGGATGAACCGGTGTGGCGGAGTACGTGGGTCATCTGTCCGTCGTGTTCCCCACATGCGTGGGGATGAGCCGGGGATTGAAGTCGAGGAATTCATCTACCTGGAAGTGTTCTCCACATGCGCGGGGATAAAACGAGGCCCTAGAGTTTACTGGTGATGCCCAGGATGTGTTCTTCACGTGTGTGGGGATGAACCAGAATCGACCGCCTGAAGGTGCGTGTATAGAAGTCTGTCGTATCAGAGAGGCTCGTAATCGGGATAATTTGTAATTCTTTGTGAATTTCTGTTTTTCTATGTACAGCTTTTTTAGCTTAGATTCTGTTTCCTCATAAGAAAGAAGAAAATCTTGAATGTCTGCACCATCTCTCGACATCTTTAACGTGCCGATTGAAATATCAGACATTTCGTTTCCCGTTTTTATAACGCTCCACTTTGGTTGCCTTTCTGACTGTGGGCAGGAGTGGCTATAACAGTGGGCTTGTAGCCAAGTCTTCCCGGAGAGTGATGCCTGTTAAACTATTTTTTTCGACGAGCCGCTTGAAGCGTTCATCGCAGTAGAGAGAGATGAATAGGTCATAGTCCGTTTTGAATACGGGGGTATCGGCAATATCCGCAGGATCGAAGTCCAGACTGATAAGGCCTTCTTGAAGCCCATCAACAAGCTTCTTTTGGCTTTTGGACTCGTCAGCCGGTTTCGTGGTGCGACAATTAAATATACGGTATTCCTCGCCTTCGAAAGGAGCGCTTAGAAACTCGCCATATGGAGCCAGTAAAGACCCAAGCACGTCAAAGGCCTTCTCGTTTAACACTAAATGGCAGCCGCCACCCCAAGTCGTAAGATCTGGGCGAACACTGACCACGACTTCGCCGTCGGGCGGCTCAAGGCGAGCTTCGAAGTCCTCCCACTTGTCGGCAATGGATGCATCGGTTTCGGTAAATTTGGAAAAGGTCTTTCGCCCGAGAGCGCTCAATACCTTTTGCATATCCAGCTCGAACCAACCATAGGTGTCTAGGTCGGGCTTTATTCGATAGTAAGTCATAGTCCTAAACGTTTTCTGATTTTTTGGGTAAGAGTGTTTGGTAAGTGCCGGCCATCAAGGCTGTTAAGAATTCTATGCCATTACACTTCGAGCAATTTGTTTACATCTGGATGCGGTCGTGCGGCACTTTCCACTATCTATGGATAAGTTTTACCTTCTGAAGAAATTCTTCGAGGTGGATGACTGACTCGCTCACCAATAGGCTTGCCGACCTCGATGTCAGGAACTGGGTGGCCGCTGGCAGATTGCCTGTGCGGCCCGGGGAGCGTTATGTCTTTGCTCAGGGAGATGGATGGGAGTCACTCAGAAAGTATCTGAGTAACTGGCTTTCAGCATAGAGAAGATGCCGTCTATTACTTCGTGCTCATCTCCAACATCGCCAGCCTCGTCGTCATCGAGTTGGTCGTAATCAATGGCATCGTACCGCTCCTTTTCCTTTTCTACTATAGCAAGGAGGGACGCCAGTTCCCTTTTGGTGAAAGAGACTTTTGCAGTCGCATTACCAGCCATTTCTAATCTCCTGCGGTGTGAGTTTGGTGCACTTTGACGGGTCCCTTTCGAGTTCTTCGAGCAGACCGATATACTTCCGTATCGGCATATCCTTGGCCGGTGCCAGCATATAGTGGCCCTCGTGTCCTCTGCGCTCATCTCGTACCAGTTTGAGGTCTACAGGTAGCAGAGCGCCCCGTTTGAGTTTCCAGACGTTCTTCCCTTGCCTCTTCATTCTGTCAGTGATGTGGTCGAAGCATGAGAAACCGGTCAAGTTGGCTCCGACGTAAATTACTCCATCTTTCATGTATGTGTAGCAATCTTTCATCGCCCGGTCTTCGTGGAACTGAAATCCACTGGCATTGCCCCCACGAAACAGATCGAAGGGCAAATCTGCCACATCCATTAGGTAAAATTCACCTGGGCTAATCATTAGCCGTCTCTCCCTTAAAGTGACAATCTACGGCTGGGCAAAGCCAGCCTTACGGCGTACATCCAGTGCCGGAAGTGGAGAGTAGGCGAAAAAACCTACAAATGTAAAGCTGGGTACTTGCTGTCTCTGTTCGGGTCCGTGGATAGAAGCCTATCGCGTAGAGTACTTTGATAGCCGGATCATCTGATCACGGCAATGGCAATCCGGGAGTCTTGTTTGCAGGTGGCAAATATCAAATACTTCTATGGGACTATCCAGTCATGCGGAACTTATTTCTTCCTCTGTCTGCGCCCCCGTTCCAGGCAGTCGATCAGGATATCCAGCCCCTCGTGCGGGTCCGCTCCCAGCGCAAAACAGTATTCGACAAATTCCACCACATCGATCTTCCGGTCCTGTTCCATTTTGCCCAGCACCGAGTGGTGCCGGCTCACCAGTTCCGCCGCTGCGCGAAGAGACAGGCCCTGCTCTTCCCGCTGGTCTTTGAGCCAGGTTCGGAGTCGGTCGTAGGCGGGGGAGTAGATCGAGCTTTTCATTGTCTCGATGGTAGAGACAATGATAGTCTGTCGGGAATTTCGAGACAGGTGTGAGTTGGAGATCTTTGTGAGGCGCGCCATGGAATCCATCTATCGGCAAATCGACCAGCTTCCGTACCCGCTGAACAAAATCCTACAAGTCGCCCGAGGCCTGCTGGAAAAGGGCACCACCGGCGCCAGTACCAGCGAGCGGATCGCTGCCGCCTTTGTGCTGGAGCGAATGGAATACCTCCCGCACGGCTGGGGCGCTATCGAGGCCTGGGAGCGTCTGGATATTGAGTGGCAGCTTTACGTCAGGCATTTGTGGCAGGAGTATCGGGATCTGATCGAGGCGCTGGAGGCTGGCGGGGTAGGCCGGGAGGGGTGATAGCCCCCCCATTTCCAAGCACCCACCCTTTTCTAGGCTCCGGCTTTCGCCGGAGTGACGAATACACTTATTCAGAAATTTGCTAACCAACGACCACCCCAAACCCTTTCCCCACCAGATAGGTGGCCACCATGGTTGAGGCTCCAACGCCTACCGTCCGCCACATCGCCGGCCAGTGCGGGGCGCCGCCTAGTCTTGCGCCGGTGTGGCCGGTGATGGCGAGGGCGGCGACAACCGCCAGGGCGCAGCCGGCGATGCGGGTGCGGGCGGGGAGGAGGGTGATGGTGAGCAGGGGGAGCAGGGCGCCGCAGGCGAAGGCGATAAAGGAGGCGAGGGCGGCCTGCCAGGGGCTGGTTAGGCGGGTGGGGTCCAGGCCGAGTTCGGCTTCGGTGTGGGCGCGCAGCGGGTCCCTGGCGGAGAGTTCGCGGGCGGCGGCGCGGGCGGTTTCGGGGGAGAGTCCCTTGGCGCGGAGGCTGGTGGTGAGACCGTCTTCCGCGGCGCGGGGATCGGAGAGGGAGAGACGCTCCCGTTCCACCAGGGTGGCCTCGGTGTCCCGCTGGGTGGAGACGGAGACGTATTCGCCGCCGGCCATGGACAGGGCGCCGGCGACCAGGCCGGCGAGACCGGCCATTACGATGTCACTGGAATCGGCGGTGGCGCCGGCTACGCCGATGACGAGGCCGGCGATGGAGATGATGCCGTCGTTGGCGCCTAGTACGCCGGCGCGGAGCCAGTTTAGGCGGGTGTCCAGGGAGCCGATGTTTACCGGATGTCGATCGGGCAAGGGGGTGTTCCTGCGTTTTCGCTTTGTGCGGGGTTGCGTGTGTTTCTGTGGATTTATTGTAGAAGTTGTGGGTGTTTTGTTTGGAATTGGGTTTTTGTTGGTTAGGTGTGCCGGTAGAGGGAGGTCGTGTCGGAGTTGATGCGATGGTGGTGTCGAGAGCTGGGGTCTCTGGGTTCCGGCTTCCGCCGGAACGACGAGAGGGCGTTGTGGGGGCGGATTGGGCGACGGTTAGCGGGCTGGAGTGTGGGGTTGTGGGTTTTGATGGGCACGCTTCGCTTGGATTCGCGCCGGCCATGGCGCTCACCCGCTTCGCGGGCGCCCTCGGCGTCCAAATCGGCAGTCCTGCCGATTTGTGCCCATCCTGCAGGTGCTGATGTGGTGCGCGCGGCGCACCCTACGTCACTACAGCGCGCCTGTAGGAGCCTGCTTGCAGGCGAAAAGATCGGTGCTCCGTAGCTGTTCGCGTGCAAGCGAGACGGTGTTAGAGCGGGCCGGTTTCGCTGCTCCAGACTTTGCCGGTCTTGCTGGCCAGCAATCGGCATTGCCCGTTTTCCAGGATATAGGTGCGCATAAAGTGGTAGCGGGCGGCGCGGGTGCTGTTGTCGTCGTTGCGTTGTTCTACGGTGGTGTAGCCGGTGATCACGGCGGTGTTGCCGGCGTTGAGTACGGATACTTCTTTGGAGGTGCGGGCTACCGGTTGTTGGTAGTTTTTGTCGCCTACGCGGGTGAGGAGGTCGCTTTTGCTTTCTGTCTGTGATGCGAGGGTGTGTACCCAAATGAATTCGTCTTTGAGCAGTTGTGCGAGAAAGTCGGTGTCGCCGTTGCGCAGCGCCTGTTCGTAGCGGGTGTCCAGTTGTTTCAGGGGTTTTTCCTCCAGGCAGGAGGCGGATGAGTGGGGGCTGAGGAATAGAAGCAGGATTGGAATTAGGTGCGGGAGGTGGCGCATGGGTTTTTCGCTTGGCAGATTTTTGCTCCTGCAAAATCTGCATTTCCGCCATCCATGGCGGTCACAACAGGCTTCTACAGGTGGTTTTCGGGACGGTTATCGTAAAGCTGCCGGGCTTTCGTGACAAAGGGTGGGAAAAAAGCCCGCCCTCAGGGCGGGCGCGCGGTGTTATGCGGCCTCTTTTAGTTGTGACAAGGCCTGCTGCAGATTGATTTCCCCTTGGAAACCGCCGCTGCTTGTGGCGGGGCACTGCTGTTCGATGGCGTGGGCGAAGATCACCGCCGGGTCGGCCTGCAGTTTTTCGTAGAGCCGCTGGAGGTTGGGGTAGTCGCGGCGGTCCACTACCTGGTGGTACTTGGTCCAGCGGGCGATGCCGATAAAGTAGGCGTCTGCCAAGGTGCGGTGCTCGCCGAGCAGCCATTCGCTGTCGCCCATCAGGGATTTCAGTGCGGCGTGGGCGCGCGCCACTGCGCCGCGGCCGAAGTTGGTGAGCGCTTCCTTTTCGCTGCCCTCGCTGCCGTGCTCCAGCGCGTGCCACAGGGGCGCGAAGGCGCCGAAGAAGCTGGTGTTGAGGAAGGCGAGCATCTGGTTCAGGCGGTCGAATTCCCGGGTGCCCTGGGGAAAGCCCAGTTGCCTGTGGATGCCCCGCGCGGCTATATGGCCGAGGATCGCCATGCTTTCGCTCAAGGTGTCGCCCGCTTCGGTGATTAGCGACGGCGTCTCCGCGACAGGGTTGATGCGCCGGTAGTCTTCTGCGATGACGGTTTCGGGCATTCCCACGCGGCAGAGATGGTAGGGCTCGCCGAGCCACTCCAGGGCGACGATGGAACCGAAGGAGCAGCCGGAGGGCACGCCGTAAAAAAGAATGGGGGTCATGGTGTTCTCCATTGGTTTCGGGTTTGGGTTGCCGGCCGGGTGGAGTCACTGTATATGCGTGGACTTTGCCTGGGTAGACTGTGAGAATCGAACTCAAAGTCCACAAGTATGTACTTTGTTCCAATGCTGAATCTCAATGACCTGTTTCTGTTTGTGCGGGCGGTGGAGCACGGCGGCTTTGCCGCGGCCTCCCGCCGTCTGGGTATCCCGAAATCCACCGTGAGCAAGCGGGTAGCGGAATTGGAGGCGGCGCTGGGTGCGCGGCTGATCCACCGCACTTCGCGCAGCTTTGTGCTCACCGAACTGGGGCGGGATTTTTACCGGCACGCCCGCGCCGCCATGATCGAGACGGAAGCTGCGGAAGACGTGGTGCGCAGCCGCGCGGCGGAGCCCAGCGGCACGGTGCGGATCACCACTTCGGTGCCGGTGGCCCAGGCGTATCTCGCCGAACAGCTGCCCCGGCTGGCGGAGACCTTTCCCCGCCTGCACCTGCAGTTGGACGTGTCCGACCGCTTTGTGGATGTGGTGCAGGAAGGCTACGACATCGCCCTGCGCTGCCATTTTGCCCCGCTGCCGGATTCGGGGCTGGTACAGCGCCAGGTGATGGTGGAGCCGATTATCCTGGTGGCCGCGCCGGCCTATCTGGAGCGGCAGGGCCGGCCTTCGGCACCGGAGGATCTGGCACAGCATTGGGGGCTGCTCACCGGCCCGCAGAACACCCGTTGGGTTTTGACCGATGGCGAGGGCCGGGAAATACCGGTGGCGCCGCTGCCGCGGATGACGGCGAACGAATCGACGGTGCTGACGAGTTCGTCGGTGACGGGGCTGGGGATTACCTGCCTGCCGGAGATGATGTGTCGCGGTGAATTGCAGGCCGGGAAACTGGTTCGGGTGCTGCCGGAGTGGCACTGCGGCAGTGTGACCACCACCATCGTGATGCCGCACAGGCGCGGGCTATTGCCGGGCGTGCGCGCCGTGGTGGAATTCCTTGTGGAAAACCTGCGGCGGCCGTAATGAGGGAGGCCTGAATACAATGGCATTAAGTTAAATATGGGCACAGTGGTTTTCGTAGGATGGGCAAAGCGAAGCGTGCCCATCAAGACGCAGAAGATGGGCACGTCGCTATGCTCCTTTGCCCATCCTACAAAGCGGTCTGAGCAAGCTGTCGCACACCGCGGCACGATGATACGGGGTGAATGGCGGCAGTTCACGGCAATCTTCCGCCAGCTTTGGGTAATGACGGTCGCCGGTGCTTCCGATAACCTGCGCGCGGAAATTCTGTTCGATAAACCGCACAGCGGAGCCAATGTATGTCGGATAACACTTATACCCCGCCCCGAGTCTGGAAATGGGACTCGGAAAGCGGCGGCGCCTTCGCCAGTATCAATCGCCCCGTTGCCGGGCCCACCCACGACAGGGAATTGCCGGTGGGTGAGCACCCGCTTCAGCTGTATTCCCTGGCTACGCCCAACGGCGTCAAGGTGACCATTATGCTCGAGGAGCTGCTGGCGCTGGGGTTCGATGGCGCTGAATACGATGCGCATCTGATCCGCATCAACGAGGGGGACCAGTTCGGCAGCGGCTTCGTGGAAATCAATCCGAATTCCAAGATCCCCGCCCTGGTGGATCGCAGCACGACGCCGCCGATCCGGGTGTTCGAGTCCGGCTCCATTCTGCTTTACCTGGCGGAAAAGTTCGGCGCCTTCCTGCCCCATACGCCGGCCCAGCGCACCGAGTGCCTGAATTGGCTCTTCTGGCAGATGGGCAGCGGGCCCTTTGTGGGCGGCGGCTTTGGCCACTTCTACGCCTATGCGCCGGAGAAGTACGAATACCCGATCAACCGCTACACCATGGAGGTAAAGCGCCAGTTGGATGTGCTGGACCGGCAGTTGGCCGATCATCCCTATGTGGCCGGGCGCGAATACACTATCGCCGATATGGCGATCTGGCCCTGGTATGGCGCCCTGGTGAGGAACACGGCGTACGATGCGGCGGAGTTCCTCGATGCACAGAGCTACAAAAACGTGGTGCGCTGGACCGATGAGATAGCGCAGCGCCCGGCGGTGCAGCGCGGGCGCATGGTCAACCGCACTTGGGGGGAGCCCGCCGAGCAGCTGCATGAGCGCCACGATTCGAGCGATTTTGAAACCCGCACCCAGGATAAGATCGGGGATGATGAGAGTTCGTGAGTGCGGTACACCGTGAAACTGCTGTAGGAGCGGCCGTTGGCCGCGAACAGTATCAGACTCAAGAAATGACCGTGGGCAGACCTTGTGGCTGGTGGTCTTGGGGACCGATAAGACCACTGGTGGCGGGGTCGCCACTTGACTAAAGATCGAGGCCGATCGCGGCCAACGGCCGCTCCTACAGGGAGATCTTCACGACACGCCTACAGCAATGCCAGGGTTGCGGCCAGGGTCTCGCCGATGCGGGCATTCAGCTTGAGGTCGATGATGTCGTCCGCGCGGGTCCTGCCCAGGGTTAGCGCGGCCATGGGTTTCTTCCATTCCCGCCCATAGCGGCAGAAGCGGTAACCGGAATACACCATCAGCGAGGAGCCGATGACCAGCAGTCCATCACTGGCCTGCAGGGCGTCCAGCGCCTGCTGCACGCGGCTTTTGGGTACGTTGTCGCCGAAGAAGACCACATCCGGTTTGAGGATGCCGCCGCAATGCGGGCAGTCGGCGATGCGGAAACTACTGAAATCCACTTCCAGGTCGGCGTCTCCGTCCGGCGCTGTTGTGGCCTGATAGCGCTGAAAGTCCGGATTCAGCGCGTAGCAGCGGTCGTGCACCGCCTGCCGGTCGCAGCGGTAGTCGCAGTTCATGCAGATAACCTGGTCGGCGCGGCCGTGCAGATCGATCACCCGTCGGCTGCCCGCGCGCTGGTGCAGCCGGTCCACATTTTGGGTGACGAGCAATTCGGCGTGTTCCCGCCGCTCCAGTTCGGCCAGGTGCAGGTGTGCCGGATTCGGCCTGGAGTGGCGCATCACCGGCCAGCCCACCAGGCTGCGCCCCCAATAGCGCTGGCGGGTACTGGCGCTGCCCATGAAATCCCCGTGCTGCACCGGCTGCTTGCGTTTCCAGGCACCGTCCTGATCGCGGTAATCCGGAATGCCGGAATCGGTACTGACACCGGCGCCGGTCAGGATCAACAGGCGGGGATGACGGCGGATAAAAGCGGCCAGGCGTTCGGCGGCCTCCTCGATAGCGACGGGGACCTGCTCCGGGAGAGATGATGGGTGGTGGATAAGGGTCATGGGGGACGGAATCTGTTGCTGTGCCCCAACTTTAACTGAGCCGGTGCCGCGGTCAAATAGGGGGCTCGTTGGGGACGCCGCGCGCGCTGGTGCGCACGGCGCACCCTACAGGATAACTAGGCTCCCCTCTCCCGCTTGCGGGGGAGGGGTCGGGGGAGAGGGGACCTTATAAAATCGACGCGCAATTCAGCAGCGGATCACAGCGCCCGCCAGGTGAGAAACAGATGGAACATCTGGGACGAGGTCGGATAGTGAAAAATCCGCTCGGAGAGAAATCCACCGACCAGCGCCAGGCCTATGGCGACCGGGAGTGGAATTTTCTCCAGCCGCTGGCAAAACTCGTTTTTTTGCCGGTTCAGCAGTTGTCGGGCGTAAAGACGCTGCTGATCCATGTCCTGGCTGCAGTGCTGAATATCCTTACTTAAAGAGCTCAGAGACATCGTTTATCGCTTCTTTCGCTTGCCGTTTGGTCTCGCTGAATCCCATCATGGAACTCAACTTTCGCTGATACAGGAGCATTCCGGTCAGAATTAAAACCTGCGCCAACAAGAAGGCGGCAAACCCGACGTAAACCGATTGCGAGTAGTAGTAGCCGATCAGGCCGGCACCGGCACAGAGACTCAATACAAAGGCCAGAACCAGTGGCAAGAGCAGCAGTTGCAGGGCAATGATCCGTTTGCCGGCTGCAAGCGTACGGCTGAATTCCAGCCGCGCCAGTGTCTGCAAATTGACGAGCCATGCAGACAGCAGCGTCAGGGTGGCATCGGCTTGCGCCAGTACACCTGCTTCTGTTTCCCCTTCATCCCCCGGTGGCGGAGTGAAGCGATCCCGGCTGCGACTTTGCGCAGCCGGCTCGGGAGTTTCCTCAGAAGGTTCAGACTTCGTAGCGCGCGCCATCGGCCAGGTTCCCCGCAGAGATGGTGTGGATTGCTCTACCTAAACAGTTTTGCAATGACCCATCCTGCGACGAAGGCACCGCCGACACTGAGAACGGGGTGCCGCTTGACCGAGGATTCCCATTTTTTCTCAAGCTCCGCAGCGCGTTGTTTACTCGCCTGTACCGAAGACATGGCGCGCTCCCTCAGCTGCGCTGCTGTATCGGTAGCCGCCTCGCCGGCGAGGTGGGAGGCTTGACGCAGCTTATCCCGGCCAGAATTTAGGGGTTTTGCAGTTGCCATAACACTCTCCTGCTTCAGAGGTTGGTGTATGGGTATCCTATAGTCGCGGCGGCCAAATACCACAAAAGATGGGATTTGAGGGCGGTCCTGACTGACGCAGCGGTCGATTACCACATATCCGGGGGGCGCCCGCAGAAGGGCTGCTACTGAGGGGCGCGCCATTCGCGAATATTGTCCACCACTCCGTCCAGCAGGCGCTGCCGGCTCTCGCGGCTGATCCAGGCGTTGTGCGGGGTGATGATCAGGTTGGGGATATCCTTCGCCAGCAGGGGATGGTTCGCGGGTGGCGGTTCCACGCTCAGCACGTCCAGCGCCGCGCCGCCCAAGTGGCCGCTGCGCAGTGCCCCGGCCAGCGCCACTCCGTCCACCAGGCCGCCGCGGGCGGTGTTGATCAGGAAGGCGCCGGGCTTCATCGCCGCGAGAAATTCTTTATTGACCAACTGATCTGTCTGTTCGGTGAGGGGGCAGTGCAGGCTGATTGCGTCGGATTCCGCCAGTAGTTTTTCCAGTGGCACGCGGCCTTCCTGTTCGCGGCCCTGTTGTCGGGGAGCGAGAGATTCCGCAATCAGGATGTTCATATCCAGGGCCCGCGCCAGTTTGGCGAACCCCTGCCCGAGGTCGCCGTAGCCGATGATCCCCAGGTTTTTGCCCGCCAGTTCCATTACCGGGTGATTGAGCATGCAGAAGATGGGGGAGCGGCTCCAGAGGCCGTTTTGCACGTCCGCGTGGTATTGGTGCCAGCGGGTGGCCAGTGCCAGCAGCAGCGCCAGGGTGTGCTGCGTCAGCGAGGCGCCAGCGTAACCCTGCACGTTGCGCACCGGGATATCGCGCTCCCTGGCTGCGTCCAGGTCGATATTGTTGGTGCCGGTGGCGCAGACGCAGATGAGTTTCAGCTTGGGTGCGTTTTCGATCAGCTGGCGGTCGAGAACTGCCTTGTTGGTGATGACCACCTCGGCATCCGCGATGCGCCCGGCGGTTTCATCCGGGGCGGTGGTCTCGTGGAAATCCCAGTGGTCCAGGACATTTTCCAGGGCGGAGGTGTCCAGCTCCTCCAGTTTCATGGTGAGTGTGTCGAGAAATACGCCGCGCATTTATTCGCCTTGAAGTAGGTTGCTGATGTTTGAGGGTGGGTAATTTGGTTTCAACGATATTCCATACAAGTCGGTCATCGATATCCGCATAGCCGTGAATGAGGAGGTTGTTGCGCATCGTAAAGATATTTCTTGGCCTTAAGCGGCATATAGAAGCTCTTGCGTTTCTTCGATGGATTGGCGGAAGTAGGGATTCCTGACTGCGCTTTCCACTACCAAGTCCACGGGCTTGCCGAAGAGCTGTTGTAGGGATTCCTGCAGGCCGAAGAAGCGGTCCGCATAGTCGGCAGTGGAATCCAGGTCGAACTCGACGAGAAGATCCACATCACTGCCGGGGTGCGTGTGGCCGGTGGCGGCCGACCCGAATACGGCGAGTCGCCGAACTCCATAGCGTTGGCAGAGTTCGGCGATTTCCCGGCTGTGGGCCTCTATGTCCTTGATCATGGCATTGCGCTCATTGTCGGGATGGATTGACAGTCATTATATCGTTGTTGGGTGAAAATACATGTTAGGTGGCGTCGTGGAAGATGATACCAGCAGTAAGCCGCCGGCCACCGCGCAGGCGGCTGACGCCGTGGCGCATGTTGACCCGGTAGTAGCCGCGGCTGCCTTTCTGCGGACGCTGGTGTACGGCGAAGATCACCGCGTCGCCCTTGCGCAGCGGAACTACATGGGCGCGGGACTGCATGCGCGGGCGCTGTTCGGTGAGTACGAATTCGCCGCCGCTGAAATTCATTCCCGGTTCGCAGAGCAGGAAGGCGGCCTGCAGCGGGAATACCTGTTCGCCGTATAAATCCTGGTGCAGGCAATTGAAATCCCCCTCGCCGTATTGCAGCAGCAGCGGGGTGGGGCGGGTCTGGCCGGCGCGGTGGCACTGTTCGAGATAGCGACCGTGTTCTTCAGGGTAGCGGGTATCGATGCCCAGGCAGTCGTTCCAGCGGTTGGCGACGGCGGCCAGGGGCCGGTAGAGGGCGGTGCGCAGGCCGGAGACCAGCGCGGGCAGGGGATAGGCGAAGTACTTGTACTCGCCGCGGCCGAAGTTGTGGTTGGCCATTACCACGCGGCTGCGGAAATGTTCGTTCTGCGGGTACAGGGCCGCGAGGCTGTCGCATTCCTCTGCGGTAAGGAGTTGGTCCGCCAGCGCCCAGCCGTCGCTGTTCAGGTTGGCGGTTACCCGCTGCCAGTCGATTTTGTCGATACGTTCGGCCAGGGGGGCGTTTTTCATCGGGCGGTTTCCGGGTTTGGTTGGAGCCGCACACGGTAGGATAGGTCGGCGGTGATTGCCGGTCGGTTTCGGAAGTGGTTTTCGACGGGATTGGTTGCAAGGCGGTTTGCTGGGAACGCCGAGCCCCAGCTCGGCTTGCGGGCCATAGGCCCGCTTTCGCGGCCAGCGGCGGATGGCCGCCCCGCCGCTCCTACAATGGGGCGGGCCTGCGGCCCGCAAGCGGAGCTGGAGCTCCGCGGTCCCGGGTTACATCACCCGCATACCGGGCACGGCGCCGGGGTGGGGTTCGAGCAGCCACAGGTCCTTGCCGCCGGGGCCGGCGGCGAGAACCATGCCTTCGCTGATGCCGAAGCGCATTTTTCTCGGCGCCAGGTTGGCGACCATCACGGTGAGTTTGCCCTGCAGGTCTTCCGGTTTGTAGGCGCTCTTGATGCCGGAGAAGACCTGGCGGGTCTCGCCGCCCAGGTCCAGGGTGAGTTTGAGCAGCTTGCCGGCGCCCTCGACGTGCTCCGCCTTGGCGATCAGCGCGATGCGCAGGTCCACTTTGGCGAAATCATCGAACTGGATTTCAGGGGCGATCGGGTCTTCCGCAAGGGGGCCACTGACCGGCTTGGTTTCCGCCTGCAGCTGCGCCAGGGATTCCTTCGCCGCTTCCATCACCGCGTCCACCTGGGTTTTTTCCACCCGCTGCATCAGCGGCTTGAATTCGCCGATGCTGTGGTTGGCCAGCGGCGTGGTGGCGGTGGCCCAATCGAGTTGGGTATTCAGGAACTGCGCGGCTTTTTCCGCGGTCTGCGGCAGCACCGGCGCCAGCCAGGTGATCAGCGCGCGGAACATATTTACGCCCTGGGAGCAGATGGCCAGTACCTCCTCCGCTTTGCTTTCGTCCTTGGCCAGGGACCAGGGCGCCTTGTCGGCAATCCAGGCGTTGGCGGCGTCGGCCAGGGCCATGATCTCGCGCATGGCGCGGGCGTATTCGCGGTTTTCGTAAAAGTCGGCGATGCGCGGTTCGGCATCGACGAACTGCTGCCAGAGTTTTTCGTCCGCCAGTTGTTCTGCCAGCACGCCGCCGCCTTTGCCCACGAACTTGGCGGTGCGCGAGGCGATATTCACCACCTTGCCCACCAGGTCGGAGTTCACCCGGGCGATAAAGTCATCCAGGTTCAGGTCCAGGTCGTCCACGCCGCCAGTGAGTTTGGCGGCGAAGTAATAACGCAGGTATTCCGGGTTCAGGTGGTCGAGATAGTTGCGCGCATTGATAAAGGTGCCGCGGGATTTGGACATCTTTTTGCCGTTCACGGTGAGGAAGCCGTGCACGCACACCTTGGTGGGGGTGCGGAAGTCCGCGGAATCCAGCATTGCCGGCCAGAAGAGCGCGTGGAAGTTGACGATGTCCTTGCCGATAAAGTGGTACACCTCGGCGGTGCTGTCTTTTTTCCAGTACTCCTGCCAGTCCAGGCCGTTTTTGTCGCAGTAATTTTTCAGGCTGGCCATATAGCCGATGGGTGCGTCCAGCCACACGTAGAAATATTTGCCGGGGGCGTCGGGGATTTCGAAGCCGAAGTAGGGGGCGTCGCGGGAGATATCCCACTCCTGCAGGCCTTCGTCCAGCCACTCCGCCAGTTTGTTGGCCATTTCGTCCTGCAGGGTGCCGGAGCGGGTCCACTCGCGCAGGAAGTTGGTGAAGGCGGGCAGGGTGAAGAAGAAGTGCTCGGATTCCTTCTCCACCGGCGTGGCGCCGGAGATGGCGGACACCGGGTCGATCAGTTCGGTGGGGCTGTAGGTGGCGCCGCAGGCTTCGCAGTTGTCGCCGTACTGGTCCGGAGTGCTGCAGCGCGGGCAGGTGCCCTTGATATAGCGGTCGGCGAGAAACAGCTGTTTCTCCGGGTCGAATGCCTGGGTGATGGTACGGGAGTCGATATGGCCGTTCTCTTGCAGGCGCCGGTAGATCATCGCCGACAGCTCGCGGTTCTCCTCCGAGTGGGTGGAGTGGTAGTTGTCCACGCCGATCAGGAAGTCGGCGAAGTCGCGCTCGTGCTCCGCCTGCATATTGGCGATGTGCTGTTCCGGGGTGAGCCCCAGCTGTTCGGCCTTGAGCATGATGGCGGTGCCGTGGGCGTCGTCGGCGCACATGTACAGGCAATGATGGCCGCGCGCGCGCTGGAAACGCGCCCAGATGTCGGTCTGGATATATTCGAGCACATGGCCCAGGTGCAGGGAGCCATTGGCGTAGGGGAGTGCGCTGGTGACGAGTATGTTGCGCGGTTGCGGCATGGGGAAATCCGTGTGCTTTGAGGTCGATGGAAGGGCGGGGAATATAGCAGATTTGCGGTGTCGCTGGGAGCGCCGAGCTCCAGCTCGGCACGCGGGCCTTCGGCCCGCCCCCTCTCCCCCAACCCCTCTCCCGCAAGCAGGAGAGGGGAGTAATACGTGGGTGGCTTTAGTCCGGCTCATTCGACACAATGCCGCCCATCAAGAATTCTCAGAGAGGGAAGCACAGTGAGCGATCATCATCACGATCACGAGGAACTGTCCGAAGAGGTGCGGGGGGAATTGGAGCGCCTGGCGGAGTGCCTGGGCCAACTGCATGATCCAGCCACTGGGTTGGAGTTGGACGAGCTGGATGCGGAGATCGAGGTGGGCTTCGAGGGGGATACGGTGTTTGTGGGCCTCACCCTCGGTTATCCCTGCGCCAGCCTGGAGGAGCACTGGCACGAGCGGGTGCGCGAGTCCTGTGCGCCGCTGCTGAAGGGCGGGGCGCTGGGTGGCAGCCACCTGCAGTTCGAACTATTCAGCGAGATTCCGATCTCCCCCACCCCGGACGCTCCGGAACCCTTGCGGAAGGTGAAGAATATCGTCGCCGTGGCCTCCGGCAAGGGCGGGGTGGGCAAGTCCACCACCGCGGTGAACCTGGCCCTGGCCCTGGCCGCAGAGGGCGCCAGCGTCGGCCTGCTGGATGCGGATATCTACGGCCCCAGCCTGCCCACCATGCTCGGTACCGAGGGCGTGCGCCCGGAGGTGCAGCAGCAGAAGTTCTTTCTGCCGGTGCCCGCCCAGGGGCTGCAGACCATGTCCCTGGGCTACCTGATGACCGAGGATACGCCCGCGGTGTGGCGCGGGCCCATGGCCAGCGGCGCCCTCAACCAGATCCTCACCCAGACCCTGTGGGGCGAACTGGACTATTTGATCGTGGATATGCCCCCGGGCACCGGTGATATCCAACTGACCCTGGCGCAGAAGACGGCCCTGGCCGGCGCGGTGATCGTGACCACTCCCCAGGACCTGGCGCTGAAGGATGCGATCAAGGGGGTGGAGATGTTCCGCAAGGTATCTGTGCCGGTGCTGGGCATTGTGGAGAACATGGCTCTGCACACCTGCTCCCGTTGCGGCCACAGCGAGCCGATCTTTGGCAGCGGCGGCGGCGAGCGCATCGCCGCCGGCTATCGCACCCGCCTGCTGGGGCAACTGCCGCTGGCGATGTCCATCCGTGAGGGCACCGACGGCGGTTCGCCCACAGTGGCGGCGGAACCGGAGGGGGAGATCGCCGGCCACTACCGGGAGATTGCCCGTCGCGCGGCGGCGCAGATCTGGCTCAATGCCGGGGAAGAGGGGATGCCGGAGATAGAAGTCAGCTAAGCGCCCCCTTGTAGGAGCGGCCGTCGGCCGCGATCGGAGGTGGTTTATTTCACAAACCGATCGCGGCCATGGGCCGCTCCTACAAGACTTATCCTGCCTACGAATTTTTCTCAAAATGTGAAATGGGTATTCAATAATTATTATTTTATTGAATTGCGGTTCTGTATATTCTTTCTGTAAAGAGAAATAAGACGCCATAGACGACTTTGGGCTGGGAGGGGATCAGTGCCTGGAGCCTGTACAGAATGAGCTTCCAGATCCGTTACAACGCTGCCAGTCGCATGGTCCGGGTCTGTTTTTTCGGCCGCACCGGCGCTGCCGCGCGGATGGCGGTGGCCAAGCTGCTGGCGGAGAAGTACCGCCATCTGGAGCCGCTGCGTATCCTGGTGGACGTGCGCTTCGCGCAAACTGCCATGTCTCCGTCGGAGCAGCGACAGTTCGGCCGCTACCTGGCGAAGCACCCGGTGCTGGGCCGTGCCGTTATGGCCGTCCTGCACAGCAAGGGCTTTTATCCCTCGCTGTTAATTGCCAACGAGGCCCGGGCGCTCGGCCACGGGATGCGTTCCTTCATCGTTGAGGCGGAGGCGCTCAACTGGCTGCGTCGGCGGAGGGCTTTGTAGATACTCGGTGTTCCGAATCAAGCTCCCATTTGCCCGTCATGCCGCGCAAGGGACGAACACAAGATTCTCCCCTACATCAGGCCTTGCTGGAAGCTGCCTGCCGGCGACGCTCTTCGTGCTTTTCGCGCCGCCGCGCAGCGGTGGTTTCGCGGGCCTCCTGGCCCAGGTGCTGCTCGCCGCGTTGCCGGGCCAGCCGGATCTGCTTTTCCCGCTCACGAAAACGCGACCGGTCCGCTTCTGAGACTTTATGGAAGCAGTGCGGGCAGCTGACCCCCTGTTCGAATTGCGCGGATTGTTTTTCCTCTTCGGTCACCGGCATTCGGCAGGCGTTGCACTGGTCGTAGTTGCCCCGCTGCAGGTCGTGGTTCACGGTGACCCGCTCGTCGAACACGAAGCACTCGCCGCGCCACAGGCTCTTCTCTTTGGGTACTTCCTCCAGGTATTTGAGGATGCCGCCGCGCAGGTGGTAGACCTCCTCGAAACCCTGTTCTTTCAGGTAGGCAGTGGACTTCTCGCAGCGGATGCCGCCGGTGCAGAACATGGCGACTTTTTTGTGCTTTTCCGGGTCCAGGTTCTCCCGCACATACTCGGGGAATTCGCGGAAACTGGTGGTCTGCGGATTGACCGCCTGTTCGAAGGTACCCACCTGCACTTCGTAATCGTTGCGGGTGTCGATCAGCAGCACCTCCGGATCGCTGATCAATGCATTCCAGTCCGCGGGATCGACGTAGGTACCCACGCTGCGGCGCGGGTCTATGTTCTCCACGCCCATGGTGACGATCTCCCGCTTCAGCTTTACCTTGGAGCGCAGGAAAGGCGGGGTGTCGGTGTAGGACTCCTTGTATTCCAGTTCCGCCAGGCGCGGATCGTTCCTGAGGTAGGCGAGCAGGGCATCTATGCCCTCGCGGGTGCCGGCAACGGTGCCGTTGACGCCCTCGCGGGCGAGCAGCAGGGTGCCGCGCACGCGGTGTTTCAGCATCCGTTCGAGCAGGGGTTGGCGCAGGGATTCGAAGTCGTCCAGGGTGACGAACTTGTAGAGCGCGCAGACGACGATCTGGTTCATAGGGCTTCCTCAATGCGGGCCGGAGCGTAAATCCGGAGCACGATTAATTTTGTTGATCAAATAGATATCCTGATCTATTTGATCATCGCCCGCGAAACACTGGCGCCAGATGCGCGGATCTGCTGGTATTTCGCGGGCTCGCGCCGGCCTGCGGCCGGCGGCGGCACATCCGTGTGCCGCATTATTAACCCGGCTCTGAGGCCGCCGGTCTAATAATTGGCCGGGCATTTTAGCGGAAAGTGCCTGGTTTGCGTATATTTCCCCCGCTTGCCAAAAAGTTTATTGACCACCGGGCCACAAGTTGTCAAAGTCTGCGGCTCCCCCCTTCAGCCACTGCGAGGCTAATTCCATGGAAGACGACTTCGTACCGAAAGAATCGACACTTAGCCGTTCCTACAGCGACGGCAACCTCACCGTCCAGATCGATATCTACGAGGATGGCGAGGGCGGCTGGCTGCTGGAGATTGTCGACGAGCAGGACAACTCCACTGTATGGGAAGACGCTTTCGAGACGGAACAGGAAGCGCTGGACGAGGCCCTGGACGCGCTGCGCGAGGAGGGGGTGGAAACCTTTGTCGGGCCTGTGGAAGAGAGTTAGGGAGTTCCGGTTCTTGTTCGCCTGTAGGAGCGGCGGGGCGGCCATCCGCCATGCCCGCGATAGGCCTCGCTAAAAAGAGAGATCCATCGCGGGCATGGCCCGCTCCTACAGGATATTGCCCAGGGGACAACGTCCGGGTACGCGATTTCGCTGCTATGGTTATTGGTAGAAGGGAATCGCGACAGTGTGACAGCACACAACCCAATCGCGGTGCCGCCGCGGGGCCCCTACGGAGAGACTGCCCCCGGCGGTGCCACCCAGTTGCCGGTTGCCTTCCCGATGAAAGCGGTACCTTTTCTGTTTCTGTCCTTTCTATTGCTGGTTTCCGGGGCCGGGGCCGACGAAATCCAGCTCTCCGGTCAGCGCTCGCTGGAAACCGATCTCTACGAAGCCAGGCTGATCTCCGAGTTGCGCGGTTACGCCATTCTGTCCGGTCGCAGTTGTGTGAATTGCGACGAAAATACCTCCATCTACATCCAGAAGATTTCCGCTAACGGAGATGAGGCCGAAGCGGGGACTGACCGCTACACCTATCCCGGTCAGTACGCCGACTACGAGAGCAAGCGGGTGGTGGAGAAAACGCGGATGTTCTACGGCCGCTGTTACGAGAACGAGCCGGCTTTGCTGTGGCTCAGCGAGTACCTGACGGAGAGCGGCTGGGTGAAGTCGGAATACCTGATTGTATTCAGGGAGGGCCGCCTGGAGCACCGTTACAACGAGGGCCGTCAGCCGAGTACCTTTTATATCGAAAACAGCGACTGTCGGGAATTGCCCGGCATTGTCGCGGAAACTGAACCCTAGACCTGGAGTGTGCACCTATATCATTCCCTGGTCCCCAAATAAAAAAGCCCCGCTAAGCGGGGCGTAAAGGGCCGCGGTTGTACCCGCGGTTATTGATAACTCAGTCGGTACGTCGATTACCGGACCAAGGAGACTTTCAGCTTTCGCTTGCCCCAGCTGCGGGCTTTCTTGACGTCTTTCCCCATCCAAACGTCGATGCGGTTTCTAAAGCGCTTGTTCATGCGGTCGCGTACGGTGTAGGTACCGGAAAGACCTTCGATCTTGACTTTGGCGCCGTTGGTCAGGCCGTGCTTTTCCAGGTCGCGGGATACCGCAATCACTTTCTGGCCGGGCTTCAGGCGGTTGTTCCAGGCCGCTACCCAGGGGTCTCCGTCGGTTTGTCCGGATACGGAGTTGTAGGCGGTTGCATCCACGGTCATGGTTTTGTTGCTGGCTGCAAAAGCCGGCACGGTGAGGGTTGCCGCGAAAATCGCGATGGTAAAGAATACGGCGTTGCGCAGAGTCTGATTGATCACTTCCCGATACCTCCAGAAGTCAGTTGGTCACAAGCTCAAAAGTGCTTGTAGAATTTCCAAGTGTTTTTGGAAATAACTGATCAATAATTAATCAGTGGGCGCTATATTACGGTTTGGTGAAGGCATATCAACCTTTTTTGCATAAAAAATAATCTATTAGAACAGGGGATAACTTTTCACCGCTTTTTAGTCTTTTATTCTCACCTTCTCGAAGAAGTGCAAAAAAATATTCCTGCAAATATCGGCTCACACTTTTTCTTGTAACAAATCAGTCTAATGGCTTGGGTGATCTGTTCCACTTATCGGGCTCCTGCGCGACAGTAAGATTTTCCTCCGATTTTCGGCCGCGGAAAAAAGGATATTGCTCCTATTTGTCCGTGCCGGGGCACAATCTGGTTGCTAAATTATTTGTGGTTGTCCAGTCACGTTCTCGGGTGGCAGGCTTCTATGGGAGGAATAGCGACAACCCGCGGCCCGCAGCGCCGCGGGCCGCTCAGAGGGAGGTGGTATCGGATACGAGGGTGGGATTCGCCTGCTGGCGCAGGGCGGTCAGGTACTGCCGGTCCTCTTCCAGGTCGGCAAAACCGTGCCGGGCGTCCAGTGCCACGGCTTTTTCCAGCCAGTCGATGGCCTCCTCCAGGTTGCCCTGCCACTCGCATACCTGACCCAGGTTGAAGTAGGTGATGGCCAGGTTGTGCCACTGCCGCTCCTGCGCCAGGTCCTGTGCGGCGGTGCTGTAGAGGCTGTAGGCGTTGCGCAGCAGCAGTACCTTGGTGGGCGTCTCTTCGCTGGCGGCCTGCTGGTGATAGGTGTGGGCCAGGGCGGAGCGCACCCGGGCGGCGGAGTGCTCCAGGGAGGCGCCTTCTTCTATATAGTCGAGTACCGCCTCGAACTGGGCCCGGGCCAGGGGATAGAGGTCCGGGCGCGCCTGCCCGCCCAGGGCGTTCAGCACAATGCCGTAGCGGTAGCGCAACTGCTGCTGTTTGCGGGGCTCGGAGGCGAGGGCGGCGATGGCTTTTTCGTACAGGGGGAGAGCGGCCTCAAAATCGCCTTCCAGGGCGTATTCCTCTGCCTCCTCTACCAGCTCAGGCGCGGACTCTCTTTCCGCCGCGGGCGCTGCGAGAGTGACACAGGGCCCCAGCAGCGCGGCGCAGAGCAGCAGTTTGAGTGAGGTTCTGTACATAAGGGCGCAAATTCTCTGCTCTGTAGGAGCGGGCCATGCCCGCGATCGGCAGTGCTTCTTAACGCCGTCCGATCGCGGGCATGGCCCGCTCCTACAATGTCTTTTTCGTCGTTCCGGCGCCGGAACATCATGTTTCGCGGGGTCTCCCTCCCCTGTAGAGCGGCCCACGGCCGCGATCGGCAGCTATTTCCAGTATCAGGCCTAACCCTGCAACTGCGCCAGCACTCCCTGCAAAGGATGGCGCAGGGTCACACCTGCGAAGCGCTTGGCCTGGCAGCGGCAGGAGTAGCCGCTGGCCAGCAGGGGGCCGGTGTCGCCGGAGAGCCGAGGGGCCCAGGACTGCTGGAAGATGACTTGCGAGGTCTCTTTGTGCCCGGTCTCGTGGCCGTAGGTGCCGGCCATGCCGCAACAGCCCAGGTTCTCGGTGTGCAGTTCCAGCCCCAGGGCGGTGAAGACGCTTTGCCAGTCGCGCAGGGAGGCGGTGGCGATGGTCTGTTCGGTGCAGTGGGGCAGCAGGTGGAAGCTGGCGGGGCGCAGGCGGTGCCGCTGCCGCTCCAGGTGCTCGCGCTGGCTCGCCAGCCATTCCTGCAGCAACTGCACTTTCGGCGCGCGCTCCCCCAGCAGTTTGCCGTATTCCCCGCGGTAGGTGAGGGTCATGGACGGGTCCACACCCACCAGCGGTACGCCGCTGGTGGCCAGTTCCGCGAGCATCTCGCTGTTGGCCAGGGCTACTCTCTGGAACTGGCGCAGGAAACCGTGCACGTGCAGCGGCTTGCCGTTGGCGCGGAAGGGGGCCACCAGGGGGAAGAAATCCAGCTGCTTGAGCAGGCGCAATGTGTCCGCGACCACCTCGGCGTCGAAGTAGCTGGTGAAGGCGTCCTGCACAACGATCACCGCGCGTTCCCGTTGTGCGGGGCCCATGGCCGCCAGGCAGTCGGGGGCGGCGTAGGGCACGCCCAGTTCATTCATGGCCTTGTGCAGGCTCTTGCGCGCCAGCAGCGGGCTGTCCACCAGGCCCAGGCCGCGCTCCAGCAGCCAGCGCACCGGTTTCAGTTTGAGCGGCCAGTTGTAAAGCTGTGGCACCCGCGCCAGTTGCGGCATCACGAATTCCAGGCTGCCGACGAAGTAGTCTTTCAGCGGGCGCAGGTAACGGCTGTAGTAGAGTTCGAGGAATTTGCTGCGGAACTCCGGCACGTCCACTTTCACCGGGCACTGGCCGGCACAGGATTTGCAGGCCAGGCAGCCCTGCATGGCCTCGTTTACCTCGTGGTTGAAGTCGTACTCGCCGCGGGCTCTGGCCAGGGTGTTTTTGATGCGCCCCGGCAGGCCGACAAAGAAGGACTGCTCGCGGAACCGGCGGGCTGCTTCAACCGGGTCCACTCCCTTCGCACTCAACTGGCGCAGCCACTCTTTCATCAGCATCGCGCGGCCCTTGGGGGAGTGGATGCGCTCGCGGGTGGCCTTGTAGGAAGGGCACATGGGGTCGTCGGGATTCCAATTGAAACAGGCCCCGTTGCCGTTGCAGTGGACCCCCTCGCTGTAGCCGTCCCACACCTGGACGGGGATGGCGCGGTCCAGTTCGCCGCGGGTGACGACTTCGTCGATTTTCAGCAGGGCGGAGACGCGGCTGGGGGTGGCGATCTTGCCCGGATTCAACTGGTTGCGCGGGTCGAAGGCGGCCTTGATCTTCTGCAGCTCCGGGTAGAGTTCGCCAAAGAACGCCGGCGCGTATTCCGAACGGACCCCTTTGCCGTGCTCGCCCCACAGCAGGCCGTGATACTTCTGCGTGAGCGCGGCCACCTTGTCGGTGATCGGGCGCACCAGTGCCGCCTGTTCCGGGTCCTTCATGTCGATGGCCGGGCGCACGTGCAACACGCCGGCATCCACGTGGCCGAACATGCCGTAGCTGAGTCCGGCGTCATCGAGGACTGTGCGGAATTCGGCGATAAAGTCGGCCAGGTGCTCCGGCGGCACCGCGGTGTCCTCCACGAAGGGGATCGGCCTTTTCTCTCCCTGCACATTGCCCAACAAGCCCACCGCGCGTTTGCGCATGCCCCAGATTCGGCTGACCTCGGCGTGGCCGCGGGCGATGGAGTAGCCGAAGCTCTTGCCCGGCTGGCCGATAAGAGCGTCGATCTGCGCGGTGAATCTTTCCAGGGCGCTGTCCAGTTCCTCCTCGGAATCCGCGGTGTACTCCACCAGGTTGATGCCCCTGACCGGCCGATGCTCTTCTCCGTTCGAGGGGGGTGGGAAAAACTCGCTGACGCTGTGCCAGACGATATCCTCCATCGCCAGCTGCAACACCTTGCTGTCCACCGTTTCGATGGAAGTGGGGCCGGCGCGCATCAGTTCGGTGGCATCGCGCAGGGCGTCCTGGAAGTGGTCGTATTTCAGGTTGACCAGTGCCGCGCATTTGGGAATCGGCAGCACATTGAGTTTTGCCTCGGTGATAAAGCCCAGGGTGCCCTCGGAGCCGCAGAGTACGCTGTTCAGGTCGAAAGTGTCGTTTTTCCGGATGTGAGCCAGATCGTAGCCGGTGAGGCAGCGGTTGAGTTTGGGAAACTTCCGTTCGATCAACTCAGCTTTGTCCCAGGCGATCTGGTCGCATACCCGGTGCACCCTGCCGACGCGGTCCTCCCGCGCGCAGGTTTCCCGCAACTGCTCGTCGCCGAGCGGCGACGATTGCCAGAGTCCGCCGCCCATCAGCACGGTGGACAGTTCCAGTACGTGGTCGCGGGTCTTGCCGTAGACGCAGGAGCCCTGGCCGGAGGCGTCGGTATTGATCATGCCGCCGATGGTGGCGCGGTTGCTGGTGGAAAGCTCCGGGGCGAAGAAGAGGCCGTGGGGCGCCAGCGCCGCGTTCAGCTGGTCCTTGACCACCCCCGCCTGCACCCGCACCCAGCGCTCCCCGGGATTGATCTCGAGGATTCGGTTCATATGCCGGGAGACGTCCACCACCAGGCCGTCGGTGAGCGACTGACCGTTGGTGCCGGTGCCGCCGCCGCGGGGGGAGAGCACCACCTGGTGGAATTCCTCGCGCTCGGCCAGTTCCATGATCAACTGCAGGTCGCGGGTGTCCCGCGGGTAGACCACCGCCTGGGGCAGCACCTGGTAGATGGAGTTGTCGGTGGCCAGTACCGTGCGGCTGGCGTAGCAGGGGCTGAGGTCGCCGCGGAATCCGGCTTCCCCCAGCGCCTGCAAAAACTGCAGGTAGAGCGCCTGTACTTCGTCGACTTCGCGCAGTGCTGGGATCATGAACGGCCTTGTGACTTTTTCGCTGCTTTTTCGGAAGGTCTGGCATTATAACGGTGCTATGGAGACTTCGCTGAAAATTCCCGTGGGCATCAGCCTCTGTCTGCTCGGCGAGCCGGTGCGCTACGACGGCGGCCACAAGCTGAGCCGGGTGTGCACCGAGCTGCTGGGGCGCCACTTCGACTACCGGCCCTTCTGCCCGGAAGTGGCCGCGGGCCTGGGTGTGCCGCGCCCGCCGATCCACCTGGTGGCCAGCGACCGCGGGCTGCGGGCCCTGGGAGTAGGGGGCAGGGATTTCACCCGGGCGCTGCTGGATTACGCGGACAGCGTGACGGAGCAGGTCCGCCAGTTGAGCGGTTTTATCCTGATGGAGCGCTCCCCCAGTTGCGGCCTGGTTTCGACGCCGCGCCATAGGTCCGCAGGTGGTGCGGCCGGGGAACCGGGGGCGGGATTGTTCGCCGGGCGGCTCCGCGAGCACTTCCCCGACCTGCCGATGGAGGAGGCCGGGCGCCTGCGGGACCCGGATATTCGCGAGCGGTTTATCGAGCGGGTGTTCGCCTACCACAGCCGGTTTCGTTGAAGCCGCGGATGCCCATCCAGTGAGCTGAACCCGCCTGTCTATACTTGACGCACTTCAAGCCTAAGCAACGGAGTGCGCAATGGGTTTCCCTGCCAAGTCCCTGGCCCTGGCCGTGGCGTTCACCGCCGCATCCGCCAGCTTTGCCGACCATATCACCGAGGATCTCTACAGCAGTATCGTGGTGTTCGGCGACAACTTTTCCGACAGCGGCAACGCGGGCATTTTCACCAACGCGGACCCGGATGGGATATTCCCACGGCAGCCGGCGGTGAGTTTTATGGCACAGCGGTTCGGGCTGGCGCCGCTCAGTCCCTCCTGTTTCGGGTTGGGCCCGGCCTTCGGCGGCGCCATCCCCTGCGCGCCGGCGCCGGGAACCCCGGAGCAGCAGCGGGCGCAGATAGCCGCCTCGGTACTGGCCAACGGCAGCAACTGGGCAGTGGGCGGCAACCATACCGCGGATGTGCTGCTGGATCTGGTGGGGCCGCAGCGCTTCCGCCAACTGTTTCCGAACACCACGGTGGCGGATCACAACGAGCTGACCACCATCCTGCCGGATTCCACCCGCTGCGGCCCCGACGGCGTCTGCGACCCGGCGGCCGGAGAGAGCCCCTACCTCTCCCCGGCGGAAGTGGCCCTGGCGACGGCGGCGTTCGGCAACCCCGCGGCACTGCAGGCGCTGGTGGACGATCCGAACAACAACATCACCCTCACCGGCGTGCCCTTCGCCACCGGGCAGGGCTATCTGCCACAGAACGTCGCCGCCAAGATCTCCGGCAATACCACCCCTATACCCCGCGACCGCCTCTTTTTTCTGTACGGCGGTGTCAACGACATCGTCGCCGCCACCATCGCCAACAACGTCACCCCGGGCAGAATGGAGCGCTCAGCCACCTTCATCGCCACCGCCGCTTTGGAGCTGAAAAACGCCGGCGCCGACTATGTGGTGGTGTCCAACGTGCCGCGGGTAGGGAATACCCCCTTGATGAACGACATGGGGCCCGCGGCGGTAAGCGCGGCCAATATCGGCACCACGCTGTTCAACGAGTCGCTGCGCCGGCAGATCAATGCCGTCGGCGACGTGTTGATCCTGGATACGGAGGGCATCGTGGCGCTGGCGCTGGACAGACCGGGACTGTTCGGCTTCGCCGACATCGACCAGGACGCCACCTGCTTTACCGCCGGTGGCTGCGCCAACCCGGACCCGGTGTACAGCCAGACCGGCAGCGCGCCGGATGCGGACCGACTGCTGTTCAACGACGGCTTGAACCTCACCCTGGCGGGGCAGCAGCTGCTGGGGGACTACTACTATTCCGTGCTGAGCGCGCCGGTGGGCTTCGCGATCCTGCCGGACCTGGGCTACCAGAATACCCGCGTCCACCAGTCGAACATCGACCACCATATGACCGCGCAGCGCTTCCGCGATCCCGAGACCACCCTGTTCTTCGGCGGCGCCTGGGGGCACGCGAACCTGGGTTACGGGCCGGCGCGCAATCGCGGGGAGAATGCCTGGAACGGCTTTCTCGGCTTCAGCTTCGCCGGCAGCGACTGCTTCGAGTGGGCTCTGGGGCTCTCCTATGGCGAGAGCGACTACAGTCCCCACGGCCTCCAGCTGGAGTCGCGCAATCTTAACTTCAGCGCCTTCGCCCGCTGGGACAACGAACGCTTTTTTGTCGACGGCGGCGTCACCTACAGTGATATCAGTTACTGGGACGTCGATCGCACCGTCTATCTGAGGGGGTTTCAAGACGAGGTGTCGGGGGACACCGATGGTGACGGGGTCAGTCTGTTCGCCCGCGCCGGCTATGACAGTGTGCCCTCGCTGCCCTGCCATATAGGCCCCTTTGTCTCGGTGGCCTGGACCCGGATAAATGTGGACAGCTTCAGCGAATCCACCAACCGGGACCTCACCTATATCGGCAGCGACGGCGCCACCCTGGACCCCATCGGCCTGCGCGTGCGCGGCCAGGACCGCGATTATATTCGCTATCGCGGCGGCTTCTTCTACAACGCGCCGGAGGAGGCCGACTGGCGCTGGTTCGGGGAGGTCTGGCTGGAGTACAACGACGGCGACGATACCGACGATGTGGGCATCGGCATCAAGTCCATCCCTTTCAACAGCGCGTATATGGCCGCCTACGACAGCCGCAACGAGGGCTTCTTCGCCAACGGCGCCGGCGCGCTGGTGGGTCTCAACCTGACGGATAAATTCCAGGTGAGCGGCAATGTGGTGGTGGGGCCGTCGGACACTATCGGCGGGCTGAACATCAACTACCGATTTTGATGTCCCTGCAACTACACGCTTTCGTCGTTCCGGCGCAGGCCGGAACCCGGGCGCCATCGGAGTGGATACCGGTACCGGATCAAGTCCGGCATGACGTTGCGCCGGTGTGACGAGTGGGCGCTTTGATGGCCTAGAAATGTCACCGAATTTTCTGCGGCAAAGCCGGGACAAATGGCGTGGGAATGCGAAATCCCCGCCGCTATCGCGGTATCGATTACTCTCGCGGTTGTTACCTTAGAAGGATCGACAACAACCGGATAGAGAAGATGTTCAGCCCCCGTTTCAGTATCCAGAGCGAAGCCCTCAACCGAGCCGACGCCGACGTGTGGGCGGTCAGCGACCGCGCCCGCGAACTGGCGGGCAAGGGCGAGGATGTGATCTTCCTCTGCGTGGGCGACCCCAACTTCGACACCCCGGAACCCATCCTCGATTTCGCCCGCGCCCGCCTCGGTGTCGGTCGCACCCATTACTCCCCCGCCGCCGGCGAGCCGGTATTGCGCCGCGCCATCGCCGATATCGAAAGCAAGGTTTCGCCGCACCCCTGCAGTCCCGACGATGTGGTGGTCTTCCCCGGCGGCACCAACGCCATCTACAGCGTACTCGCCTGTCTGCTGAACCCGGGCGAGGAGATCGTGATTCCCGAGCCCATGTATATCGGCTATGTGCCCATCTGCGATTCCCTGCGCCTGAAGGTAAAGCCGGTCCCTTGCCCGGCGGAAACCAATTTCGCTTTCGACGTCGAGGCCATCGAGCGGGCTATCGGAGAGAACACCCGCGCAGTAATGATCAACACTCCGGGAAACCCCACCGGCGCCATGGCCACCCCGGAGCAGCTGCGGGAGCTGGCCGCCTACTGCCGCGCGCGCAATATCTGGCTGGTGTGCGACGAGATGTATTCCATGATCACCTTCACCCGCCGCCACACCTCCCTGCGCACCGCCGCCGAGCACCTGGACAACATCGTGGTGATCGACGGCCTGTCCAAATCCCACGCCATGAGCGGCTGGCGCCTGGGCTGGGCGGTGGCCCGCGGGCCGCTGGTGGAGCGCCTCGCCGAATTTGCCGGCGCCACCATTTTCGGCTGTCCGCAGTTTATCCAGGAGACTGCCGCGTTCGCGCTGGAGTTCGACTCCTATTTCGTCAAGCAGATGCGCGACGCCTATCTGGTGCGTCGCGACCTGATCGTCGAGCGCATCGGCCGTATTCCCGGCCTCAGCTGCACCGTCCCGGACGCGGGCATGTTTGTGATGGCGGATGTATCCCGGGTGACGATCTCCCAAAAGGGAGGAAGCAGCCGGGCCTTCGCCGAATCCCTGCTCGACGCTGAACGCGTCTCGGTGCTGCCGGGCTCCGCCTTCGGCGCCAGCGCCAAAAATCATGTGCGCCTGACCCTGGCCGCGGACGAGGCGTCGCTGAACCGCGCGCTGGACCGCATCGAGCGCTTTGTCACCGGCGGCAGCCGCCAGGCCGGCTGACCGCCGCTAAAATCCTCACATTCGTCATTCCGGCGCAGGCCGGAATCCAGGACTCCGAACAGGGCTCTGGATTCCGGCCTGCGCCGGAATGACGATGAGTTAGTGATTTGGTGGCTGCCAGTGCGGAGTTCCAGCCGCGGCCGAATACCGCTATCCTTAGCCCCTTTTCCCGATACAAGAACCAACCAGTGAAGATCGACCGGCACAATTTGCGTATTTTGCAGGCGCTGCAGACCAACGCGCGCATCAGTAACCTGAACCTGAGCGAGCAGATAGGACTTTCCGAGAGCGCCTGCCTGGCGCGGGTCAAGCGCCTGACCGGCGAGCGCTATATCCGCGAGTTCCTCGCCGAGGTGAACCTGGACAAGGTGCGCCACGCGGAGTTTTATGTGAACGTGGCGCTGAAGCGCCAGGACGCGCGCACCAGCGAGAGTTTTCGCCGCGCCATCAACGAGATTCCGCAGATTGTCTCCTGCGTGAAAATGTCCGGTGAATTCGACTATATGCTGCACTTCGTGTGCCCGGACGCCGCCGACTTCAACCGCGTCTCCGAGCAACTGCTCGCCGACGAAGAGGCGGCCATCTCGCGCATGACCTCCCACCTGGTGATCGAGAAGACCAAGCCTTTTACCGGCTACCCGCTGGAACTGCTGTTCCGGGACTGACCGCCATTTCTCCCGGTTGTGGTATTGCGCGGCGCAGTCCGTCCTCCAGGGGCCGGCCGCAGCAATTAGGGCCTGTACAGGATGGCAACGCGGCTGTCGAATTTGGTGTGAACAGGCCCTAAGTACCTTGCCAGCACAAATTCTTCCTGGTTGAAGTAAAGGATTGTGTTGTCTGCGCACAAACCTGGTAAAAATATTCGCTTCGATGCAAAGCCGGACGACAGCGCCCCCCTTATCGCTGACAATTCTGTCCAATATGTCAAACAGCAGGTTTGTCTCTGACTCCGCAATGCGGATCAGGTGACAAATATAAGAAGAGACGGTTGGGAGCGATGACAGAGAAAATAGCCGGGAGCCTCCGCAGGGGAGCACTGCCGGTAAATATCCGCATTTCATAGTTGTTTTGGCAGGTGATGCCTGTCGCAAAAGCGGTGCGTAGTATTTCCCGTCTTGTTTTTCTTTTTCCCTCTCCCCGTCTGGGTCACACGCCTGTTGCTTCACTGCGGCCGACGACCTCATTTCAGTTCCGACCTTTACGGAGAAAATTAAATGAAATCATTCATTGGAGTATGCATGCTGCTTTCCTGGTCATTGTTGGCAGGCCAGGCATTGGCTCAGAACCTGGTGGTTCAGTACAGGGCCGCCGACACCAGTGCCGGCGATAACCAGATCAAGCCGCACCTGCGAATCGTCAACGAGAGTTCCAGTTCGGTGCCCTTGAGCGAGTTGACCGTCCGCTATTGGTACACCAATGAAGGCGACCGGCCGCAGAACCACTGGTGTGACTGGTCGCAGATTGGCTGCAGCAACATCTCGGGTTCCTTCCATTCCATTCCGGCAGTGACGGGCGCGGATAATTACCTCGAACTCAGTTTCAGCGGCGGCAACATCGCCGCGGGCGGTAACACCGGCGATATCCAGAACCGCTTGGCCAAAGACAATTGGACCAGCTACGACGAGTCCGACGATTACTCATTCGATCCGACCAAGACGGCCTATGCCAACTGGGATCGGGTAACGCTTTACCGGAACGGCAGACTGGTCTGGGGTACCGAGCCGGATGGCGCCTCATCCGGCAGCTCTTCATCCTCGAGCAGCAGTTCGGGCAGTTCCAGTTCATCGTCCAGCAGTTCGTCTTCCAGCAGCTCATCGAGCAGCAGTTCGGGTTCATCGTCCGGTGGGAGCTTCTTTAATTCCAGCTTTGAACTGGACGCCGTCGACGAGCAACCGGCCGGTTGGGACAATTTTATAGACTGGGTATTCAACAACAGCAACAACATCAGCCAGCCGCGGTACGCCCTGGTGGATGACACGCGGGCTTTCAGCGGCACCAAGTCTGTTCATTTCAAGGGCGGTGCCGCCCCGGCGCAGATCGTGCGCGCGCTTCCGTCGGGAACCGATACCGTTTACCTGCGTGCCCGGGTTTACATGAGCAAGAAGCTCGGCAACGAAGCCGGTGACAATCACGAACACATTATGGGAATCAAGGCAACACCCGATGCCAACGATGAAATACGATTCGGCCAGATCAAAGGCCACCTCGGCACCAACGAGGTTCCCAGTGACGACATTTCCCCGCCGCAAAGCCAGTGGTTCAGCGGCCCTGAAATCACCGCCAATGAATGGCATTGCGTCGAAGTCGGGATGCTGGGCGGCGATCGCCCATATCACGAGTTGCGTGCCTGGGTTGACGGGCAATTGGTCCATGTCATCGACTCAATTGACGACTGGAACAACGGTGGTGTAGGCGGAAATACCCGGTGGTTGGACGGCAAGTTTAATTACGTCATGTTTGGCTGGCATAGTTTCAGCAACAATAATGCCGATGTTTGGATGGACGACGTCGTAGTCGCGGATGCGCCCATCGGGTGCGACAACCCACCATCCGGTAGTTCAAGTTCGTCTTCCAGCAGTTCATCGAGTTCGAGCAGTAGTTCCTCGTCTTCGAGCAGCAGCGCCTCAAGCTCCAACTCGTCTTCCAGCAGCAACTCGTCCAGCTCCTCGAGCAGTGGCTCGTCCAGCTCCAGTTCGTCTTCTTCGTCGTCCTCGGGCAGCGGTTCCAGTAGCAGCGGCGGCATCACGGTTCGCGCCCGCGGCACCGCTGGCAGCGAGCACATCAATCTGATAGTGGGCGGCTCGACGGTCGCGAACTGGATCCTGAGCACCGGCTACCAGGACTACGTCTATAGTGGTGACGCCACCGGCGAGATCCAGGTCGAGTTCGATAACGACGCCGGCGGCCGGGATGTCCAGGTGGACTACATCCAGGTGAACGATGAGACCCGCCAGGCGGAAAACCAGAGCGTCAACACGGGTGTCTGGGCCAACAACCAGTGTGGTGGCGGCTCCAACAGTGAGTGGCTGCACTGCAACGGCCATATCGGCTTTGGAAACACCGGCAGCGGTAGTTCCAGCTCGTCCTCGAGCAGTTCCTCGAGTTCCAGTTCCGGCGGCCTGGCTTGCGGGGAGCCGCCTTCAGGGTTCCTGGCCGCCACGGCCATCGAAGGTGCCAATTCGACACGCACGGAAGCCAGCTTGTACGAAGGCGCTGTGTGGATTGACGGCGCGCTGTATTTTTCCGACTTTACCTTCTCCGCCGGTTTTCCTTCACGCATTCAGAAGCTGACTACTGCGGGTGTGATGACAACACAGATCGCCGACAGCGGCAGTAATGGGTTGGCGGTTGATGCACAGGGCGATATTGTTGCCGCCACCCACAAGTACAGCGGCATTTCCCGATACGAATTCACTACTGGAAATCGCACAGCGCTGGCGTCAACCTATAATGGCAACGTCTTTAATTCGCCAAATGATCTGGCGATCGCCAATGACGGAACTATTTACTTTACCGACCCCGATTTTCAACACGATCCTGCAGCAGGCGGTCAGCCTGTCACGGGAGTATACCGCATTGATGTGAACGGCGAGGTGAGCCTGATCGATGGTTCGTTAAACAACCCGAACGGCGTTGCGCTGTCACCGGAAAACGACGTGCTTTACGTCAACGGCAATTCCAGCGTGTTGCGGACCTATCCCATCATCAATGGCCAGGTGTTCCCTGGCACTGACCTTGTCCAGGGATTGACGGTGCCCGACGGCATGACGGTCGATTGCCACGGCAACATTTATATTACCGAACATAACGCTCAACGCCTGAGAGTATTCGCCCCCAATGGCAGCCAGTTGGCAACCATCAGTGTGGATGCCAAGGTAACCAATGCGGCATTTGGCGGTGACGATGGTAAAACTCTATATATCACCGGTGAAGGACGGATATGGAAAATCGGTTTGGACGTAACAGGAGCGCCGTATTGAAATATTACAATATCCTGAGGCCGCTTCAGCGGCCCTGCGTATAGATGTCCGGCGAGTTCGATTATATGCTGCACTTCGTGTGCCCGGACGCCGCCGGCTTCAACCGTGTGTCCGGGCAACTGCTGGCCGACGAGGAGGCGGCCATCTCGCGCATGACCTCTCACCTGGTGATCGAGAAAACCAAGCCGTTTACCGGCTATCCGCTGGAGTTGTTGTTCCAGGACTGACAACCGCGCCGCGATTTATTCGCGGCCGATGGAAAGGGAGAAGAGAATGTCCCTGATGGAGAGTGAATCATCGAATCTGGCCGGCCTGCTGGAGCGGGCGCTGGACACCAGCCTGGATTTCGTGGGTTCCCTGGCGGAACGGCCGGCCGCCTGTGTCGCGCCTCCCGATCTGCCATCCGGTCTATTGCCGGAGCAGGGGGTGGGAAGTGAAAAGACGCTCGACCGTTTTCGCGAAGAATTACTCCCCTACCTGTCGGCCTCGGCGGGTCCCCGCTACTGGGGATTCGTCACCGGCGGCGCGACTCCGGCCGCGCTGCTGGGAGACTGGCTGAGCAGCGTCACGGACCAGAATCTGTCGGTCGCCGGGGATTCCATCGCCCCCGCGGTGGAGGTGCAGGTGCTCGACTGGCTGCGCCAGCTGTTCCGGCTGCCCGAGACGTTCAGCGGCAGCCTTACCAGCGGCGCCACCAGCGCCAACCTGCTCGGGATACTCTGCGGCCGCCAGTTTGCCGGTGAGGTCCAGGGGATTGATGTGGCGGCCTCGGGCCTGGCCGGTACGCTCATCCACGTGTTTTCCGCCTGTCCCCACGCCAGCAGCCTGAAGGGACTGGCGATGGCGGGGCTGGGCAGGGACAGCCTGATGTCCGTCGCCTGTGAACCGGATTCGGAAAAAATGAGCCTTTCCGCGCTGGAGTACGCCCTGTCCGCCAGCGGCAGCCCGGGGAAAATCGTCCTGGCCAGTGCCGGCACCGTGACAGGTACCGATTTCGACGATCTTGCCGGAATTGCCGATCTCTGCCGGAAATATCGCGCCTGGCTGCATGTGGACGGCGCCTTCGGGATTTTTTCACGGCTGTTGGATGACAAGCGAAACTGGACGGACGGCATCGAACGCGCCGATTCGATTACCTGTGACGGTCACAAGTGGCTCAACGTCCCCTACGACAGCGGCATCTTCCTGACGCCTCACACGCGCCTGCTGGAGCAGGTGCTTTCCGTGCCCTCTCCCTACCTGGCGAACGACAGCTCCCTGCCGAGCTTTATGAACCGCGGGGTGGAAAACTCGAGGCGCTTTCGCGCCCTGCCGATCTGGTTCAGCCTGCAGGCCTACGGCAGGGCGGGCGTCGAGGAGATGGTGGCCGGCAACTGCCAACAGGCGGCGCGGCTGGCCGATTGGCTGGAGGCTTCGACGGACTACGAACTGCTGACGCCCTGCAAGCTGAATGTGGTGGTGTTTCGCCCCGCCAATGTCGATGACCTGACAGGCTGGCTCAAGAGACTGAACGCCACCGGCACTGTGTTTATGACCCCGGGCCGATGGCAGGGGACGGATGCCGTGCGCGCGGCCTTCAGCAACTGGTCCACCACGACAGCCGATGTGGACCGGGTGACCGGCCTGCTGGAAAAAATGGCCGAAGGCGAATCGCCCGTTTAAAAAAGCGCGGCCCGAAGGGCCGCGCATAAGCATGCGGTTATCTGCCGATCAGCCGCAATTCTTAAACCGGCGCCGCTTCGCCGTTGCCTTCTGTCTCTCTTCCAGCCGCTTGGCGGAACGCCTGTTTGTAATTCCTGAATTCGGTGCCCATCCAGCGATCCCACCAGGTGAAATAGGAGGTCCCGCCAACGGGCGCGGCGTTTCTGAATGCGGCGCCGGTCCATCCAACGGCGAAACAGCCAGCTCACCGCCAGGCTGACGCAAGGTGGTGGCCAGCAGGTAGCGGAAGAGATCGCGCTGGAAGTGCTCGGCCCAGTCCCGGGCCAGTTCCCACAGGAATTCCATAGTCTCACCTTGTTATTTTTCTGCCTGTCTTCCCCCTCCCTGTAGGAGCGGCGGGGCGGCCATGGGCCGTACAGGGGACTGTGCCAGAGTCTGGAGGATTGTCACCGGGAGCGCTTGCGGAAACTGAAAAATCCCTGACGGATTTTGAATAATCCGCGAATTATGCGGGTAGATGTTCGCGTCGGTACTCGGTGGGGGTGAGGTTGTGTCGGCGTTTGAAGGCAGCGTTGAACGGGCTCAGGGAACGGTAGCCGATATCCAGTGCGATGGTGAGGACGGGGAGGTGCGCCTGCTTCGGGTCCGCCAGGCGCTGGCTCGCCTCGTCGATGCGAAACCGGTTCAGGTACTCGTTGAAATTGCGGTGGCCCAGGTGGCGGTTGATCAGTGCGCGCAGCACATACTCCTGGGCGCCGAGTTGTTCCGCCAGCTCGCGGATGGTCAGGCCCGTGTGCCGGTAGCCGCCGTTTCGCATATGGGACTGCAGTTTTTCCAGCAGTTGGCGCTGCTGCTCGTCCAGCGGTTGCGATTCCTTTTCGGGTAGCTCCTCTTCTAGCTCGGGTTCTGTGGCTTGAGGTAGGGATTCGCTCAGGGCCCCCGGGGATAGCGCCAGCAGCCACAGGCAGGCCGCCAGGGCAAGTCCGCTCGCCAGCACCGCGTGCAGTGTTGGCACACCGGCGGGAATCGGCTGGTAGGAGAACAGGAATTCGGCGCAGACCACGACCAGCATGTAGCAGCCGATGGTGATCAGCAGCACCGCGCGCAGGTTGCGCCGCGATTCCACCAGGTCCGACTGGTACTGGCGCAACAGTGCAACCAGGCCGGCGCCGAGCAGGCCGAGTTGCAGTGGCTGCTTGAGCAGGTACAGCCAGTGGCGCAACGCCGGCCAGTGCCCGGCGTCCAGGTGGGCGGCGGCGAGGCCGACCGCCAGACTCATCGCGATCAGGGCCCAGCCCCAGCGCGGAAAGCGCTCGCACTCGCTGCACAGTGCGAAGGCGAACAGCCAGAAGGCGCCGGGGATCAGTTCGGTGGGGAGGTCGACCAGAAAGTCCATCAGTGGCCCGCGGTCCGGCAATACCGGGCGCAGCAGGTAGAAGAAAGCTCCGATAAGCACTACAAGCAGCCATCGCCCCGCGGGCTGATGGCGGTAGCTGATCGCCAGCTTGGCCGCCGCCAGTAACAGCAGTGCGCAGGCGCTGCCGGTAAAAAATACATAGCTATTCATTTCTTGTCCCTGGCCCCTGGCCACTCAACCTGCAATCACCTCCAGCGCTCCGCCCAGGCATCCAGCACTTTGCTGGAATAGGTGTGGCGGCCGTAGCTGCCGTTGTAATAGGCGAGGGCGTTGGCCAGGTTGCCCTTGGCCTTGCCGATATAGTGCTTGAGGATGGTGCAGCCGTAGCGCAGGTTGGTGTCCATATCGATCAGGTTGTCGTCGGGGCGGCCGATTTCCTTTTTCCAGAAGGGCATCACCTGCATCATGCCTTGGGCGCCCACCCGCGACACCGCGTAGGGATCGAAGGCGCTTTCGATCTGGATCACCGCCAGCACGATCTCCGGGCGCAGCCCGGCGAGGGTTGCCTCGCGGTGCACCGCCTTGAGCACGTGCATGCGCTCCTTGGGGTCTTTGATATAGCGGGCCAGCGGTTGGGACTTGGACATCAGCCAGACCTCCGCGTCGAAGCGATCGGTGAAGCTGTCCGCCTGGGTGATCGCCTCTTTCAGGGCGAGGCGCAGCTCCGGGTCTATTTCCGGAACCTTCACCTGGGCCTGGGCGCCGGCAAATATGAGGCTGAGCAGCAGTGTGGTCAGGCTTTTTCTTATCATGACGGGAGATTTTACGGAAAGGCGGAAAGGATGGGCAGCGGCAACTGCGGATTGCCGGTCGGTCCCGGGACAATCGTCATACCGGCGCAGGCCGGTATCCAGAGTCTGGGCACAATACTTCTTTCGCACCTTCGCACTGGATCCCGGGCCAAGCCCGGGATGACGATTGAGCGGGACTTAGTGTCCTATCAGCTTCAGCAGTACTTCCTCCAACTGCGATTCCGCAAACTCCTGGCTCTCGGCGTCGCGGCGGCCCTTGTACTCCACCACGCCCTTCTCCAGGCCGCGGTCGCCGATGACGATGCGGTGCGGAATACCCAGCAGTTCCACGTCGGCGAGCATGGCGCCGAGGCGCGCCTTGGGTTCATCCATCAGCAGCACGTCGACACCTTTATCGCGCAGGGACTCGTACAGATGTTCGCACTTTTCCCTGACCAGATCGCTCTTGTGCATATTGATCGGCACTATCGCCAGTTGGAAGGGGGCGATGGCGTCGGGCCAGATGATGCCGGCGTCGTCGTGGTTCTGCTCGATGGCGGCGGCCACGATACGGGATACGCCGATGCCGTAGCAGCCCATGACCAGCACTTGCTCCTTGCCGTTCTCGTCCAGCACCGTGGCGTTCATCGCGCGGCTGTATTTGTCGCCGAGCTGGAAGATGTGGCCCACCTCGATGCCGCGCTTGATCTCGAGCTGGCCCCGGCCATCCGGGCTGGGATCGCCGGCGACAACATTGCGCAGGTCTTCGATGCGGCCGAGCTCCACGTCGCGGCCCCAGTTGACCCCGGTGTAGTGATAGTCGTCTCTGTTGGCGCCGCAGATGAAGTCCGCCAGATGCGCGGCGGAGCGGTCGACGATGGTTTCGATCTTCAATCCCACCGGACCCAGGGAGCCGACGCCGCAGCCGAGTTCCCCGGCGATGCGCGCCTCCGGGGCAAACTGCAGCGGGCTGGCGATGCCCGGCAGTTTTTCCGCTTTCAGTTCGTTCAGCGCGTGATCGCCCCTGAGGATCAGGGCTACCAGTGGAGCGGTTTCACCCTCTTCGCATTCGCCCAGTACTATCAGCGTCTTGACCGAGTGCGCCGGGTCCGACTGCAGGAATTCGCTCACCGCGGCGATGGTCTTCTGCCCCGGGGTGTGCACCTCTTCCATGGTGCTGGTCCCCGTCGGGCGCTCGCCTGAGGGCGCGGTAGCCTCCGCCAGTTCCACATTGGCGGCGTAGCGGCTCTCGGTGGAGAAAGCGATATCGTCCTCGCCGCTCTCGGCCAGCACGTGGAATTCGTGGGAGTGGGAGCCACCGATGGAGCCGGTGTCCGCGAGTACCGGGCGGTAGTCGAGGCCGATGCGGTCGAAGATGCGGCAGTAGGCAGCGTGCATCACGTCGTAGGTCTCCTGCAGGGAGTCGACGTTCAGGTGGAAGGAGTAGGCATCCTTCATGGTGAACTCGCGCGCACGCATCACGCCGAAGCGCGGGCGTATCTCGTCGCGGAACTTGGTCTGCACCTGGTAGAAGTTGACCGGCAGCTGCTTGTAGCTGTTGATCTCGTTGCGGACCACGTCGGTGATCACTTCCTCGTGGGTCGGGCCCAGGCAGAAGGGATTGTCGTGGCGGTCCTTGATGCGCAGCAGTTCCGGGCCGTACTGCTGCCAGCGGCCGGACTCCTCCCACAGCTCCGCCGGCTGCACCACCGGCATCACCACCTCCAGCGCGCCGGCGCGGTCCATCTCCTCGCGCACGATGCGCTCCACCTTGCGCAGCACCCGCAGACCGGTGGGCAGCCAGGTGTAGAGACCGGAGGACAGGCGGCGGATCATACCGGCGCGCAGCATCAACTGGTGGCTGATGACCACGGCGTCGTTGGGAGTTTCTTTCTGGGTGGCGATCAGGTAGAGGGATGCGCGCATAAGATGATTCAGTTTGTATTGCTTTTCGGGCTGGCCATTTTACGCCGGGGAGGGGGGAGCTTGGTAGGGGCGAACCTTGTGTTCGCCGAGGGCGGGGCGTCGACAGGGGCGAACACAGGGGGCGCCCCTACAAAAAACCCCGCTGGAGCGGGGTTTTGACGGCATCAGGACTCGGCCATTTCCTTCAGCTTCTTCAGCGGCCGCACCTTCACCTGGATGCTGGCGGGCTTGGCCTTGAACATGGTCTCCTCGCCGGTGAAGGGGTTGATACCCTTGCGGGCCTTCTTGGCCGGCTTCTTCACGGTGGTGATTTTCAGCAGGCCGGGCAGGGCGAACTCGCCTACCGCGCGCTTCTTCACGTGGGCCTCGATCACGTTGGTCAGCTCGTCCAGGACGGACTGGACCTGCTTGCGGGTCAGCTCGGTGTTCTCGGCGATCTGGTTGAGGATCTGGGTTTTGGTGTACTTCTCCTTTACCGCAGAGACTTTCTTGGCCGGAGCGGCCTTCTTGGCGGGTGCCTTTTTCGCTGCGGTTTTCTTCGCGGGGGCTTTCTTAGCTGCTTTTTTCTTGGCGGCCATGAGTAGCTTCCTTCTATGGTGTTTTTCCAGTGAAAATGTGTTCGTACAGCGGGGTACTGCCGGGAAGTATATATGGTTTTTTTTTGCGCGCACGGGAAAATACGGGAAAAACAGTGCTTTTTTCACGTTTTTGTCCCCCGGTTCGGCCCCCTGGCCCCCGGGGAGGCGCCTGCGGGCACAGCTTCTTCCCCCCGGGGCGCTCATGTATAATCTGCGCCCCCTTGTATTTCAGGTACCCAGCAATGCCGATCTACGAATACCAGTGCAGCGCCTGCGGCCACCAGATGGAGGCCCTGCAGCGCATGAGTGACGCCCCTCTGACGGACTGCCCCGCCTGCAACGGGGCCACCCTGCGCAAGAAGATCTCAGCGGCCGGCTTCCGCCTCAAGGGCGGCGGCTGGTACGAAACCGACTTCAAGACCGGTGGAAAGAAGAAGAACCTGGCCGGAGATGCGGCCAAGCCCAAGGAGGGTGGGGCAAAGAGCGGGGCAAAGGCGGACAAACCCGCCGCCGGGGCCAGTTGACCAGCCCCGGGCTAAATTGACAATCCAATAATCGACTACGGGAATTTGACTCCATGCGCACCGACTACTGTGGCGCCCTTCGTTCCGCGGATATAGACCGCGAAGTAACCCTGTGTGGCTGGGTGGACCGCCGCCGCGACCACGGCGGGGTGATCTTTATCGACCTGCGCGACCGCGACGGCATAGTGCAGGTGGTGTTCGACCCGGATGCGGGCGCCCACTTCGAGCAGGCGGACCGGGTACGCAGCGAGTACGTGCTCAAGGTGACCGGCCACGTGCGCGCGCGCTCGCCGGAGACGGTAAACCCGAATATGAATACCGGCGAAGTGGAGATCTATGGCACCGCGCTGGAAATCCTCAACAGCGCGGAGACCCCGCCGTTCCAGTTGGACGAGCACACCGCGGTGGGCGAGGACGTGCGCCTCAAATACCGCTACCTGGACCTGCGCCGCAATGAGATGCAGCGCAATCTGCGCTTTCGCTCCAAGCTCACCACCGCCGTGCGCAACTACCTGGACGGCGAGGGTTTCCTGGATATCGAAACCCCGATCCTGACCCGCGCCACCCCCGAGGGCGCGCGGGACTACCTGGTGCCCAGCCGCACCCACGAGGGCAAGTTCTTCGCCCTGCCGCAGTCGCCGCAGCTGTTCAAGCAGCTGTTGATGGTGTCCGGATTCGACCGCTACTACCAGATCGCCAAGTGCTTCCGCGACGAGGACCTGCGCGCGGACCGCCAGCCGGAATTCACCCAGATCGATATCGAGACCGCCTTCCTCGGCGAGGGCGAAATCATGTCCATCACCGAGGGCATGATCCGCAGTCTGTTCAAAGAATTGAAAGATGTGGACCTGGGCGAGTTCCCGCGCATGTCTCACTGGGAGGCAATCCTCAAATACGGCTCCGACAAGCCGGACCTGCGCATCCCGCTGGAACTGGTGGAGATCAAGGACCTGATGACCGAGGTGGAGTTCAAGGTGTTCTCCGGCCCGGCCAACGATCCCAAGGGCCGTGTGGCCGCCCTGAAGGTGCCCGGCGGCAACGACAAACTCACCCGCAAGCAGATCGACGACTACGGCAAGTTCGTCGGCATCTACGGTGCCAAGGGCCTGGCTTATATCAAGGTCAACGACAAGTCGGACCTGGAGAACGGCCTGCAGTCGCCCATCGTCAAGTTCCTGCCCGAGAGTGTGCGTGCCGCGATCCTCGAGCGGCTCGAGGCGGAGAACGGCGACCTGATTTTCTTCGGCGCCGACAGCCGCAAGGTGGTCTCCGAGGCCCTGGGCGCGCTGCGCTGCAAACTGGGTGAAGACCTGGACCTGTACACCCGAGAGTGGGCGCCCCTGTGGGTGGTGGACTTCCCCATGTTCGAGGAAGAGGACGGCGGCAGCCTCACTTCCCTGCACCATCCCTTCACCGCGCCCTCCTGCACCCCGGAGGAGCTGGAAAAGGCACCGCTGGACGCACTGTCCCGAGCTTACGACATGGTGCTCAACGGCACCGAGCTGGGCGGCGGCTCCATCCGTATCCACGACCAGTCCATGCAGCAGGCGGTGTTCCGCACCCTGGGTATCGACGAAAAGGAGCAGCGTGAGAAGTTCGGTTTCCTGCTCGACGCCCTCAAATACGGTGCACCGCCCCACGGCGGCCTGGCATTTGGTCTCGACCGACTGGTGATGCTGATGACCGGAAGCGACTCCATTCGCGACGTCATCGCCTTCCCCAAAACCCAGAGCGCGGCCGACGTGATGACCGACGCCCCGGGCACGGTGGAAGCCAAGCAGCTGCGCGAGCTGAATATCCGCCTGCGCCCGAAGGAAGAGCAGGTCGGTTAACTGCACTGTCGTCATTCCGGCGCCGGGGTGACGACAAAAATACATTGAGCCACAACGGAGCAATACCGGAGAGATAGATGGCGGGACACAGCAAATGGGCCAACATCAAACACCGCAAAGCGGCCCAGGACGCCAAGCGCGGTAAGATTTTCACCAAGATCATTCGCGAGCTGACCGTGGCCGCAAAGGCCGGCGGCAACCCGGAAGACAATCCCACCCTGCGCGCCACCATCGACAAGGCGCTCAGTAACAATATGAAGCGCGACACCATCGACAAGGCCATCGCCCGGGGTGCCGGCAATGCCGAGGGTGACAACTACGAGGCGGTGACCTACGAAGGTTACGGTGTCGGCGGCGTCGCCGTCCTGGTGGAGTGCCTGACCGACAATCGCAACCGCACAGTGGCGGAAGTGCGCCACGCGTTTTCCAAGCGCGGCGGCAACCTGGGCACCGACGGCTCCGTGGCCTACCTTTTCTCGCGCAAGGGCCAGATGTACTACGAGCCGGGCGTCGATGAGGACGCTCTGATGGAGGCTGCGCTGGAGGCCGGCGCCGAGGATATCGAGACCAACGAAGACGGCAGCATCGAAGTCACCACCGAATTCCAGGACTATATGCCGGTGAAGGACGCGCTGACAGAGGCGGGTTTCAAGCCGGACAACGCCGAGATCGCCATGATTCCCTCCACCACCGTGCCGATGGACAAGGACGGTGCGGAGAAGGTAATGGCCCTGGTGGACATGCTGGAAGACCTGGACGATGTGCAGAACGTCTATACCAATGCCGATATCCCTGCCGAGGTGATGGAGGAGTTGGGATAACCTGGGCGCGCCGAGCTCCAGCTCGGCTTGCGGGCCGCAGGCCCGCTTGGGCGAACACAAGGTTCGCCCCTCCAATCCTGACCGACCACCGACTCCCTTGACGCTTTCCCCCCACCTTGGGAAACTCCCGCCACTATATAAACATACAGATACCAACTGGAGAGCCGCTTGACCCGAATTCTGGGCATAGACCCCGGCTCGCGCAAAACCGGCTACGGCCTGATCGACATCCAGCGCGGCCGCGGTTGCTACGTGGCCAGTGGCGTGATCCGCCTGCCGGATGGCCCGCTGCCGGAGCGGCTCAAGCTGATCTTCGACGCCGTGAGCCAGATAGTGCAGCAGTACGCGCCGACGCAGATGGCCATCGAAAACGTGTTTATGTCCAAGAGCGCCGGCTCCGCCCTCAAACTGGGCCAGGCCCGCGGCGCGGCGATCGTGGCCGCCACCTGCGCGGACCTGCCGGTGGCGGAGTACGAGGCGCGCAAGGTGAAGCAGGCGATCGTGGGCAGCGGCGCGGCGGACAAGCTGCAGGTACAGCATATGGTGAAGACCTTGCTGCAGTTGCCGGCCTCGCCGCAGGAGGATGCCGCCGACGCCCTGGCGGTGGCCCTCTGCCATATGCACACCACGCAGACCCTGGTTCAGGCCGCCGGCGGGGCCCGCGGGCGCTTTCGCCGCGGCCGCCTGACGATTTCTTAAGGAAGTGACAATCCATGATCGGAAGACTGAGCGGCACCCTCGCCGCAGTGCAGCCGCCGCAGTTGCTGGTGGACGTGCAGGGAGTGGGCTACGAAGTGCTCGCGCCCATGACCACGATTTTCGAACTGCCGCCCCTGGGGCAGGCGGTGCAGCTGCACACCCACCTGGCGGTATCGGAAACCGCGCAGCAGCTGTACGGCTTTATCCGCGAAGGGGATCGCCAGCTGTTCCGCACCCTGATCAAGGTCAACGGTGTGGGCCCGAAGATGGCGCTGGCGATTCTCTCCGGCCTCGACGGCAACGCCCTGGCGCGTTGCGTGGCGGAGGACAATATCGGCGCGCTGGTCAAGGTGCCAGGGGTGGGCCGGAAAACCGCGGAGCGGCTGGTGATCGAACTGCGCGACAAGCTGGCGCCCCAGGTCGGCGATGCCAACGATATCCCGCTGATGGCCGCCAGTACGCCGAAAATCGATTGTGCCGGCGAGGCGGAGAGCGCCCTGGCGGCACTGGGGTACAAGCCCACCGAGGCCACAAAAATGGTGGCCAGGGCCTGCAAGGAGCAGCCGGACGCCGACAGCGCCACCCTGATCCGCCTGGCCCTCAAAAGTATGGCGCCGGCTTAGGAATGCGGAATGCGAAATGATGAATGCGAAATGCGAAATGAATTATCCCTGTAGGAGCGGCCCATGGCCGCGATCAAAACCGACGGCGGCAACAATGTGTGATCGCGGGCACAGCACTCAAACCCGGCACTGCGGCCCGGCGCGTATTCCGCATTCCGCATTCATCATTCCGCATTCGTTCTGCATTCCGCATTCGTTCTGCATTCCGCGTTCGTTCTGCATTCCGCGTTCGGGGAGCCCCCTGTGATCGAAGCCGACCGCCTGATCGCCCCCGAACCCATAGGCCCCACTGGCCAAGAGGACCAGCACGACCGCGCCGTGCGCCCAAAATCCCTGGCCGACTACGTGGGCCAGCCGGTGGTGCGCGAGCAGATGGAGATCTTTATCCAAGCCGCCAAACTGCGCAGCGAGGCTCTGGACCACACCCTGGTATTCGGTCCGCCGGGATTGGGCAAGACCACCCTGGCGAACATCATCGCCGCGGAGATGGGCGTGGCCATCAAGACCACCTCCGGCCCGGTACTGGAGAAAGCCGGCGACCTGGCCGCGCTGATGACCAACCTGGAGCCGGGGGATGTGCTGTTTATCGACGAGATCCACCGCCTCAGCCCCCATGTGGAGGAGGTGCTCTACCCGGCGATGGAGGACTACCAGTTGGACATCATGATCGGCGAGGGCCCGGCGGCGCGCTCGATCAAGCTGGACCTGCCACCTTTCACCCTGGTGGGGGCCACCACCCGCGCGGGTTTGCTCACCTCGCCACTGCGCGACCGCTTCGGCATTGTGCAGCGACTGGAGTTCTACAGCGTGGACGATCTCACCAGCATCGTGCGCCGCTCCGCTCGATTGATGGGTGTCGAGATGGACGAGGGCGGGGCGCTGGAAGTGGCGCGCCGCTCCCGCGGAACGCCGCGGATTGCCAACCGTCTGCTCCGCCGGGTGCGCGACTACGCGGAGGTGAAAGGTGACGGCAGCGTCGGTGTGGAGATCGCGGACCTGGCGTTGAACATGCTCAACGTGGATGCGCGCGGCTTCGATCACCTGGACCGGCGCATGCTGCTGGCGATGATCGAGAAGTTCGACGGCGGCCCGGTGGGAGTGGACAGCCTGGCGGCGGCGATCAGCGAGGAGCGGGACACCATCGAGGATGTGCTGGAGCCCTTCCTGATCCAGCAGGGCTATATCACCCGTACTCCGCGGGGGCGGGTGGTCACCGCATTGGCCTACGAGCATTTCGGCGTGCCGAAGCCGGATAGGGCGGGGTAGCCGGACGGATCGATCGCGGCCAGCGGCCTCTCCCACAAGGATAAATGCCCTGTAGGAGCGGTCCGGCCGGGAGCGGCCCATGGCCGCGATCGGGATTTCAGAACAGTTAGGGAGCAGGGGTGAAAGAGCCATTCAGCATCCCCATCCGCGTCTATATAGAAGACACAGACGCGGGTGGAATCGTCTACTACGTGAATTATTTGAAGTATATGGAGCGCGCGCGCACAGAATTCATGCGCTCGCTCGGCTATGATAAGCCCGCAATGCCGCAACAGGGCCTGTTGCTGGTGGTGCACTCGGCGGAGATCCAGTACCGCCGTTCAGCACAGCTGGACGACGCGTTGCGGGCCACCGCCTCGATTGGCAAACTGGGGCGTGCCGCGGTGACCTTCGAGCAAGAAATTTACCGCGGGAATGAAATTATTTGCGCCGGTGTGGTCAAAGTCGCCTGCGTGGCCGATGACAACCGCAAACCCTGCGCATTACCCGAAACCATTTATTCAGCATTAAAGGCAGCTAGTTAAAAGATGAACGCCGGTGAACAACTTTCCCTGTGGGGACTGATACTAACCGCCAGTCCGCTGGTGCAGCTGGTGATGTTGCTATTGCTGCTGGCCTCGGTGGTCTCCTGGGTCATGATCGTGCAGCGCGGTCTCTACCTGTCCCGCGCCAAGAGCGCCTTGTCCGGCTTCGAGCGGCGTTTCTGGTCCGGAGCGGACCTCAACCAGCTGTTCCGCGAGGGCAACGCCCGCGCGGAGAAGGGGCGGATGCACGGCCTGGAGTCGATCTTCCGCGCCGGCTTTACTGAGTTCACCCGCCTGCGCCAGCAGGGCCGCAGCAGCCCGGAGGCGGTGATGGAAGGCTCCGAGCGGGCCATGCGCGTGGCGATGTCCCGGGAACAGGAACGCCTGGAGATGAATCTGCCGTTCCTCGCCAGCGTGGGCTCGGTGAGCCCCTATATCGGCCTGTTCGGTACCGTATGGGGCATCATGAATTCTTTCCGGGGCCTGGCCACCATGCACCAGGCCACTATCGCCACGGTGGCGCCCGGCATCAGTGAGGCCCTGGTGGCCACCGCCATGGGCCTGTTCGCGGCGATCCCCGCAGTGCTGGCCTACAACCGCTACGCCGCCAAAGCGGAGTGGCTGCTGTCCAGTTACGAGACCTTCGCCGAGGAGTTCTCCTCCATCCTGCACCGCAAAGTGCACTCCAGCTAGACGGGATGCATCTATGAGTGTTGCTCGCAAGGCACCCAGGAAAAAACTGGTCTCCGAGATCAACGTCGTTCCCTATATCGACGTAATGCTGGTGCTGCTGGTGGTGTTTATGGTGACCGCGCCGCTGCTGATGCAGGGGGTCAAGGTGGATCTGCCCGACGCCCCGTCGGCGCCGATCGAGGACACCGACGACGAGCCTTTGATCGTCTCGGTGCGCGCCGATGGCACCTATTACCTGAATCTGGGCAAAGATGAAAAAGAGGCCAAACCGCTGGCGGAGATCCGCGATACCGTAGCCAAGGTATTGCGCCAGAAGCCCAAGACTCCGGTGCTGGTGTGGGGCGACACCGACGCCAAATACGGCCTGATTGTCGGCACCATGACCCAATTGCAGCAGGCTGGTGCGCCCAGTGTCGGCCTGGTCACCGAGCCGCCGCAGGAGTAAGCCGGGATATGCGAGGCTCCTATTCGCTGGCGATTGTGATCAGCCTCCTGTTGCACGGGACGCTGATCGCCGTGGTCACCTATGGTTGGGAGGCGACCAGCAAGCCCGAACGCAAGCCCATGCCCCAGTTCGTGCAGGCCAAGCTGGTGACCATCGAGCCCAAGGTCACCAAGAAGAAGACACCGCCCAAGGTGGATCTGGAGCAGAAGCGCCGCCAGCGCGAACTGGAGCGCCGGCGGCAGGCTGAAGCGGAGAAAAAGCGCCGCGCGGAAACCGAAAGAAAGAAGAAAGAAGCGGAGAAGAAGAAAGCGGAGCAGGAGCGCAAGAAGAAGGAGGCGGAAGAAAAAGCCCGCCGTGAGAAAGAGCGCAAGGAGCAACTCGAGCGCGAACGCCAGAGCGCCTTTGACGAGGCGCTGGAGGAAGAGGAGGAGCTGCTGGAAGCCACCGAGGACACCCAGGCGGTCATGTCCGTGGCCCAGGCCATCCAGGCGCGCATCGAATCCGTGTGGAGCCGCCCGCCCAGTGCGCGCAATGGTATGCTCACCGTGGTACAAATAAACTTTGTGCCCACCGGCCGCGTGGTGGCGGCCAACATCGTGGAAGGCAGCGGCAATGCGGCACTGGACCGCTCGGTGCTCACCGCCATCCGCAAGGTGGAGGTGTTTCCCGAGGTGGCCGAACTGGCCCGTGTGGAGCCCGCGCTTTTCGAACGCGAAGTGCGTACAACCCTGTTGAACTTTAGAGTCGAAGATCTGCGCCAATGATTAAAAAACTCGCTACGCTACTCCCGGTTCTCGTCGCCGTGGTCGCCGCATCGCTCAGCATGGGCGCCCGTGCCCAGTTGGTGGTGGATATCACCAGCGGTATCGACGACCCCACGCCGATCGCCGTTTCCCCGTTCAGTTGGTCCGGTACCGGCGTGCTGCCGGAGGATGTCTCCGACATCGTCGCCGCGGACCTGCGCCGCAGCGGCCTGTTCGCGCCGGTGCCGAAAGAGGACATGCTGTCCTTTCCCAAGTCCGCGGACGAGGTGTCCTTCCGTGACTGGCGGGTTCTGGGTACCGAATACGTGGTGGCCGGCCGCATAGAACCCCAGGCGGCCGGTTACCTGCTGACCTTCGACCTGGTGAATATCTTTGGTCAGCAGAAGATGTTCACCAAGCAGGTGAGCGGCGGCAGTCGCCAACTGCGGGATATCGCCCACCGCGCGGCGGACGAGATCTTCGAGGCGATCACCGGCATCCGCGGCGCCTTCTCCACACAGATGGTCTATGTGCAACAGGACACCCGCGGCGGCCAGCCCAGCTACGCGCTGATGCAGTCGGATATCGACGGCGCCCGCACCCGGGAGATCCGCCGCTTCAGTGCCCCGGTGATGTCGCCCATGTGGTCGCCGGACGGCCAGGAGGTGGCCTATGTGTCCTTCGAGACCGGCCGGCCGGCGATCTTCCGCGAGAACCTGCGCACCGGGGCCCGTCAGCAGCTGACCAACTTCAAGGGCCTCAACAGCTCGCCCACCTGGTCGCCGGATGGAACCAAGCTGGCCATGGTGCTCTCCAAGGACGGCAATCCGGAGATCTATGTGCTGGATTTGAACAGCGGCAAGTTCACCCGCATGACGCGACACTTCTCCATCGACACCGAGCCGAACTGGATGCCGGATGGAAAATCCCTGGTTTTCACCTCGGATAGGGGAGGTAAGCCACAAATTTACCAATTGACTCTTGCCACCGGTCAAGTAGACCGCTTAACCTTCGACGGCGACTACAACGCAAGGCCGCGGGTATCTCCGGATGGGAAAACGCTGGTAATGGTCCATCGCAACAGAGGTGTATTCACCATTGCGACAATGGATATCAATACCGGCAGAATGCGTGTTCTCACCGAGACGCGCCTGGACGAATCCCCCAGCATCGCGCCCAACGGCGCTATGCTGATGTACGCCACAAAGCGGGGGGACAAGGGTATCCTGGCGGCGGTGTCGCTGGATGCCGGGGTTAAGTACAGCCTCCCGTCCCAGAGCGGAGATGTTCGCGAACCGGCGTGGTCGCCTTACTTCGATTGACTTTCTTTAGATTGGTAAGGGGTGCCTGTTGAACGCCACTGAACGGCGGCGCTTTTGGCAGGCGTGGAAATCAGACAATATAAAGTCTTACGGAATTTTTCGATAACACTAAAAGCGGAGTTGCTTATGTTGAAATCAGTAAAAACTGGCCTGGGTCTGGCCTGCGTTCTGGCGGTAATGGCGGGTTGTACCAGCACCGAAACTGAAGATACCCGGGAAGAAGTGGTAGATACGACCCCGCCGCCGGTGGTGGAGGAACCTACTCCGACTGAAACTGCGGTGCCCCTGGACAACGTCGTCTACTTCGACTTTGACCAGTCCCTGCTGAAGCCGTCTACCCGGGAGCTGCTGATTCAGCACGCCGACCGTATGCGCGGCAACACCGGCAGCACTGTTCGCCTGGAAGGTCACGCCGACGAACTGGGTACTCGTGAGTACAACCTGGCTCTGGGTGAGCGCCGCGCCAACGCCGTGCGCGACTTCCTGGTACTGCAGGGTGTCGATCCCTCCACCCTGGAAGTGATCAGCTACGGTGAAGAGCGTCCGGCGCAGACCGGTTCCAGCGAGAGTTCCCGCGCGATGAACCGTCGCGTTGTGATCAACTAATCGTTCAAATGGATGCCAATGGCTTTTACCATTAGACGTATCGCGATTGCCGCAGCCGCCCTGGCTGCGGCATCGCCCGTATTCTCCCAGGCGCCGATCGTCGACCTGTCCAGCGACAGTTCGCAGAGATCGGCGCCTGTTTATCGGGACGACCAGACAGCGCGCGCCGCGCCGGTTTCTGCCCAGCGCCCGCGCGCGCAGACGAATCCCCAAGCTGACGCCTACTACCGGATGCAGGTGCTGCAGCAGGAAGTCCAGGAGCTCCGCGGCGCGGTGGAGGAACTGAGGCACGAGGTCAAGCGTCTGCGCCAGCAGCGCACCGATGACTACATGGACCTGGACCGGCGCATTGCGCGGCTGGCCGGAACGGAGCCCTCAGAGAAGGCTCCGGAGGCGGGCAGCGACGCACCGGAAGATAGCAACGGTGACGCAACCGCGGCTACGGCCACCGCCGCGCCGGAAGCCAGTGAGGATGAGCGCGACCGCTACCAGGCCAGCTTCGGTCTGGCCCGCGATGGCAACTACGATGGCGCCCGTACGGAGTTCAAGCGCCTGCTGCAGGATTACCCCGAGGGGCGCTACGCCCCCAATGCCAATTACTGGCTGGGGGAAATCGCCCTGGTCCAGGGAGACCTGGAAGAGGCGCGCCAATGGTTCGTGGCCCTGCTGGACAGCTATCCCAGCTCCAACAAGGTATGGGATGGGCGCTATAAACTGGGTACTGTCTACCACCAATTGGGCGATAACAGTCGCGCCAAGGAACTGCTGCAGCAGGTGGCAGGCAGCGATGCCCGCGCCGCCGGTCTGGCCAAGAAGTATCTGGAAGAGAACTTCTGATACTCGGGGCCCCGGTAGGCCCCGCTCCCTGTAGGAGCGGCCGCTGGCCGCGATCAGTGTGGTAGTTACCCCAACCCTGTCGCCGCTGGTTTTTTGGCCAGAAAAAAACTATGATCCCGCGCCCGGACGGCATTCGTCGCCCGGGCTTTGTTGTTTATGGCTGGGTGAATATGACCGATCTGGACAATGAGTCATTGCGCTTTCGCGCGGAGTCATTGTGCTCTCGTGCGGAATCAGAGCGCACGGAGTCACTGCGTATCAGCGAGATCTTCTACTCCCTGCAGGGAGAGGCTCGGGAGTCCGGCCTGCCCACAGTATTCGTCCGCCTGACCGGTTGTCCGTTGCGCTGCAGTTACTGCGATTCGGAATACGCCTTCTACGGCGGCGAGCGGATGACCCTGGCGGAAATATTGCAAAGGGTAGAGAGCCACCCGGCGCGCCATGTGTGCGTGACCGGCGGCGAGCCGCTGGCCCAGCCCAATTGCCTGCCCCTGCTGAAAGCCCTGTGCGATGCCGGCTACGAGGTTTCCCTGGAGACCAGTGGTGCCATGCCGGTGGAGCAGGTGGATTCGCGGGTCTCGCGGGTGGTGGATTTGAAGACCCCGGCTTCCGGCGAACAGCACCGCAACCGCGTGGAGAATCTCGCCGTGCTGACCGGCCGCGACCAGATCAAGTTTGTGATCTGCGACCGCGCCGACTACGACTGGGCCAAGTTCACCCTGGATCAGTATCGCCTGCCCGAGCGGGTCGGAGAGGTGCTTTTCTCCCCCAGCTATGAACAGCTGCAGCCGCGGCAGCTGGCGGAGTGGATTCTGGAGGACGGCCTGCCGGTTCGGATGCAGTTACAGCTGCACAAACTGCTGTGGGGAGACATCCCGGGGGTGTAGCCTGGGAGCGCCGAGCTCCAGCTCGGCCTGCGGGCCGCAGGCCCGCTTCTCGAGTATTGATCAGCGAGAAAGTTATGACCGCAAAAAAAGCCGTAATCCTGCTGTCCGGCGGCCTCGACTCCGCCACTATACTGGCCATGGCCAAAGCCGAGGGTTATGAATGCTATGCCCTGGGTTTCGATTACGGCCAGCGCCACAGCGCCGAATTGCTGGCGGCCCAGCGGGTCGCCGCCGATCTGGAGGCTCGCGAACACAAGGTGGTCGCGCTGGATCTGCGCTCCATTGGCGGTTCGGCGCTGACTGACGACAGCATCGACGTACCGGAAGAGGAGACCGGCGGCATTCCGGTGACCTATGTGCCTGCGCGCAACACCGTGTTCCTTTCCATCGCCCTGGGGTGGGCGGAAGTGCTGGGGGCGCAGGATATCTTTGTGGGGGTCAACGCGGTGGACTATTCCGGCTATCCGGACTGCCGCCCGGAGTACATCGAGGCCTTCGAGCGTATGGCCAACCTGGCTACCCGCGCCGGTGTTGAGGGCCACAAGCTGCGCATACGCGCGCCGCTGATGCAGATGAGCAAGGCGGATATCGTGCGCCGGGGTACCGAACTGGGCGTGGACTACAGTCTGACGGTGTCCTGCTACCAGGCGCGGGCAGACGGCGCCGCCTGCGGCCGCTGCGACAGCTGCCGCCTGCGCGCCGCCGGTTTTGCGGAGGCGGGGCTGACGGACCCCACGGTCTACGCCGGCTGAAAAATACCGGCTTGGCCCGCAGCATCAGCTCGGGTCTAAGCCATTAAATTCTTTAGATTTTTTTGTCGCCAGGTATTGTTTTTTCGAAATAGATCCGTAAGATACGCAGCTCCTCACGTCGAGGGATCAAAGGGTCGTTAGCTCAGTTGGTAGAGCAGTTGGCTTTTAACCAATTGGTCGCTGGTTCGAGTCCAGCACGACCCACCATATTCGCAAAGGGCTGCCGTCAGGCGGCCCTTTTTGTTTTCTGTTCACAGGTGGTGAGGTTGCAGAAAGTAGCCATGTTACCTGTGCGGGCTCCACTTGAAGTGATCCCTTAGGCTTTGGCCTTCGCTGACTTCTATGCCAGTGGGACGACCGGCCTTACCGGCGATTGCGTTCGGAGATTTCCCTGCTGTGCTCGCGGCGTATCTGCTTCAGCAGTTTGTGGTGGGCCTTGTCAATTGCCGTTATTGCCTGCCAGTCGATGTCGGACGCATCGAACTGGTGTCCGGGGCCCCATACCTGGGTGCTGACCCTGCTCTGTTCGTTCTCGCCCCCCTCCCAGGACACGGCAATACGCGCTCGCTCGAGGGTGTTCAAATACTCGTCCAGTCCACCGAACTTCTCTTCGATGTGTTTTTTCAGATCGTCGGTAAGGTCGTAGTTTTCGGCGTTGATTTCGAGTTCGATCATTGCAATACCCTCGGAGTGAGCCGGCTCAGAGAATGGCGCAGCGAACCAGCGCAAAGGTTAAGAGCCGATGGCTTTATGGGAGCTGGCGGTGTGAATAAATCAGTGAAATTGTTCACGACTGCAATCATTTGACGACGTAAAGTAAAAGGATGCACTACTTTTGCAAGTTGTGACCAATCATAAATATCGGTCATTTGATGAGATTGCTTTTCCTTAATCTAATCTCATGTGATTATAATATGAACAGTTGCACAATGATTATATTATAAATAATCGCATATCTACTGATAGGCCACTGCGGGACCCATACATGCTTGCACCCAAACGACTTCTGCCCTCTCTCAGTATGCTCAGCATATTTGAGGCTGCCGCCAGGAGGGGCAGTTTTTCTGCCGCCGCGGAAGAGCTCTGCTTGAGTCAAAGTGCCGTAAGCAGACAGATCAAATGTCTTGAATCCCAATTGGAACATGAATTATTTGTCCGCGACCGGAAAACCGTCCGCATTACTGATGCGGGAGAGCGGTATGCGAAAGCCATTCGGGAAGCGCTCCTCTTGATAGCTAACGCATCCATAAACCTAAGAGCCAGTCCGGAAAGAAATACACTTAATTTGGCGATTTTGCCTTCCTTGGGAGGAAGCTGGCTGGTACCCAGGCTATCTGGATTTCTTGAGAAAAACCCGGATATAAAGATTAATTTAACTACCTACACAGAGCCCTTTGACTTCCATAAGGAAAACATCGACGTTGCCATACATTTTGGCAGCGATCGCTGGAATAATGCCGAAACCAGGTTTTTGATGAGGGAAAAATTGATACCGGTATGCTCGGCGGAGTTTCTAAAAAAACACCCGTTAGGAAACCCGGAAACTGTTTTGGATGTTCCCCTCATACACCTTACTATCAGGCCGGACGCATGGGAGCGCTGGCTCAGGTCCCAGGATGTGGGATTTGATTATTTGACAGGCATGATGATCGACCGGTTCGAAATCGCTATTAAGGCCGCACAATGTGGCATGGGGCTGGCGTTGATCCCGGAAATCCTGTTGTCGGATTATCTTGCAAATGGCACTTTAGTGTGCCCCTTCAAAACCTGTGTTGAAAGTGAGGGTGCCTATTATCTGGTTTGGTCTAGAGACACAGGCTATTTGACAGCGCTGAGTAGAATTTATGATTGGTTGGAAAAGGAAGTCAAAGCTTGCGATATTTCTCCAGAGAATACTAATTGATCGTAGTGGGGAATTCTTTTTCACTAGGCCTCATTCCCTTGAGGTATCTGCAATTTTTCTGATCGATACTACCGGGTTGGAGGGAAAGGATACCCCTCTCCCGGGACACGGGCTGGGCGCCCCCCCTTAAATACATCCCTGTACGCTCGTAATCGGCATCCCTGCCTCATCCGGTCCCGGGAGAGGAGTATCCTTCCCTTTCGCCTTATTAGTAACTATGGGCTGCGCATACAAGGATATGTGTTTGTATCAGATGTGTTACAGCCAAATGGGCTTTACGGTGGAAAGTCCGGATTTGGGCTGGGGCGGATTGACAGAGCGCCATCCGGCACTCTGTCAATCCCAGAGGTTGGTTAGAATTGCGCGTCCAGGCGCACGTAGTAGAAGCCGCCGTTCAAGCCCGCGGGAGAATTCAGCGGGTAGATGGCGCCGAGAAAGCCGGGCTGATCGCCGTACTCGTGCTTGTCGGGATAGGTGTCAAACAGGTTTTTGGCACCGATACCGACCTGGAAGGTATCGTTGAGCTGTGCGCTGACCTCGGCGTCCACCAATACAATGGAGCCGGTCTTCACGGGCAGCGTCGAATCGTTGAACAACAACTCCGTGGTTTCACCGTAGTAGTTGGTACGCACCATCGCATTCCACATACCGATACTGTGGTTGATGGTAAACGTGGCCCGATGCTCCGGCAGGAAGTCTTCCAGTTCCTCGGCGCGCGCCTCGCTGACGGTCTGGCCTCGGTTGACAACCTTGGTATCGGTCCAGTTGTAAGCCAGGGTGAAGTCCGTGAAGCCCGCGCTCGATTCAAACGGTGCCGAGGCGACAATGTCCACGCCCTGTGTCTCGGTATCGAAGTCGTTTACAAAGAACTGAATCTGACTGATGGTTTGGGCTTCGGCGTTCCCCATGGCGAGCAATGCGGCGCGGTCATCATCCGTGATACTGGCATCGGTCAGTGCGATGCGGTCATCCACCTTGATATTGAAGTAGTCGATGGTGAGGTCCATGAAGCCGGCGGAAATCACCGTGCCGATGGTCAAGCTGGTGGATTCCTCCGGTTGCAGCTGCTCGCCGCCCTTGAACTGCGCCACCGCATTGGTGGGGGGTACTACCAGTGCTTCGATGAGTTGGCCGTCTTCAAAGCTGGTCGAAGCGCGGCGCAAACTGCTCTGGCCGACCGTGGGCGCCTTGAAGCCGGTGCTGACCGCCCCGCGCAGGCTCATCCAGTCGGTCAGGTCCAGGCGGGCGGCGAGCTTGCCATCAAAGGTGCTGCCGAAATCGTCGAACTCTTCGAAGCGCATGGCGCCGGACAGCAGGAAGTTATCGGTAATGTCAGCTTCGAGATCCAAGTAGCCGGCGTAGCTGTCGCGATTGAAGGTGCCGGCGACATCTTCGGAGAAACCCTGAAAGCCATTGGAACCGATGGAGAAACCCTGGTCCTCATAACCGCCGGGGGCGTAGGACTCGGTTTGGCCGGCGATGATTTCGAATTGCTCCTTGTGGTATTGGAGACCAAAGGCCACATTGAGGTCCGACGCCAGGCCGCTGACAGCTACCGGGTAGCTGAAATCGGCGTTGGCCATGCGCTCGAATTGGATCTGGCTGCCGAGGTCGAAGGTGGTGGGGCTATTGGGGCCGTAGGACGCATTGATTGAGTTGTAGATGTTGTACTCGAGTTCGCTGCGGCCGGCGGAGGCGCTGAAGTCATAGGTCATGCCGTTCGACCATTCGCCTCTGATACCGGTCACGAAACTGGAGTCTGTCACCGTTCCGCCGAAACGTGGGGTAAACCCGCCGGGGAATATCTCGTTGAAGGCAAAGCAGTTCGCGTTGTTGGCCACCTGGTCCTGGTAGACCGGGTCGTTGAGCACATTGTCCACGCCGCTCAGGGAAATAGTCGGGCAACTCTCGCCGTCGTCCGGAGTCAGGTCGGCCACCAGCAGGTTGCCGTCGCCGTCGTTGAAAACGCCGGTCCTGCCGTGGGGATGGCGGTAGAAGAAGCTGCCGTCGGTATCGCGGCTGGCGAAGTTTCCGAAGGCGTAGACCTCACTGCTGTTCCCGACCTCCATGGCGGAGTTGACGAAGATCTTGTAGTCGTCGGTAATCTCCGGAGTACCCCAGATGACCACCGGATCGGGAACACTGGTATTGCCCGCATCCACCAACGCCTGGGCGCCGGGGTCCTGAATACCGCGGCTGGTGGCCTCGGTGTCCTTGATCTCAAAGGCGAGGGTGGCGAAGCCGTCTTGGCCCAGGAAGGTGCCGAACAGGCCGGAGATTTCGTTGATTGCGCCATCGCCCTCGAAATACTGTCCGCTCCGAACCTGAATCTGTCGCGCTTCCGGGTCGTCTGCCAGCACAAAGTTGAGTACGCCGGCGATAGCGTCCGAGCCGTACTGGGCGGCGGCGCCATCGCGCAGCACTTCGACCTGTTTCATGGCGATGCCGGGCAGCGGTGAGATATCCACACCCTGGGCGCCCTTGTTGACACCGGCAACGAATTCGCCGATCACCGCCCCGCGGTGGCGGCGCTTGCCGTTCACCAGCACGAGGGTGTTGTCAGCGGGCATACCGCGCAGGTTGGCCGGCCGCACCAGGGTGCCGGCGTCGCTGATGGGTTCGCGGCTGACGTTGTAAGACGGCACCACGTTGGTGAGCACGTCCAGCATATCGCTGCTGCCCTGGGACTTCATCTCGGCGTCACCGATGACGTCCACCGGTACGGGCGCGTCGAGGACGGAGCGGCCGTCGCGGCGGCTTCCCACCACTGCGATTTCTTCGATGGTGGTCTGGCCGCTATCGGTCAGGTTGTTCTCTGTTGTTTGCGCATTGGTGTAGGCCGCAGCAAATGCCCAGATGGGCACGGAGGTCAATAACATCGGAAATTTTACATATTTCATTACGTTGCTCTCCAGATAATATGCGTGATCGTATGCTTGTGAGTGCGCTCTCAGTTTCAAGCGGAGTTGCGATGCGGCTTTGCTTTTTGATTTCTCCCTCGGGATTCAAAGAAACCTATAATTCCGTAATATCGAAGCCTGCAATCGTTGAGCTGTCGCGCGGTTCGGGTGCCTATTGGTCTTGTTGTTATTATTTTGCTGAACAATCCTCCTTTTCTATACCTTTGGTTTTTTTGGGAATCATCGCAATATTTATTGTTGTTATATTTTTGAAAGATTGGTCATTCGTCATACGGATTACTCAGTTAAACTGAAGGCGGCGATCATAATTATTGCTATCGGTGCTACAAAGCGCGCCGCAAAAAGCCACAACCGAAAACCAACGGGTCCAAGCTTGATTTGATCCAGCAAGGTCCGGCGCGATATGAACCAGGCTGAAAAGACTACAATTAAAAGGCCGCCAAGTGGCAGTAAAATGTTATTGACAAGCGTGTCGATAATGGCATTGAAATCCCGTCCGAAAACCTTGAAGTGAGAGAAAATATTGTATGAAAAAATAGACAGCATGCTTAGCAGGGCTATTGCGGAAAAAACAATGATCGCTGCCCGGCGACGGGAAATATTCCTCTCATCCATCAGGAAAGAAATAAGCGATTCCACAAAGCCGATCATTGTGGTAATGGCCGCGCACGACAGTGAGAAGAAGAACAGAATGCTGAATAGGCGCCCGATTGGCATTTGCGAGAAGGCAACGGGAAGGGTTTCAAAAATCAACCCGGGACCACTGGCGGGGTTCAGGCCGAAGGTAAATACCAGTGGGAAAATAACCACTCCCGCCAGGAGAGCGATAATTGTGTCTGCAGCAATGATAATCCCCGCGCCTGCGGGAATATTAAAGCTCTTGGGCAGGTAACTGCCATAGGTCATCATTGCCGCGAGACCGACGCCGATGGAGAAAAAGGCCTGGCCGATGGCGGCCAGAAAGACCGATCCATTTATTTTGCTGAAATCCGGTTCGAACAGGTAGCTGACAGCAGGCGCAAAGCCTTCGGAAAGCATTCCGTAACCGGCCAGTAGCACCATTACGACTATAAGCAGCGGGATCATTACAGATACTGCGCGCTCAACCCCGGCTTTCAGGCCGAGAAAGGCGATACCCGCTGTAATTGCCAGGCCGGCCCAGCACCAGAAAATCATGACCGCATTGTCCTGCAGCATCGCCTGGTATGTCGCAGATGACATGGCCGCATCAAAGGAGCCAAATCCTACGGAGACTGATTTGTAGAGATAGTAGAGCACCCAGCCGACTATGCCGCTGTAGATCAGGGTTACCAGGAAGGCGGCCAGCATGTTGATGTAGCCTACGCCTTTCCAGCGCGGGGACCTGTTCTCCTGTAGTGCGGTTTGGAGCATGGCACCCGTACAGGAGCCCCTGCCAATCCGCCCAATAGTCAGTTCGGCTATCAGTATCGGCATCCCGATAATGAACACGCACAGGAGATACACCAGCACAAATGCTGAACCGCCGTTTTCACCCACCATATAGGGAAAACGCCAGATATTACCGAGGCCGACTGCGAAGCCTATCGATGCGAAGATAAATGCTGTTCGAGAAGACCATCCTGCTTTTTCTGACTTGTCGACAGATCTATCACCATGAGAGGTGTGGATGGCTTCAGCGCTCCTACCTGCATTGAGCGTTATCATTATTTACTAACCTCCGAATTATATTTTTTATGTCGGTATCACGGCTGCAGATACATCTGTCAGCACAGGTCAAAATGACACTTTATTTGCTAAATTCAGTTATACCTTGAATACTCGTCCAGAGTTATCATAAAAAAGGTATATGTTTGTGATCTGAGGTCATATATGTTGCAGTGCGGCGGGTTTTGTGGATAAAAACGCTGCATTCATCCTGGCGGGGAGAGGTAAAGTTGGTGAATGTGGAAATGTGCAGAATATTTGTCTGTTTACTTTTTTGTGGCTGATTGCGCTGTTTATATCAGCTGCGTCAATCCATGCATGACGGTGGCGCCAAGCTCATAATAGCGGCTCTTCGCTGTGGTAAAGCTTTCGCGATACACGGTCGAGGGCTCGATGGGCAACACTTCTTCATTGCCACCCAGCAAATACTCGGCAGCCGTTTTGCCAAACACACTTCCCGGCCCGATACCTCGTCCGCTATAGCCGAAAATACTCAATGCGTTGGGGCCAAATTTGACCATATGGGGCAAATGGTCCACCGAAAAGGCGATGCGTCCGTGCCAGGCGTGATCGAACTCGACGGCTTCCAGGTAGGGAAACATCTTGCGCAATCTGTGTTTGGCCCACCGGTAGTGGATGTCCCTGGTGGCGCCTTCGATATTGCCCACCGCGCCGATAATCAATCTCCCCGCCTCGTCGCGCCTGAGTGATGTCATAATCGTCGCGGTATTCCAGCACCCCTGGCGCTCGGGCAGAATGCGCTCCAGTGCCTCTGCCGACAGCGGTTGCGTCGCAGCCTGGAAAAAGTACAAGGGAGTATATTGAGGTGTGGCGTTGCCGACCAATAAGTCCCGATGATAGGCATTGGTGGCCAAAAGAATTCCATTGGCCTCCACGGTATTCGTTGGAGTGCGGACCCGCCAGCGGCTTCCTTTTCTCTCTATCGATACGACGGGACTGTTTTGGTAAACAGAGGCGCCGGCGGAAACCGCAGCACGGGTCAGGCCGCGAACATAAGCGAGGGGCTGGATGGTTCCCACATCGTGGTGCCAGATTGCACCTCGATAGATGGAGGTGCCCGTTTTGGCCGCCGTCTCTTGCCGGCTCAATAGTTCAGCCTTCAACCCCCTCGCACGGTATTGTCTTAAGCGGTCCTTTAAATTGGCTAAACCCCTGGTCGAATGGGCGCAGTGCAGGGTGCCCGTTCGGGTGAGCTCGCAATCGATCCCGAAGCGGGCGATATTCGAGAATACCTGCTCCGGCCCTGCCGCCAGCATGGTGTTGATTTTCTTTCCCGCCGCTTTACCCAGTATTTTTTCTATTTTTTCCGGCTCCATCCACAGCCCGGCGTTGACCAGTCCCACGTTTCTGCCTGAACCGCCATAACCAATATCATCGGCTTCCAGCAGGGTTACGCTGGAACCCCTTTCCGCCAGCTCCAGAGCCGCGGTTACCCCTGTGAAGCCGCCCCCGATGACTACCACATCCACAACCTGGTCTTCATTCAGGGCGGTATTCTCGAGGACCTCGCCGGCGGTACTGCGCCATAGGCTGTTTAATAAAGTGGGGTTATTCACATCTAACTCCTTAATTATTACTCAGGGGTTATTCGCCACCCTTGGGAAGCTGATGAAAGTGGTATTTCTGGCGAGTATTACACCGTGAACTCGCCCTGAGGTAACGTGTATTTGGTACATGCTTGTAACCAAAGCTCATGGATAGCGGGAGAGGAGGAGCGTCTTCCCTTCTGTCCCGGTAGTCAGTCTTCGCCAAATTTAGTCATATAGTTGTGAGCAATAGTTGTTTTACAGTTCCGACGCACCTGTGCTCCACTACGGCTGCTCCATGGCAGTCCCATTGGGAAAGTTTTAAGGTGGGGGTGGAGTGAATTTTCAGAAGCCGTTCAGGGGGCACTAACAAAGTGAAACTGACAGACGTTCTAGACAATCTCGGATTGGACACCAGCGCACTGAACCAGGGTGACCTCAGTGTGACCAGCCCAATCGACGGTGGGGAAATCGGCCGTGTAACAGCCCATAGCGCTGTCCAGGCGGATGCCATCATTGCAAAATCCCAAGAAGCGTTCCAGCAGTGGAAGCTGGTACCGGCCCCCAAACGCGGTGAGCTGATTCGCGTGCTGGGCAACAAGCTCAGGGAGCACAAAGAGGCCTTGGGCGCACTGGTCACCCTCGAGTGCGGCAAGATCTACCAGGAAGGCCTCGGCGAAGTGCAGGAGATGATCGATATCTGCGACCTCGCTGTGGGCCTGTCCCGCCAGCTTCACGGGTTGACCATCGCCTCTGAACGCCCGGGTCATCGCATGAGTGAAACCTGGCACCCCATTGGTCCCGTGGGTATTATCTCGGCGTTCAACTTCCCCGTCGCAGTCTGGAGCTGGAATGCCGCCCTGGCGGTGGTCTGCGGCAACAGTGTCATTTGGAAGCCCTCAGAGAAAACGCCCATCACCGCGGTTGCCTGCCAGAAACTCTTTGAGGATGCCGCCCGGGAAGTGGGCGGTGTACCGGACGGCTTGTCCCAGTTGCTGATCGGCGAGGCCGACATCGGCGCCCAATTGACCGCGGACAAGCGGGTACCGGTGATCAGTGCCACCGGCAGTACGGCCATGGGCCGGAAGGTGGGCCCGGTGGTGGCCGAGCGCTTTGGCCGCTCCATTCTGGAACTTGGCGGTAACAATGCCATTATCGTCTGCCCCTCCGCCGACCTGGATATGGCCGTGCGTGCGATCCTGTTCGGCGCCGTGGGCACCGCGGGGCAGCGCTGCACCACTACGCGCCGCCTGCTGGTGCACAAATCCATCTACGAAGAGCTGGTCCCGGCCCTGAAAAAGGCCTATCAAAGTGTTGAGATCGGCAATCCGCTGGATGCCGGTACATTGGTAGGACCGCTGATCGACCGGACCGCTTACGACAATATGCAGACTGCTCTGCAGGGAGTGGCGAACGGCAAGGTCACCGGGGGAGAGCGGGTTCTGTCCGACGAATACCCCGAGGCCTATTACGTCCAGCCCGCGATTGTCGAAATGCCGGAATCCGGGCAAACGGTCCAGCATGAAACATTTGCGCCGATTCTCTACGTCTATCCCTACACCGACCTGCAGGAGGCGATACGCCTGCAGAACGATGTTCCCCAGGGGCTGTCCTCTGCCATTTTCACCAATGACGTTCGGGAAGCGGAAACCTTTCTCTCCGCCGCCGGCAGCGACTGCGGCATTGCCAACGTCAATATCGGCACCAGCGGCGCGGAAATAGGTGGCGCCTTCGGTGGTGAAAAAGAGACCGGCGGCGGCCGCGAGTCCGGCTCCGATGCCTGGAAGGGCTACATGCGTCGCGCCACTTCCACGGTGAACTATTCAACAGAACTGCCCTTGGCCCAGGGCATCGAGTTCGATATTTAGCGAGCCGTGAGGGGGAAGTCGATGGCGACCGACAAGCTGAGCGAAAACGAGTCCGGCTACCCCCCTGACACCCTGGGGTTGGAAACCGAAGAGATGCGCCGCCTGGGTTACCGGGTGGTGGATATGGTGGTCGATCGGCTGGCGTGCAGGACCCGGGAACCCGCGATCTTGACCGGCCAGGCCGACCAGCTCCGGCAGGCCCTGGGCGGCCCGCTGCCCGAACAGCCGTTAAATGCAGAGGAATCTCTCGCCCTGCTGGCCGAGGTGGCGCTTCCCCATCAACAGCGGGGTGACCACCCCCGCTACTTTGCCCGGGTACCCGGCCCCAGCTCATTTGCCGCGGTACTCGGAGAATGGCTGGGTACGGGGTTCAATACCATAGCGGCCTCCTGGGCGGGGGGCTCCGGTCCCGCCACCGTTGAGCTGGTGGTGATCGACTGGCTGCGCCAGCTGATGGGGCTTCCCGAAGGCACCGAGGGCGTTCTGGTCAGCGGTGGTTCCATGGCCAGCCTCACCGCCTTTGCCGCGGCGCGAGCCACCGTCGGCACGGGTGTCGTGTACCTGAGCGACCAGACCCATTCGTCCCTGCCGCGGGCGCTTAAGGAACTGGGTTTCCCGCCAGAGCATATTCGTATCCTGGAAAGTGACAAGCACCTCAGGCTGCCCGTCGAGTCATTGCTCGCTGCCATTGCCGAAGACAGACAGGCGGGCAACAGGCCGTTTATGGTGATCGGAACCGCGGGAACCACCAATGCGGGTACCGTCGATCCGCTGCCGGAACTGGCGGATATCTGTGCCCGGGAAAATCTGTGGTTCCACATCGACGGCGCCTACGGCGCCCCGGCGGCGCTCACAGCGCAGGGGCGCGTCTACCTGCACGGCATGGAGCGCGCCGATTCGCTGGTACTGGACCCGCACAAATGGCTGTTCCAACCCTATGACGCGGGCTGCCTGTTAATCCGCAAGGGGGCTCTTGAGCAGTGCTTCAACATGAACCCCGAGTACCTGAAAGATGTGGAAGCGGGCGCGGGCGAAGTGGACTTCCGCAATCGGGGCCTCGAATTAACCCGGCGCTCGCGCGCACTGAAGCTCTGGATGAGTTTGCGCACTTATGGCGTAGGCCGGTTTCGCGAGGCGATTCAAACCGGCATTAGCCTGGCCGAGTACGCCGAGCGCTACCTGCGACAGCAACCGGACAAGTGGGAAGTGGTAACCCCGGCGCAAATCGGCGTTGTCTGTTTTGCATTGAAGGGGCAGTCCGGGGAGGACCACAAGCGGCGCGCCCAGGAGCTGGCGGATTCGGGTTTTGCCTGCGTGTCCTCCACCTCACTCAAGGGCCGCACCGTGCTTCGTCTCTGCATCATCAATCCGCTGACAACGGAGGACGATGTCCGGGAAACCATCGACCGATTGGGAATCCTCTGAGCGGGTCGTCTCTCGTTATCAGCCACTCCGTCATGCGGTCTAAAGGTGCACGACAGTACAGCACTCGGTTCGCCCGCTGACGCCTATTTCAACTCGAGATTTTGCCCGGCTGTTTCCATTCCCGCCTACCTGATTGATTTTCATGGGTTTTCCGGTTCGTGGTGACAAAGAAGGAAACGGCGCCAAGTTCCATTTTGGTGCTTGTAGATCAAAATGAAACCGATTACATTGTTCCGCAACCCGGCTCGTTGGGCACAGCGTTGAGTTTCAATATCCAGAAGCGGCGCCCGGGCATGAGCTGAGAATAAAAATAAACGCGATAAAACAAAAAAATGAGGGTATAGAGCTGTTTCATAAGCAGCCAACACCCCACAGTTATTTTCCGCACCCCATGCTGGTAGAGCGAAGCTGTCGGTATCCGTCCGACCGTCTCTACACCAAAGTGTCAAATCTCCGGGAATTCCCAAGCAGGGCCACCGGGAGATGGTGGCATCCATTTACATCTTGATGGTGCAGGAAACAATAATGAAAAACCCCGCCTTGAAAATCTCATCATTATTTCTGTTCTTGTGCGTCTGGGGCTCGATGCAGGCAGCGACTGCAGCGACCTGCGAGTACATCGTGGTCAACGATTGGGGCTCGGGCGCGCAGGCCGGTATCCGCATCACCAATGACGGCTCCAGTGCCATCGACGGCTGGGAGGTCAACTGGGAATACGGTGACGGTACCGTCGTGACCAGCAGCTGGAACGCCAACGTATCGGGCAGTAACCCATACACCGCAAGCAACTTGTCGTGGAACGGCAGCATCCAGCCGGGGCAGTCTGCCGAGTTCGGACTGCAGGTGGACAATGGCTCGTCCAGCGCTGCGACGCCGACTGTGACCGGTTCGGTTTGTGATGGCGGGGGCACCGGCAGCAGTTCAAGCTCCAGTTCGAGTTCGTCGTCGAGTTCCAGCTCTTCCAGCAGCAGCTCTTCATCAAGCAGCAGCGCCTCATCGAGCAGTTCCAGCTCCTCGACCAGCGGCGGTCCCAGTGGCCCGCCTCCGGTGGTGGAAATCGAACGGGTATTCCCCAACCTGACCTTCAGTCAGCCGCTCGGCTTGATGCAGGCGCCGGGCGACGATTCGCGCTGGTACGTGCTGGAGAAAACCGGCGTGCTCTACTGGATTGACGCCACCGATAACTCCACTTCCACCAAGAACACCTACCTGGACCTGTCCGGGGTGGTCGATACCGCGAGCGAGGGCGGCTTGCTGGGGGTGGCCTTCCATCCCGATTATCAGTCCAACGGCGTGGTGTACCTGTCGTTTACCGTGCCGGGCTCGGGCCAGATGATGTCGGTGATCGCGCGATATACGGAGAACCCGGGCGGAGCTAGCCTGAACGCCAGTTCGCGCCAGGACATCCTCACCCTGCAGCAGCCCTTCGCCAACCACAACGGCGGCAATATCGCGTTCGGGGCCGACGGTTACCTGTATATCGGCTTCGGCGACGGCGGTTCGGCCAACGACCCCGAGGCCAACGGCCAGGATACCAGCACCTGGCACGGCTCCATGCTCAGGATCGACGTCGACAGCGGTTCGCCGTACAGCATTCCCCCGGACAACCCTTTCGCGGGCGGCGGCGGCCTGCCGGAGATCTACGCCTATGGCCTGAGAAACCCCTGGCGCTGGAGTTTCGACAAGCTCACCGGCGACTTGTGGCTGGCCGACGTCGGCCAGGCGCTGTACGAGGAAGTCAATATTATTGAAAACGGCGGCAACTACGGCTGGCGCTGCCGGGAGGGCTTCCACGCCACTTCCAACAGCTGCAACGGCAGCGGCCCCTACGACGATCCCCTGTTCGAATACGATCACGGCCAGGGGCAGTCGATCACCGGCGGTTACGTCTACCGCGGGTCGCAAATCGCCGGCATGGACGGCGCCTATGTCTTCGGCGATTACCAGAGCGGCAGGGTTTGGGCCTACACCGATGCCATGTACCAACTGGCGGATACGAATATGGGCATCGCCTCGTTCGGCCAGTCCAACAGCGGCGAAGTTTACCTGGTGGATATTATCGGGGGCACGCTGCACCAGATAGTTGCGGAGGGGGGCAATAATTCCAGCAGCTCCAGCTCGTCGTCGAGCAGTTCCTCGTCGAGCAGCAGTTCCTCATCAAGCAGCACTTCGAGTTCAAGCAGCTCGAGTTCCAGCAATTCGTCCAGCGGCAGCAGCGGTGGCGGTGGCGTAAGCTGTTCGATCACCGGCCAGAATGTCTGGAACAACGGATACCAATTGGATGTCACCGTGACCAACGGCGGCAACATCGCGGTGAGCAGCTGGGAGATTGCGCTTCAGTTCAGTGAACCACCGCAAGTCACCGGCAGCTGGAATGTGAATTTGAGCGTCTCGGGCAACACGGTCACGGCCGGCGACGTCGGCTGGAACGGCAACCTCTCGCCCGGCGGCAGTACGTCGTTCGGTTTCCAGGGCGACCACGACGGCAGCTTCGTCGTACCGGACTGCAGCGGCCCGGGCAGCTCATCGAGCAGCAGTTCGAGCTCGTCGTCCAGCAGCTCCAGCTCTTCCAGTAGCGGCGGCCCCATCGACACAGGGAATATGACTGGTGGCGAGATCTATAGCGCTGTCTGCGCGGACTGCCACGGTTTCGCGGCCGACGGCGGTTCGGTGGGCATACCGCTGAACGAGCCTCAGGACCTGGACTTCATGATCGGGTTTATCGAGGACTCGATGCCTCAGGGCCAACCGTCCCTCTGCGGCGCAGACTGTGCGGAGAAGGTCGGCAATTATATCGCCGACACTTTCTGGGAAGATCAGGTGCCGCCCAATTGCAGTATCGTCCGCTACGGCGCCCGCCAGTTGAAGATTCTGACGCGGTCCGAATACCAGAAAACGGTTGAGGACCTGCTGGGGGTCGATTTCGCAGCCTCCGACGGGCTGGCCGAAGACAGCCGGGTCGGCTACTTCATCAACAATGCCCATTCGTCGGTCGTAACCGGTACCTATGACCGCTACCTGACGGTGGCCGAGGAAATTGCTGCATGGTCGGCGAGCCGCGATTTCTCGCCCGCGCTAAGCTGTGACTCGTTCAACCAGAGCTGCGTCGACCAGTTCATCGGCGAGTTTGCGCCGAAAGTGTTCCGCCGTCCGCTGGATAGCCAGGAAGTGACGACCTACACAGAACTGGCCAACGGCAGCTTCACCGACGGCGACGTGCACTCGGGTATCCAACTGGCGTTGACGGCGATGTTGTCCTCGCCACAGTTCCTGTACCGCCACGAGTTGGGCGAGTCGAATCCGGCCAACAGCGAAATCGATCCCGATTCCTACGAGTTGACCTCGTATGAAATGGCCACCTGGTTGAGTTATTCGTTCACCGGTTCCACGCCGGACGACACCGCGCTGCAGAAGGCGGCCAACGACCAGTTGCGCGATCCGGCCCAGATCAGGCAGGAAGCGCAGCGGCTGTTGAACATGTCCGATGCCAGGGAAACCATGGGTAGCTTCGTCGGCAGTTGGCTGGATACCGACAATCTTGAAAATTCGCCGAAGGATGCGGCTGCCTGGCCCACCTTCGAGAACGTGGCCCCGCACATGGAGCAGGAAATTCGCGAAGTGTTCGCGGAGGTCATGTTGAACGGTAACGAGTCGTTCGCCTCGCTCTACGACGCCAACTGGACCTTCGTCAACGGGCCGCTGGCGCAGCACTATGGCATTGGCGGCGTCTCGGGCGATTCGTTCCAGCGGATCAACACCAGCGATCGCGGCGGTATCCTCACCAGCGGCGCCTTTATGGCGCGCTGGGCCGAGCGCGTCGAAACCTCGCCGATCCGGCGTTCGGTGCGGGTGCGCCGCCGCATGTTGTGCCAGGATCAACCCGATCCGCCCGCCGGCATCGCGGAAAGCCGCGCGGAGCGCCTGGAGGAATTGTCGGACCTTATCAGCGACCCGGCGACCACCAACCGTATGAAATACGAGGCCCTGACGTCCGTAGCGCCCTGCCTGAACTGCCACCAGGAGTGGATCAACCCGCTCGGCGGCGGCATGGAGGACTTCGACTCGGTCGGTAACCCGCGCAGCGTCGATCTGAACGGCAACCCAATCGATGCCAGCGGACAGTTGTACGCGCCCGATGTTTTAAGCAATCGGGGCGAGTGGATCGCCTTCGACGGGGCCCGGGGGCTGGGCCAGGTACTGGCAACCCTGCCCAGTGCGCAGTCCTGCGTATCGAAGAACATGTTCCGATTTATGCTCGGCGTGGGGCACGACAGTATCGACAAGACCAATCCGCAGGGACGGGAACTCGATCCGGTCGAGGAGGACGGTTACACCTGCACCATTCTGGATATGACCGATACCCTCGTGCAGCAAAGTCCCCGGACAATGCTTGAGAACATGAGCACACTGGAAGCGGTGCGTTACCGCAAAGAGTGGCCGCGTTGATGCACGACGTGGCCGCGCCCACCGGCGCGGCCACCCGGCTCAACCCGGCACTTGATTCGATTATGTGTGTAAAACAATAAAGGTTCAGGTCATGGCAAAGCGATACAAAAACGTGTTCGATAAAAGGCGCAGGGATTTACTGAAAGTCTTCGCCGCCGCAGGTATTACCAAGGGGCTGATGCGGGCCTCGCCGCTGGTAACTGGCATGATGGTCTCCCGCTGGGCCGAGGCGCAGACCGGCCCCAACAAGTCGGTTGTCATTTACGTGCCCGACGGCGCCTTACCCGAGTACTGGTTTCCGAACAGCGATCTGACCAGTTTCGGGGAGATGTCCCAGCCCTACAGTTCCGTCGCCAGTGAGTGCAACTTTCTGAGGAGCATGAACCATCATCGCGGCGGGCACGGCGTGATGCCGACCATCATCAACAACAGTTGGGGCGGCGACAGCTTTGACGTCAACATGGGCAGAATCCTCGGCGGGAACCTACCTTTCACCTACGTCAACCTGGGTGTACACAGCAACGGCAACGGCACCTTGACCAAAGACAATGGCTCGGAAGTGCCGTTTGAAGACAACCCGTTCAATGCATTCAACCGGCTGTTTGGCAACCTGCAACCCGGCGGCGGCGCCGACCCCAAACTGAACGCGGTGGACGCGCATCTGGAGGCGGTGAATGCCCTGAAAACAAAACTGGGCACATACGAACAGCAGCGTCTGGATTCGCATTTGACGGCCATCGAAGAAACCCAGCAGCGCCTGCAGGATATGGCCGGTGGCGGGCTGTCTTGCGACGCCGCCTCCGCCCCCGCCCAGTTCCCGATTGAATTTTCCACTTTTCAACAACAGGCGGAACTGCAGGCGGATATTATTGCGCTGGCCTTGCAGTGCAATCTGACCGCCTCCTGTTCCCTGGGACTGGGCAACGACGGCGCCGAGTTTTCCATGCCCTATTTGAATTTCAAGGACACTTATCATTCGTCGATACACGGGGGCAACGGCGGCGATCCGACCTACCCCTTCTACCGGGAGACGCGGGCACATCTGAGCGGGCTGTCGGCTTACCTGATCGGCCGGTTGAGAGACCGGGGATTGCTCGACAGCACTATCGTCTGCGAGGTCACCGACATGGGCAACGGCGACGCGCACGGCAGCAACGACGTTCCGCTGATCATGGCCGGCGGCGGCGGAGTGATCCAGCGCGGCGTGTCGAATGCCGGGAGTGCCTCTTACACCCCCTTGCATCAAATACACACCGCGGCGGTAGCCCTGCAGGCCGATCAGCATCCGGCATATCAGGGTTATGCGAGCGAAGTGATTCCGGGGGTTTTGACCTGAGGGCATCTCCAGAAGATGCGTCATTTCGGCGCAGGCCGGAATCCAGGTGCCCTCGAACTGGATACCGGCCTGCGCCGGTATGACGACTTACTAATAAGGTGGAAGGGAAGGATACCCCTCTCCCGGGACCGTATGAGGCAGGGATGCCGATTACGAGCGTACAGGGATGTATTTAAGGAGGCGCCCAGCCCGTGTCCCGGGAGAGGGGACAGATGGTATCTCCGGCCAGTTTGAAATCGGCAAGGTGCTCAAGAATAAAGTGTTCAAAAATAAATTCGTACAAATCATCACTCTGGCGTTTGCGATTGCCTGCCAGGGCGGATGCTCAAAACCCGACCGGGATCATTCTTCGCCACAGAGCAGACTCAACGACACAGGTATAACCTGGGGAGCGGATTATCCTAGAGGTGTCAACGACGATTGCAGCGCAAGCGTCAACCGCGAGCTGCTGCCCGAGGGGGAGACGGTCGCGGCCGACATCCTGAGTCAGCAGGACTGCAGACACGGCAGGGATGCCGACGGCGCGGCGGGGTTTATTTTTCGCAAGATCGGCGAGAAGGGCCAGGTGCTGTCTGCAGATGCGCAAACCTGGCACTGCGTGCTGGATGAAATCACGGGCCTGGGCTGGGAGATCAAGCAGCCGGGCGACGGCGTTTACGGCAACCGGGGACTGCACGATGCAGACGACGTGTACACCTGGTATAACCCAAAGAGAGGTGTCAATGGCGGTGCCATCGGCGACTGGAACAGCCGCTACGCTCAATGTACGGGATACGTCGAAGGCCAGCCCACCACCTATTGCAACATCGAGGAATTCGTCAGCCGCATCAACCGGCAGGGCCTGTGCGGCTTCAATGACTGGCGCGTGCCGACCCTGACGGAGCTGGCCACCCTGGTGAACTTCGGGCGCAGTTCCCCGGCTGTTGATGCTGCCTATTTCCCCAATGCCAAAGGCGGGTTTTACTGGAGCCATTCAGCCGATGCGAAATTGGAGGAAAGGGCCTGGGCGATCAATTTTCAATTTGGCTATTCCGCGCCGATGCCGCGCAATAACGGCCGTCATGTGAGATTGGTCAGGGACTGGAATACCGGCCCCGATAAAATCGACTGGGGTTCGGGTGCGGAATGATCGACTGTAGAATTATCGACATGGTGCAAAAAACGGGATTGCTGTTGGTGTTGCTGGCGTCGGTCTCCCAGGCGCAGACCGGTCAGCATTGCAAAACCGAACATATCGCGGCGACGGCGCCGTCCTCGCGCTACCAGCAAAAGGACGATGGCTCGATCGTCGACAGGGAGACAGGCTTGATGTGGCGCGCCTGCCTGGAAGGTGTCGCGGGCGAAGCCTGTGACGAGGGTGAGATCCTGGAGTTGACCTGGGCCGAGGCGCTGGCTTATGTATCGACGTTCAACAGTGAAGGCGGTTTCGCCGGCCACACGGACTGGCGCCTGCCGAATATCCGCGAGCTGGGTACGCTGGTCGAACTGCAATGCGTCGGCCCCGCGATCAATCTGGCGGTTTTTCCCAACACTGCCTCTTCGGATGTCTGGTCCTCGTCGCCCGCCCATTTCCATACGCATTATTCGTGGCATGTCGATTTTGAAACCGGCGCTTTTACTTACGGCGAACGGGCAAAGCCGAAAGCCGTTCGTCTGGTGCGCGGCGGTGACAGCTGAATGGCACTAAGTGAAGTTTGTAGGATGGGCAAAGGAGCGATGCGACGTGCCCATCTTTCGAGGCCCCGATGGGCACGCTACGCTTTGCCCATCCTACACTCGGATTTTCCGCTTAAGTGAACAGCGCCCTCTCATACGCCTTTTACCGGCTTATTCGTTCACAAGCCTGGCATCGCGCACAATTGCGGTGATGATGGGGATGGGAGTCAGCAGATGCTCCAGAGTCAGGGCTTCGGCCCGCTTGGCATCGCGTTTCATTAGCGCGTCGACGATTGCCGTATGCTCCCGGCGCTTGTTCGCCAGCGCTTCGGCTGAAAAGACCGTCTGGCGCAGCCAGAGCTGCCGGTAGCGCTCTGCCTGGTCCAGAAGGGTGGCGCGCAGCTCGAGCAGTTTTGAAGATTTGCAGCCTTCGGCAATGGCGTTGTGAAATTCTTTATGCCGCTTGTCCCAGAGGTTCATCATATCGTCGGTACTGTGAACCTCGGTCACGCTGGCGACCTTGTGGGCCTTGCCGATTACCTCGGCCTCCCAGTCCGCATCACCGCGCTCGACAGCCAGGCGTACGATCATCGCCTCGAGGTGCGCGCGCGCATCGTAGATATCATTCAGTTCCACCAGTGACATTTCAGCCACCCGGAAGCCCCGCTGGCTGGCCGCCGTGACCAGGCGCTCGGCCACCAGTTGGGACAGCGCCTCCCGCATCGGCCCTGCGCCTATCTGATAGCGCTCTTTCAGGTGGCTCATCAGCAGCTTGTCACCGGGCCGGAACTGACCGCTGGTAATATCCCGTTTGAGCAGCCCATAGGCAACCACTGCCTGATTCTGTCGCCCAGATTCCATCGTTATCGCCTGTCACAAGGTCTTGATCGGATTATTAGCGGGCCGATTATACCCACCGAACTCTGTCAAATAATAATGGTACTTTCAAATTGTGTTGACGTTTTTACAAAATGTAGATATTTTTGCAAAACAAAGACATTGCCCCGTTGATATCCGAGCAACGAACCGAGGTGCCAAGATGAGTCACGCTGCCGCCCTGCAGAGCGCCGGAAATCGGCATGGATCTGCTGATCAGGGTTTTACCCTAAAAGAGAGCGATTACTCCAAGCGGTTGCTGGAGCTGGTGTTCAACCCCGGGACCGTCAACCGCTTCATCGAGGCCATGGACCCATATCCGGTGCAGGCATTGGAGTACAAATCCCTGCTGCGTTTTCGGGCCGGCCAGATCCTGGATGACCTCTGTGGCAACCAGCTCCAGCCGCTGCTGGTCGAGACGCTGGCCGACCGCGCCACCGGTGCGCTGCTGGTTGAGCCGAGGGGGCTGGAGCGGGTCGAACAGGCGGAAGATATGGTGAAGTTCACCACTGCGGTCGCACACCTGTTCGGACGCTCCAATCAAGACGCGATGAGCGGCAAGTACTACGCGCGCTTTGTGGTGCAGAACGTCGATAATTCCGACAGCTACCTGCGTCAACCGCACCGGGTGATGGAGCTGCACAACGACGGTACCTTCGTCGAGCAGGATACCGATTTCGTGCTGATGCTGAAGATCGACGAGCAGAACATGGCAGGGGGAAACTCGCTGCTGCTGCACCTGGACGATTGGGAGCACCTGGAGCGTTTCTGCAGCAGTCCGATGGCCCACCGCGTCATGCGCTGGTCGGCGCCGCCGAGCAAGAATACCCAAAAGGATGTCTTTCACCCGGTGTTCGATGTCGACAGCCAGGGCCGCCCCATCATGTCCTATATCGATCAATTCGTGCAGCCGAAAAACTTGGCGGAGGGCACCTGGCTGGCCGACCTCTCCGATGCCCTGGAAGGCAGCCGGCGGAAGCTGTCCATTCCGGTGCCCGTCGGTAGCTTCCTGCTGATCAACAACCACTTCTGGTTGCACGGTCGCGACAGGTTCACGGCCCACGAGGGTCTGCGCCGCGAGCTGATGCGCCAGCGCGGCTACTTTACCCATACCAAGACTCTGCGCAGTCCATTGCAGTAATTGCTCAAGTTTCGGAGTTCATTGGAAACCGCCACTGAACTTGCCAGGCCGGGAGGGGGAGCGCTTTCCGGGACCGTATGAGACAGGGATGTCGATTACGAGCGTACAGGGATGTATTTACAGTGTGTCCCGGAAAGCGCTCCCCCTCCCGGCCCATCTCCGAACTCCGAAGCTTGAGTAATTAAACCGGGCGGGCCGCGTTGGCCAAATCCATTCACAAGCGAGGTCAGGGTGTACGATTTCATCATTATCGGCGGCGGTATCGTCGGCATGTCCACCGCCATGCAGCTGCAGCAAGCCTTTCCCGATCGAAAAGTTCTGGTACTCGAGAAGGAAGCCCGGCTGGCGGAACACCAGACCGGCCACAACAGCGGCGTGATCCACGCGGGGGTTTACTATACGCCGGGCAGCCTGAAGGCAAAGTTCTGCCTGGAGGGCAACCGCGCCACCAAGGCCTTCTGTGACCGCCACGGCATCCCGTACCTCGAGTGCGGCAAGCTGCTGGTTGCCACCAATGCGCTGGAGGTGGAACGCATGAAGGCGCTGTGGGAGCGCACCGAAGCCAATGGTCTGGAGCGCTATTGGCTGAGCGCCGCGGAGCTGGAAGAGCGCGAACCCAATATCACCGGGAAGGCGGGAATCCTCGTACCTTCCAGCGGTATCGTCGACTACCGGGCCGTCACCGAGGCGATGGGGCGGGAATTCCGCACGCTGGGTGGCGAAATCCGTTTCGGTTGCACGGTCACCGGTATCGAGGAGCTTCGCTCTGAAGTGCGAATTCACAGCGACCGGGATACCGTTGCGGGCCGCCACCTGATTTCCTGCTCGGGCCTGATGGCCGATCGCATCGTGCGCATGCTCGGACTGGAGCCGTCGTTCCGCATCTGTCCTTTCCGCGGTGAATACTACCGGCTGAAACCCGAACACAACCGGATCGTGAACCACCTGATCTACCCGATCCCGGACCCGTCGATGCCCTTCCTCGGGGTTCACCTGACACGCATGATCGACGGCAGCGTCACGGTCGGGCCCAACGCGGTGTTGGCCTGGAAGCGGGAGGGCTACCGCAAGACCGACCTGTCCCTGAGGGACACCCTCGAAACCCTGAGCTATCCGGGTATCCTGAAAGTTCTGAAACAGAACCTGAAACCGGGCCTGAAGGAACTCAAGAACTCGCTGTTCAAGGGCGGTTACCTGAAAATGGTGCAAAAGTATTGTCCGATGCTCGAAAAGGCGGACCTGATGCCCTATCCGGCCGGGGTGCGGGCCCAGGCGGTCTCGCGGGACGGGAAACTGGTGGACGACTTCCTGTTCGTGAACACCGCCCGCACAATTAACGTCTGCAACGCCCCGTCCCCGGCCGCCACCTCGGCGCTGCCGATCGGCGCTCACATCGTCGACACAGCGATACAGCAATTCCATCTGGGGCCCAGAGCCGACAGCCGGGTCGCGTGATCCTGGCGCATCTAGGGCCTGACGGCTGGTGGCCTTCTGGTCACGCCCAACTGCCGGTGGCGAAGAAAGCCGAAGCGCCGCGATAACGCTATAATGCGCGCTTTTCCGCAACTGATAGGTAGTCATGAGCCAGAAATTAGTTCTCGCAGAGGCTGTTGATCCGCGCGCACTGGTGCAGGGGCACCTGGCGGAACCGGCTGTGCACCAGTACAGCGAAGAGGAGCTGGAGCTGTGGCGCGAGCGTATCAAGCGCCTGCTGAAAGAGCAGAACGCGGTGCTTGTGGCCCACTACTATACGGACCCGCTGATCCAGGCCCTGGCCGAGGAAACCGGTGGCTGTGTATCCGACTCCCTGGAAATGGCCCGATTCGGCGCTGAACACCAGGCGGAGACCCTGATCGTCGCCGGCGTCAAGTTTATGGGGGAGACCGCCAAGATCCTCACCCCCCACAAACGCGTGCTGATGCCCACCCTGGAAGCCACCTGTTCCCTGGACCTGGGCTGCCCGCCGGAAGAATTTTCCGCTTTCTGCGACGCGCACCCGGACCGCACCGTGGTGGTCTACGCGAACACCTCGGCGGCGGTAAAGGCGCGCGCGGACTGGGTGGTGACTTCGAGTATCGCCCTGGATGTGGTGGACCACCTGGACGCACAGGGCGAAAAGATCCTCTGGGCGCCGGACAAGCACCTGGGCAGCTATGTGCAGCGGGAGACCGGTGCGGACGTGCTGCTGTGGGACGGCGCCTGCATTGTGCACGAGGAGTTCAAGGCCAAGGGTGTGTTGGACCTGAAGGCCCTCTACCCGGACGCGGTGGTGCTGGTGCACCCGGAATCCCCCGCCGCGGTGGTGGAGCTGGCGGATGTGGTGGGCTCCACCTCGCAGATTATCAACGCGGCGAAAACCCGCCCGGAAAAGCGTTTTATCGTCGCCACCGACCAGGGCATCTTCTACAAGATGCAGCAGCAGTGCCCGGGCAAGGAACTGATCGTTGCACCCACCGCTGGTGCCGGCGCCACCTGCCGCAGTTGCGCCAGTTGCCCGTGGATGGCGATGAACTCGCTGGAGACCCTGTGCGGGGTACTGGAGCGGGGGGATAACGAGATCTCCGTGGACCCGGAGCTGGGCAGGCGCGCGATGGTGCCGCTGCAGCGGATGCTGGATTTCCGCAAGCCGCTGGACTGATCATCGAATGCGGAAAAATTTGTATGGAACAAATTTGGACAGCCGAAGGCTGCCCGCGAAGCGGGTGAGGCACAGGGATGTGCCTCATCAATGCGGAATGCGGAATGCGGAATGCGGAATGCGGAATGCGGAATGGAGCTTCCTTGCCAGCGGATGGCTACGGAGTCCTGATCGTTTCGCCTGCAAGCAGGCTGCTACAGGGTGCCTGTAGGAGCGGCCGTTGGCCGCGATCAATCTTTCAGTGAATTACAAATGCGGGAGCGCGGCGGCGAAACGTTCCGGCGGCAATAGACCGGCCCGCGTATTCCGCATTCCTCACTCACCATTCCGCATTAAAGCTCTTTGGCCTTCTCCTGCATCTTGATCACATCTTTCATACGCTGCTCCAGGATCGCGTGGGTCTGGTAGTCGTCCTTGGCCATGCGGATGCCGTGGCGCAGGTGCTGCAGGGCCTTGTCGAAGACGCCGTTGAGAATGTAGTACTCGGCGCGCGCCTCGTGTACACCGACGATGTCCCCGGCCAGGCCGTGAGTCTCCGCCAGCAGGTACCAGACCGCCGGGTCCTTTTTGCGCACGCGGCTGTGCCTTTCGAGGATGCGCTCCGCAGCCAGGTAGTTGCCCGCCTTGAAGTGGGCGTTGGCCAGACCCATGGTCAGGGCGTGATCGCCGGGGTTCCTGTCCAGCGCCTTGCGCAGGCGCTTGGTGGCGCTGTTGTAATCCTGGCGGGCCAGGTCGATATCCGCGCGGGCCAATACAAAGGCCGCCTTGTCCGGCTCCCTGTCCAGCAGCGGCTGCAGGGTTTCCAGGGCAGTGTCCATTTTGCCGGCGGCGGTCTGCGCCAGCGCCAGGCCGTAGCGGGCGGCGTCCTCATTGTCGCTGATACCGCGCAGTTCCGCCTGGAAGCGTTTGACCGCCTGTTGCGGGGTGGCTTCGGCGGCCACGCGGATGCGTGCGCGCATCAGATGGTATTCACGGCTGTCGCTGGTCTCGACCGCCGGCATGCGGTTGGCGCGCAGTTTGGCGTCGGCAATGCGCTTTTCGGTCACCGGGTGGGTGAGCAGGAACTCCGGCGGGCGGCGGTAATAACGGGTGGCCCTGAGCATCTGTTCGAACATCTCGCCGGCCTCCTCGGGATTGCGGCCGGATTTGGCGAGGGTCTCGATGCCCACCCGGTCCGCTTCCTGTTCGTTCTGGCGGGAGAAGCGCAGCTGGCTGTCCAGCGCGGCGGCCTGGGTGGCGGTCATCGCCGCGATACCGGCGTCACCGCCGGCGGTGGCGGCGAGAACCAGGGCGCCGAGCATGCCGGCGAGGGTGGGGATGGTACTGTTGCGCTGGGCCTCGAGGGAGCGGGCGTAGTGGCGCTGGCTCAGGTGGCCCAGTTCGTGGGCGATCACCGACGCGAACTGATCTTCGTTTTCGGCAAACAGGAACAGGCCGGTATGTACGCCCATGATGCCGCCGGGCACCGCGAAGGCATTCATGGTGTCGTTACTGACCACCACCACGTCGATGGACTTGTCTTCCAGTGGGGCGTATTCGGACAGGCTCTTGACCGTATTTTCCACGTACTGCTGCAGCAGCGCGTCGTTGGAGGTGCGCACCTGGCTGCGGAACATGCGCAGCCACATCTGCCCCAGTTCCTTCTCCCGTGTTCGGGATACCACACCGCTGCTGCTGTCGCCCAGTTCCGGCAACAGGATCTGGCCGTCGTCGGCGACTGCCGCCAGCGGCGCGCCGAGCAACAAGCCCAGACCCAGGATCGCCAGCCCGCTGCCGAGGTGCCGGCGGGAAGGGGAACGCCGCGAGTTTTTCTGTTGGTGATCGATCATCTGTGGCTACTGCTTGGTCAAGAAAAGATCTAAGACAACTCTATACGGAACCTCGGCGAGCTGTCGAGGTTTTGACCAAGAGGGCGGGGAAAAGGTTCTGTTGTTTGTGAACGGTGACTCCGGGCCCAAGGGCGTACCCCTTGGCGGGCGAGCGGATAGACGAATAAAGGGACGCGGCATTTCATACAACATCCGGGCTATAATCCGCCGCACTGCCGATTCTCGACCGAGACGATGACCGGAACTGTACAGACACAAAACGTGGACTGGGATGCCGCGCACACCCTGGACACCCGCGGGCTGACCTGTCCGCAGCCGCTGCTGGCCATGCGCCGGGCCCTGGGTGAACTGCCCGCCGGTACGCTGCTGCGGGTGCTGGCCACAGATCCGGGTTCCTGGCGGGACTTCCACAGCTACGCCGAACTGAGCCGCCGGCCGCTGCTGCGCGCGGAGCAGCGGGGCGGGGTATTCAGCTACTGGATAAGACGAGACACCTGAAATTATGCTGGCGATAGTCCGAAACTGGGTAAACCGCTACTTCAGCCAGGAAGAGGTAGTGCTGCTGGTGCTGCTGATGCTGGCGGCCCTAGTGGTTCTGGCGACCCTGGGCCAGGTGCTGGCCCCGGTGCTGGCGGCGCTGATCATCGCCTTCCTGATGCAGGGTATGGTGCAGCGGCTCGTTTCATGGAAGGTGCCCCACTGGCTGGCGGTAACCCTGGCCTGCCTGGTCCTGGTGGGCACTATCGTGGCCCTGTTTCTAGTGGTGCTGCCGATCATCTGGCGCCAGCTGGTGCGGTTGTTTGCGGAACTGCCGAATATGATCGAGCGGGGGCAGCAGTTGCTGCTACTGCTGCCGGAGCGCTACCCGCGGCTGGTTTCCGCGGAGCAGATCGACGATATCTTCAGTACCCTGGCCAGTGAACTGGGCTCGGTGGGCCAGACCCTGGTGACCTTCTCCCTCGCCAACCTGCCGGTGCTGGCAGCGGTGCTGATCTACGCAGTGGTGGTGCCGATCCTGGTGTTCTTCTTTCTCAAGGATTCCGACAAGCTGATCAATTGGTGTGTCTCTTTCCTGCCCAATCGTAGGCCCATGCTGCGCCAGATCTGGCACGAGATGAACGACCAGGTGGCCAACTACGTGCGCGGCAAGGTGATCGAGATCTCCATCGTCGCTGTGGTCAGCTACGCCGCCTTCCTGATGCTGGGGGTCAATTACGCGCTGCTGCTGGCGGTGGCTGTGGGGCTCAGCGTGTTGATCCCCTATATCGGTGCCGCAGTGGTGACCATCCCAGTGGCCGCCATCGGGCTGTTCCAGTGGGGCTGGAGCAGCGAGTTCTTCTACCTGATCCTGGCCTACGGCATTATCCAACTGCTCGACGGCAACGTGCTGGTGCCGCTGCTGTTTTCCGAGGCGGTCAACCTGCACCCGGTGGCGATTATTCTCGCGGTACTGTTTTTCGGCGGCATCTGGGGCTTCTGGGGCGTCTTCTTCGCCATTCCGCTGGCGACTCTGCTGAAGGCAATCATGAACGCCTGGCCGACTGCCGGTCACCAGGCCGAATGGGAGGCCAGGGAGATGGCGGAGAACGGCGGCGATCAACCATAAGCGCGGGGCTCTGTTTGCGCTGGAGCGCTTTTGCTAGAATCCCGCGCTTTCTCTCTGGCAGCCCCTGAACAGGTATAGATCCATGAGCCTTGCCGACAAAGTACTGGCGGTCAACGACGACCTGCCGATTCGCACCGACAAGCCCGTCCACAGCGGCAAAGTCCGCTCCGTCTACTGGCTAACCGAGACCGACAGCCGCCGCCTGATACAGGAAAAGGGCTACCCTGTAGCCCCGGATGCGCCGCTGGCGGTGATGGTGATCTCCGACCGCATCTCCGCGTTCGACTGTATCTGGACCGGTGAGGGCGGCATGCGCGGCGTGCCGGGCAAGGGGGCGGCGTTGAACGCCATCTCCAACCACTGGTTCAAGTTGTTCCGGGACAACGGCCTGGCGGACAGCCACATCCTCGACATTCCCCACCCGCTGGTATGGATAGTGCAGAAGGCGCGCCCGGTGATGATCGAGGCCATCGCCCGCCAGTACATCACCGGCTCCATGTGGCGTGCCTATGCCAAGGGCGAGCGCGAGTTCTGTGGCATCGAAATTCCCGACGGCCTGCAGAAGGACCAGAAGCTGCCGGAATTGCTGATCACCCCATCCACCAAGGGGATCCTCAAGGGCATCCCCGGCGTGCCGGAGGCGGACGACGTCAACATCACCCGCGGCAACATTGAAGATAATTTCGAGGCCTTCAATTTCCGCCGCCGTGACGATATCGAGCTCTACGAGAAGTTGCTGAAAGAGGGCTTCGACGTGATCTCCGAGGAACTGGAAAAACTCGACCAAATCTTCGTCGACACCAAATTCGAGTTCGGCTACGTCACCGACGCCAACGGCGAGGAAAAGCTGATCTATATGGACGAGGTGGGCACCCCGGATTCCTCCCGTATCTGGGATGGCGAACAGTACCGCGCTGGCAAGGTAGTGGAAAACTCGAAAGAGGGTTTCCGCCAGGCGCTGCTGAGCCACTTCGCGGACCCGGATATCCTGCTCAACAAGGACCGCATGGACGAGCGCCAGGCCCTGGCCCGCGACAACGAGCTGCCGGCATCCATGCTGATGGATGTATCCGATACTTATGTAGGGATTGCGGAAAAGATTATCGGCGGGAAACTGGAACTCTCCGAAAACCCGAAGGCGGAACTGATCGAGGTGCTGCGTAACGACTATGGTTTGATTGATTAGGGCCTGATCAGATAATCTGCACAAAAACCGGCGCTTGCGCCGGTTTTTTTTGTGCCCGGTAACGTGGAAAATCCCTAACCCTCCGGGACTTCCCCTGTAGGAGCGGGCCATGCCCGCGATCAAGGGTACGGCAAACACCCATCGCGGGCATGGCCCGCTCCTACAAATCAATGATCCACCGAGCGGCAATCCGCTGCCAGAATTCGCCACAATTCCCCTTCTTCCCGCCGCTATCCAAACCCGTTTCCGCCCGCTTGCCCCTTTTTAATCCACTTCAGAACGAAACAAATATGGAGGGATGCAAGTGAACAGGGCACTTTTTTCCGGCCAGCGCATACCGCGCGAACTGCTGGTGTTACCGACCGAGGAATACTACCGCCGCCGCTACCGCGGGGGAAAGCGCAGCCGCTGGCTGCTGTTTCTGGTTACCGCGCTGGCGGTATTTATCGCCGCGGTGGGCGCGCGGGCGGAACAGGCTGTCACTCTGGACGACGTGGAAAGCGGGGACCTGCTGTTTAACAGCGCGGAGCAGGGCCGTTATACACCGGCAGTCCATCTGGCCAGTCATGCGCGTATTGAGGTTCGCGGACTGGTGGCGGAAGTGCAGCTGGAGCAGGCGTTCGCCAACCGCAGCGACCAGTGGCAGGAGGCGGTGTACGTACTGCCACTGCCGGAACAGGCGGCGGTGAACGGCCTGGAAATCCAGGTGGGCGAACGGCGTATCGTCGGCAAGGTGCGCGAGCGCGAGCAGGCCGCGCAGATCTACAAGGCTGCCCGCGCCGCCGGCAAGCGCGCCGCGCTATTGGAGCAGCAGCGCCCGAATCTGTTTACCAACAAAGTGGCGAATATCGCCCCGGGTGAAACCATTCGCGTGCATATCCGCTACCTGCAGCCGGTGGCTTACGACAGCGGCACTTTCAGCCTGCGCCTGCCCACCACACTGACACCGCGCTATATTCCCGGCAAGGTGATCGAAGATGCCGAAACCGAGCTGTCGGTCGATGGTGACGGCTGGGCTCTTCCCACGAACCAAGTGCCGGACGCAGATAAGATCACTCCATTTATGTGGATTCCACCAGTGGAATCCACCCTTCGGGGCAGCGTAAAGTCGCCCAAAATGCCTCCCGACAGCTTTGCGCAACCGGCCGCAGAGCTGACTGCAAACAGCAGCCACAAAATTTCCGTCGAGGTAAAACTGGACGGCGGGCTGCCCTTGGCAGATATCACCAGCCCCTATCACGATATCGATTTCAAAAAGCACAGCGGCGGAAGCTATTTCGTCACCCTGCGCAACGGCAGTGCGGCCATGGACCGGGATTTCGCCCTGCGCTGGCGCCCGCGCGCGTCAGCTATGCCCCGCGCGGCGCTGTTTACCGAACAGGGAATGGCACCGGACGGAGAAGATGGAGAGAAGCGGGCCAGTACTTACCTGCAGCTGTTGCTGTTGCCGCCGGACAGGGCGGGAAAGGTGCGGCGCCTGCCGCGGGAAGTTGTCTATGTGATCGACACCTCCGGTTCCATGGGCGGCAACTCGATTCGCCAGGCCAAGGAGAGTTTGCTGTTGGCGCTGTCGCGACTACAGCCGGGGGACCGCTTCAACGTGATCGAATTCAACAGCAACACCCGCGCGCTGTTCCCGCGCCCGGTCGCTGCGGACCCGGTCAATATTCGGCACGCCCGCGCCCAGGTGGAGAACTTACAGGCCCGTGGCGGCACTGAGATGGCGCCGGCTCTGCGCCTGGCGCTGAGCCAGCAGCTGCCCGGTGACGACAATCTTGTGCGGCAGGTGGTGTTTATCACCGACGGCGCGGTGGGCAACGAGCGTGCGCTATTCGAACTGATCCAGCAATCGCTCGCCAACGCGCGCCTGTTCACCGTTGGCATCGGCTCGGCCCCTAACAGTCACTTCATGCGCAAGGCTGCGCAGTTTGGCCGCGGCGCCTCCGTCACCATCGGTGATTTGGGCGAGGTGCAGGAGAAAATGCAGGCGCTGTTTGCCAAGCTGGAAAACCCGCTGGCCACCGATTTGCAGATCACCTGGCCCCAGGGACTGGTGGTGGACGCCTACCCGAAAAGAATTCCCGACCTCTACCGCGGTGAGCCGATACAACTGGTGGCGAAGATCGGGGGCGCCGGGCTGAGCGGTGAGGTGCAGTTGCGCGGAAGACAGGCGGGCAAGCAGTTCCAGCTGCGCCTGGCTCTGAAGAAAAGCGGGTCCGATGTCGGCCGCGGGATCGGAAGCGTCTGGGCGCGCAGCAAAATAGAGTCGCTGCGCGACCGCCAACTGGCGGTGGGGGAATCCAGCGAGGCCGGGCAGTCGCTGCGCGAGCAGGTATTGCAGCTGGCACTGGATCACCAGTTGGCAAGTCCTTACACCAGCTTTGTCGCGGTGGAGGAAAAAGTGGTGCGGCCGCAGGGGGAAGGGCTCTCCAAAAGCCCGGTGCCCAATGTGGTGGCGCGCGGTCAGGTACTGCAGCGTCAGACCTACCCGAGCACCGCCGCCGGTCTCAACGCGCAACTGCTGATGGCCGCGGCCCTATTGAGCTTAGGCGGGCTGCTGTGCCGCGGACGGGCGTTGCGGTGCGGTCTGTCGCGGCAATTGCGCCGTTGGCTGCGAAAACTGCTGCCTGATCTGCGCCGGGTCCGGTTGCCGCAGGAGCGTAGCCTGGTGAGGACTCGCTAATGCTGCGCGCGGCTCTGTCCGGCATCCTATTGACCGCCGGGATTTGGCAGCTGGGCGGCGCCGCCTGGCTGCTGGCCAAGGCGGAGCTGGCACAGGTGCTGATCAGCGATGCCTGGGAGGAGCAGCTGCAGACGGGCGTCGAAGTGAAGCCCTGGCCCTGGGCGGACACCTGGCCGGTGGCGAAACTGCAGCTGGATCAGCAAACATCCTTGATGGTACTGGCCGGCGGCAGCGGCCAGGCGCTGGCCTTCGGCCCGGGAATGCTGGCAATCTCCGGCGCGCCGGGAGAGCCGCGCACCACGGTGATCGCCGCCCACCGCGATACCCATTTCGGCGACCTGGGCAAACTCAAACCCGGCGCACCGATTCAGCTGCAGGACAATCGCGGCCGCTGGCATAGCTACAGGGTCAGCGAGACCCGGGTGGTGGACAGCGGTCGCGAACAGCTGCCGGTTTTCGCCGAGCCGGGGCTGCTGCTGGTGACCTGCTATCCCTTCGGTGCGATAGATCCCCGCGGCCCGTTGCGCTACCTGGTGTACGCCGAGTACCTGGACGGCGCGGCGCCGGTCCAGCTGTGAGGGAAGGGAGGCGACCCGCGCGCTTCAGATAGTCGGCTCCGTCTAGGGTTTTATCCCCGGCCTATACTGGATGGCAGGTCAATCGGTTAAAACACTATAAAAATCTTTACCTCGCGGGTACCCGAAGAGGTGCCGCTCATTTTGATGGGATCGCGCGAAGCGCCCTGGCTGGATGCCCGCGCCGCAGCCGCCCTGGACGGAGTGCCTGATGCCCGCTCGCAGCGAGAACAGATTCGGTTCGACGCCCATGATCGCCTTGGGCCTGACGCCTCCGCACCTGGTGGAGGACAGTGTGTTGCGCGAGCGGCTGCTGCAAAAGGCCTGCGGCGAGCAGCTTCCCGCGGCGCACCTGTGCCTGGTGACCGCGCCGGCCGGCTACGGCAAGTCCACCTTCCTCGCGCAGTGCCGGCAGCGGTTGCAGGACCGGGGACTGGCCACCGCCTGGCTGACCCTGGATGAGGAGGACAATGAAGAGGGCCTTTTTTTCTACTGCCTGGGCGCGGCCCTCGGTCAGTTTAACCCGGAGATCACCGGGGAACTGGTTGAGCGCCGCCTGACGGCGGGCGAGTTCAGCGGCCGGCGTCTGATCACCGAACTGCTCGGATTTCTGGATCCCTCCCGGCATTACGCGCTGTTTCTCGACGATTACCACCACATTCACAACCCGGCGGTGCACGAGGCGTTGCGGCTCCTGTTGCTGCAGCTGCCCGGTAACCTCTACCTTTTTATCGGCTCGCGCAGCATGCCGCCGGTCCCCCTGTCGCGATACAGTGCGGCCGACGACCTGTTGCTGCTCGATAGCGGCGACCTGGGTTTCGACAGGGAGGAAACGCGGGCCCTGTTGTGCGACATCAACCATTTGCAGGTGAGCGGCGAGGAGATGGCGCTGTTGTGCGAGAGCACCGGTGGCTGGGCGGCCGTGCTGCAGCTGGCCGCCCTGTCCATGCAGGGCTCCGCCGATCGCAGCCGCCTTGTCAGCGCCTTGTCCGCTAACAGCGGATCCGTGGCCGACTTTCTCACCGAGGAGGTGGTGGCGCAGATGCCCGGGACCCTGGCCGGTTTTTTGCGCCGCATCGCCATACTCGACCGCTTCTGCGCATCCCTGTGCCTGGCCGTCACCGGCGACCGGGAACACAGTTTCGAGCTGGCGCGGCTGCAGGATTCCCGCCTTCCGGTGCAGAGCCTGGACGAGAGCGGCGACTGGTACCAAATGCATCCCCTGTTCCGCAATGCCCTTCAGCGGCAACTGGAGTCCGTTCGCGCGGAGGATCTTGTGGAGCTGCACCGCCGGGCCAGTGCCTGGTTTGAGAAACACGGATTGATGGCGGAGGCCATACAGCATTCCATCAGCGCCGGCAATGAAGGACGCGCGCTGGAGCTGCTCGACGAGGAGGGGATCAGCCTTCTGGTTCAGGGTTACGTGTCCCAATTCCTCGGCCTGGTCCGGCGACTGCCGGAGTCGCTGCTGCGGGAGAGCCAGGGGACGCTGATCCAACTGGCCTGGCTGCAGGTGCTCTGCAACCGATTGCCTCAGGCGCGGCGGCTGCTGGAAGAGCTCAAGAGCCGCAGGTATTCCCTCGAGTCGGCACAGTGGGTGGAGGTCATCTGCATCGAGGCGAACCTGTACGCCTACGACGACGAGCTGGACAAGGCGGCGCAACTGACGGACACCTGGCTGCCCCGCTGTCCCCCAGAGCCTGTATATCTCCGCGACTGCTTCAGGCTGTTGCCGGGCATGTTGCACTACGTCCGGCGGGAGTACGCGCAGGTGCTGGAAATAGCCCGGCAGGTGCTGGCGGCTCCCTCGGTTCCGAAGCAGGTCTACAACCAGGCTTGGGCCGCCTGCTTCGAGGCGCTCGTCTATCTCGCCGGCGCCAGGCTCAAGGAGGGCATCGGGTATGCGGAGCAGCAGTTGGGCAATATCCTGCGCCACGTGATGCCCAACTCCGAGGGGGTGGCCCTGCTGGAGTCGATGATCGGGCTCCTCCGCTACCAGCGGGGAGAGCTACAGCGGGCCGAAACCCTGTTCCAGCGCGGCCTTGAAGCGCTGCGGGTCTATGCGACCGTCGACATGGTCATCGGTGTGCTCAGCGCGCGCGCTCGGCTGTTGCACGGCGCGGGCGATACCCAGGGCGCCCTCGATTATCTGGACGAGATGCAGGCGCTGGCGGAGGGGCGCGGCTGGACGCGCCTGCGCGCCTGTGTCGTGCACGAGCGGGTGCGGCTGCTGCTGGCGCTGGGCGAGCTGGGGCGGGCCAGGGCCTGTTTCGACGAGTGGCAGCACCACCGCGAAACCCTCCCCCGTCCTTCGGGCTACATTCAGGCGAATATCGAAGAGTGGATCGGGGTTGCCAAAGTGCGCCTGATCCTGGCCGAAGGTGATGCGGTAAAGGCCGCGCTGTTGCTGAAGGCATCGATCGGGGAGTCTATCGAAAATGGCCAGGTATTGCGGGCCATGGAACTGCAGGTACTACTGGCCAAGACCTATCTGTCGGAGAACAAACCGGATCAGGCCAAACAGGCGCTGAGGGACGCACTGGCCCTGGATCCGGAGAGCGGAGCCATTCAGCTGTTTCGCGACGAAGGCGAGGAGGTGATCGCGGCACTGGCGGCGCTCAGGCGGGATCTGGGACTCTCCACAGGGCCGGAGCAGCGCGAGTTGTGGCAACAGCAGATAGACACCATCATTCCCGATCAAACCGCCGGGGAGGCGAAGGTCAACCTGGCCGCTGCCGGGCTGGTCGGCGAACTGACCAAAATGGAGTTGGCAATCCTGGCGCTGGTGGTCGAGGGCTATTCCAACAAGGAAATCTCCGAGCGCCTGGGCGTGCCTACCGACACCGTCAAGACCCACCTGAAATCCGCCTACGGAAAACTGGGCGTAACCCGGCGCACCCAGGCGGTGCGTCGCCTGCTGCAGCTGGGAATTTTCGAATAGCTGGGAACGGATTCCCTGAATCAACTGACCCCATGACAAATACCGGCAACAAATGTTGCCGGTAATAAACTTGGGGCGCGATTGGTAGAGACTCAATAGAGCACTGCGCGGCGGAAAGTGCGCCGGTGGTGCCCCGCGTATGAGATCGACGTCAACGGCATGCTGATAACGTCGATGAAGACAGAGACGATATCACCGGTAGCCGGCATCTCGCCTTTCAGAACCTCCACCGTGTATATCAGATTCCTGCCCTTCAGCACCGGGTTGCGTAGCTCTACCACAACCTGGTGCAACATTTCGCCTTTGAGAATCGAGACGTCGGCATTGGGCGGGTCGGAAAGGAAGCTGTCTTTGCCCTGGCTCCAGAAGGGAATGAAGGCTTTCGTCTTCATGTTGCCGGCGATACGTTCCGGCCGGTCGGAGAAGAAGAGCGTCACCGGGCTGACGTCCTTCAATGTCAGCCGGTTGGTGCCCTTGTCGAAACTCATGCGCTTCGCCGACTGTACGAAGAGGAAATCTGTGTTGACTTGTTGGGGCTTATCGCCCGGCGGCGCGGCCGAGGTGTTGGCGACGGCCAGGCTGAGGCCGAAGAGTATCAACAGCGGGATTCGAGTCATTTTCATGGTGTATTGCTCGGTTGACGGAAAGGCGGTGCGAGTGCGGCTGTACGGGGCATGCTTTCAGAAAAACTTTAGCCAGGAATACGTGGTCGCGCCAAAGCATCGGGGTTATCGAAGCCGCACCCTGCGTTGCGCCGTCCACGGCGGACGGCCCCTCAGCCCCGGAGGTCCCCAGGAACGTGACCGAAAAGCAATTTTTGGACTCGATTTTGTAACTACTCTTAGCGGTTTTTCCGCAATATCGTCCGTATACTGGCCGATTCAGCATATATTTGTTTTAGTAATTGGTTTTAATTGTTACTAAATGTCCTATCTGGAAAAACTTTTGTAGTAATACTACAATCGCCCCCGCTTGAGGCTCGCCACGACCGTCCAGCTGCCGAGCGGCTGGCCTGGGTGGGCCAACTTTCACTGTCGAATTACGAATGGCGGAAGAGAGGTACCCTTCCTTCTGTCCCGGTAGTAAGTCGAGCCGGACGGCGATGTCAGGTTCCGCGCGATTCCTTTACCAGTGGGGCACCGCCGCCCCAGCGCTGTACTTTGTCCAGTTGCCAACATTGATTCTGAAATAAGAAAGACCGACTCGACGTCGCACAATTCGCCGAGGAGCACTTGATGCACGAAGAAACCGACAACCAGGAAACGCAGGAGTGGCTGGACGCGCTGCAGGCGGTAATCCGCCACAGCGGCAAGGAGCGTGCCGCATTTCTGCTGAAGCAGCTGTCCGAACGCGCCACTGACGCGGGGGTGAAGCTGCCCCCGGCCATCACCACCCACTACCGCAACACCATTCCGACCAGCGCGGAAAAGCGCATGCCCGGCGACCTGTTTATGGAACGCCGCATCCGCTCACTGATCCGCTGGAACGCATTGGCCATGGTGGTGCGCGCCAACCAGAACGACGACGCTCTGGGCGGGCATATCGCCAGCTTCTCCTCCGCGGCCACGCTGTACGATGTGGGCTTCAACTACTTCTTCCGCGGCAACGAAGGCGAGCAACTGGGCGATCTGATCTTCTTCCAGGGCCACAGCTCCCCGGGTATCTACGCTCGCTCCTATCTCGAGGGCCGCTTCGACGAAGAGCAGATGGACAACTTCCGCCGCGAAGTGAACGGCAACGGTCTGTCCTCCTACCCGCATCCCTGGCTGATGCCGGACTACTGGCAGTTCCCCACTGTATCCATGGGCCTGGGCCCGATTCAGGCGATCTACCAGGCGCACATGATGCGCTACCTGTCCGCCCGCGGGCTGTCTCCGCGGGGCGACCGCAAGGTATGGGCCTTCCTCGGCGACGGCGAGTGCGACGAGCCGGAAACCCTCGGCGCCATCTCCCTGGCCGGCCGTGAGAACCTCGAGAACCTGGTGTTCGTGGTCAACTGCAACCTGCAGCGCCTCGACGGCCCGGTGCGCGGCAACGGCAAGATCGTCCAGGAACTGGAAGGCGTCTTCCGCGGCGCCGGCTGGAACGTGATCAAGGTCCTTTGGGGGCGCCTGTGGGACCCGCTGCTGGAAAAAGACGACAAGGGCCTGCTGCAGAAAGTCATGGACGAGGTGGTCGATGGCGAGATGCAGAACTTCAAGGCCAACGGCGGGGCCTATACCCGCGAGCATTTCTTCGGCAAGTACCCGGAACTGCTGGAGATGGTCAAAGACCTCTCCGATGATGAAATCATGAAGCTGAACCGCGGCGGCCACGACCCCTACAAGGTCTACGCCGCCTACGCCGAGGCCATGGCCAGCAAGGGTCAGCCCACGGTAATCCTGGCGCAGACGGTAAAAGGCTACGGCCTGGGCGCCGCCGGTGAAGCGGCCATGGATACCCACTCGGTGAAGAAGCTGGACCTGGACGCCCTCAAGCGCTTCCGCGACCGCTTCGGTATCCCGCTGTCCGATAAGGAGCTGGAGGAGGTTCCCTACTACCGCCCGGCACCGGACAGCCCGGAAATGAAATATATGGCCGAGCGCCGCAAGTCCCTGGGCGGCCCGGTGCCGTCGCGCAAGGCGGACTTCCCCGCATTGAAGGTGCCCGGCCTGGACGCCTTCAGCGCCCTGACCAAGGGCTCCGGCGACCGCGAAATTTCCACCACCATGGCCTTCGTGCGCGCCATCGCCGCGCTGGTGAAGGACAAGAACATGGGCCAGAACGTGGCGCCCATCGTCCCCGACGAGGCGCGCACTTTCGGTATGGAAGGCCTGTTCCGCCAGTTGGGCATCTACTCTTCCCAAGGGCAGAAATACACCCCGGTCGACCACGGCCAGATCATGTATTACAAGGAAGACAAGAAGGGCCAAGTGCTGGAAGAGGGCATCAACGAGGCCGGCGCCATGTCCGCGTGGATTGCCCTGGCGACCGCCTACAGCAACCACGGCGTGCCCATGGTGCCCTTCTATATCTACTACTCCATGTTCGGCTTCCAGCGCATCGGCGACCTGGCCTGGGCCGCCGGCGACATGCAGGCGCGGGGCTTCCTGATTGGCGCCACCGCCGGCCGCACCACCCTGAACGGCGAGGGCCTGCAGCACCAGGACGGCCACAGCCACGTGCTGGCGTCCACCATCCCGAACTGCAAGAGCTACGATCCGGCCTACGGCTATGAGCTGGCGGTCATTATCCAGCACGGCCTGAAGGAGATGTACGAGGAGAAGAAGAACGTCTTCTACTACATCACCATCGAGAACGAGAACTACCTGCAGCCGGAAATGCCCCAGGGCGTGGAAGAGGGCATTATCCGCGGTATCTACCGCGTCAGGTCCGGAGCCAAGAAAAGCGGCAAAGGCAAGGCGGCCAAGAAGCATGTCCAACTGATCGGTGGTGGCACCATCCTGCGCGAAGTGCTGGCCGGGGCGGAAATCCTCGCGAAGGAGTTCGGCGTGACCTCCGACGTGTGGAATCTCACCTCCGGCGTGGAAGCCGCCCGCGAGGGACAGGACGTGGCGCGCTGGAATATGCTGCACCCGGAGGACGAACCGCGTAAACCCTGGATTACCCAGCAGTTCGAAGGCAACGAATTCCCGGTGGTGGCCGCCACCGACTACATTCGTTCCTACGTGGAGCCGCTGCGGGAATTCATTCCCGGCGACCTCACGGTACTGGGCACAGACGGCTTCGGCCGCAGCGACTCCCGCGAACAGCTGCGCCGCTTCTTCGAAGTGGATCGCAACTATGTGGTCGTCGCCGCGCTGAATGGCCTGGCGAAGCAGGGCGTGATTGACGCAAAAGAAGTGAGCGAGGCCATCCGCAAGCTCAATGTCGATCCGGAAAAAATTAACCCGCGTATCAGCTGAGGCACGCTCGAAAGGAAGGCAAAAACATGGCAAAGCAAGTCATTAAAGTGCCTGATCTCGGCGGTGCCGATCAGGTGGACGTAATTGAAATCACCGTGGCGGCGGGCGATACCGTCGCGGAAGAGGATTCGCTGATCGTTGTGGAGGGCGACAAGGCCTCCATGGACGTGCCCTCTCCCTATGCGGGCAAAATCCTCAGCATCTCCGTGTCCGAAGGGGACAAGGTCTCCGAGGGCGATGTGATCGGCGAGATCGAAACAGAGGCCGAGGGCGAGGCAAAGGACGAGGAAAAGGCGGAGGCCGAGCCGGAGGAGAAAACCTCTGGGCCGGAAAAAACCGAAGAGGAGTCGGCCGAGACCACCGGTGGTGAAACCTCCGAAGCCGGCGAGGAAAAGGAAGAATCCATCACCATCCCCGACCTGGGTGGTGCCGACCAGGTGGACGTGATCGAAATCTGCGTAAAGCCCGGCGACGAAGTGGCCGAGGGCGATTCGCTGGTGGTGCTGGAGGGCGACAAGGCCTCCATGGACGTTCCCTCGCCGGCTTCCGGCACAGTGGTTTCCATCGCGGTGAAGGAGGGCGACAAGGTCTCCGCCGGTGACGACCTGGGCGTGTTGAAAGTAGTGTCCTCCGGCGCTGCGAAGCAATCTGTGGAAGAAAAACCCGCGGAAGAGAAACCCAAGGAGAAGGAAGCTCCGGCCAAAGAGGAAAAGCCTGCCGAAACGGCCGAACCCCCCGCGGCACCGCAGAAGGACCACCAGGTGGAGCGGGACCTCACCGTTTCCGCGGAAGTCTACGCCGGCCCCGCGGTGCGCAAGCTGGCGCGGGAACTGGGCGTGACCCTGAACAAGGTCAAGCCCAGCGGTCCGCGGAGCCGCGTGACCAAGGACGACCTGCACACCTATATCAAGGAGCAGGTGAAAAAGGCGGAGAGCGGGGGCGCCCTGGGCGTCGGCGCCGGTATCGGCATTGCCAAGATGCCGGACGTGGACTTCGGCCAGTTCGGCCCGGTAACCGCCGAGCCCATGTCCAAGATCCACAAGCTCACCGCCGCCAATATGGCCCGCAACTGGCTCAACGTGCCCCACGTCACCCAGTTCGACGACGCGGATATCACCGAGCTGGAGGAATTCCGCAAATCCATGAAGGCGGAGGCGGAAAAGCGCGGCGTGAGACTCACCCCCGTGCCCTTCCTGCTCAAGGCCGCCGCCGCCGCGTTGCGCGCCGAGCCCAGCTTCAACGTATCGCTGCACAACGACGGCGAACACATTGTGCGCAAGGACTACGTGCATATCGGCATGGCGGTGGATACACCCAAGGGCCTGATGGTGCCGGTGATCCGCGACGTGGACCGCAAGGGCTTGTACGAACTGGCCGAAGAGGCCAGTGAGATGGCGCTGAAGGCGCGTGACGGCAAGCTGAAACCCCGGGACATGCAGGGCGCCTGCTTCACCATTTCCAGTCTCGGCGCCATCGGCGGCACCGGCTTTACGCCGATCGTCAACGCGCCGGAAGTGGGTATCCTCGGTGTTTCCAAGCTGAGTGTGCAGCCGGTGTGGAACGGTAAGGAGTTTGTACCCAGGCAGATGCTGCCGCTGGCGCTGTCCTACGACCACCGCGCGGTAAACGGCAGCGATGCGGGGCGCTTTATGACCTACCTGGTCGACGTGCTGGGCGACGTGCGCCGCCTGTTGCTCTGACCCGCCACCACTCTCCTGTAGGAGCGGCGGGGCGGCCATCCGCCCATGGCCGCGATCGATGGTGAAGTTGTCACACCGATCGCGGCCATGTGCCGCCCGCTCCTATGTATATACTCGATGAATTCCGCGCATAAATTATCGCCCACCCCCTAGCCAAAAATCCCGCCAGCTACACTGAAGAATACAAACCTTTCGCGCCACTCTGAAAGTAAAGAGGTATTCGGAAATGAAGCGCATAGGGACATTCGCCCTGCCGGTGGTAACAGCGCTGGCCCTGCAAGGCTGCATTCTTCTTCCCGTCGACGACAAGGACGGCTTCGATCCCTTCTTTTTCGACCCGGATGACAACAGTCACAGCGCCGACTTCGTCGAGGTCGGCAATTACCAACCCAATTCCTATGCGCCGCCGGCGGCAAGCCGCCACTGCAGTGTGGAGGGGGAAATGCAATCGGTGGGTTCCGCCTGCTGGTTTTTTCCGGTAATGCGGGTCTACTGATCCCGGGACTTAAAGGAATAGCCCCCCTCTCCCGTTGGGGAGAGGGGATGGGGGAGAGGGGCCACCCTACGGAGGAATTTCCCATGCCGAAACGGACGATATTTTTTTTCGCATCCGCCGCCTCTTTGCTGCTCGCCGGTTGCGGTGTTACCAACCCCCGCGAGCAAGTGGTCTATCCCCACAGCAAACCGATTCCCCGTGCCGCCCATGCGGAGCAGAGGACCAGCTGTCCCGGCGACGCCGAGGAACTCGCTCCCGGCTCCATCTGCCCGCCGAGCGCCCAGTGTTTCGAAATTTACGGCGGCCGGCGCTGTATCGTCTATGAAAGGTAAATTTGCAATAACCGCGCTCGCCGCGGCCTCACTGATCAGCGGCTGCGCCGGTTGGGACGGCTTCTGGAACGACCTCTGCGGCACCCCGCAGGTCTACACTCACCAGCCCATTCCGCTGGAGGAAATGCCGGCCTTCCCGCGCCACTGCCTGCCGGGTGACACGGAAGTGATGGCCTATTCCCAGTGCCCGGTCGGTGAAGCGGCCTGCTACCAGCTGGATACCGGCAACTGGTGTACCGGTATCAGCATGGCCCAGTGCCCGGGCGGCGCCATCCCCATCGCCGTTGACGTGCAATGTCCGGTCGCCGGCAGTTGCTGGATGCATTCCAGCGGCCTGCGCTGCCACTCGGTGTAGCAAAGGAGTACGGCTATGCGGCAGATACACGGCCGCGGGCTCGGTTGGAATCGCGATCTCCCGGATATTCGCGATTACACACCCTCGACAAAATCGGTGTCGGGAATACTCGGTAAGTCCACACCGCTGAAGCAGGCGCTGAAGGCGCCGCCGCCCTCAGTGGACCTACGCGAATTCTGTTCGCCGATCGAAGACCAGGGGCAGCTGGGTTCCTGTACCGCCCACGCCGGTGTCGGCATGCTGGAATACTTTGAGCGGAGAGCCTTCGGCAAACACCTGGATGCTTCACGGCTGTTCCTCTACAAGGTGACCCGGCAATTACTCGGTTTCACCGGAGACGACGGCGCCTTTCTGCGCGACACTATGAAAGCGATGGTTTTGTTCGGTGTTCCGGCGGAAAAGTACTGGCCCTACGATCCCGAGAAGTTCAACGATGACCCCAGCAGCTTCTGTTTCACCTTCGCACAAAGCTACAAGGCGATCGAGTACTTCCGTCTCGACCCGCCGGATGTGGACAGAAGTGAACTGCTCGGCAGGATCAAGGAGAGCCTCGCCGGCCAGTTGACGGCGATGTTCGGCTTTACGGTTTACTCCTCCATGCCGCCTCCGGGCGACGGCAAAGGTGAGATTCCTTTCCCGACCACCGGCGACTCCTTCGAGGGCGGCCATGCGGTGCTCGCCGTCGGCTATGATGATAAAAAGAAAATCGCCGGTGAAAAGGGCGCCCTGCTGATTCGCAATTCCTGGGGAACGGGCTGGGGCGTGGAGGGCTACGGTTGGCTGCCCTATGCTTATGTTGAAGCCGGGTTGGCGACGGACTTCTGGTCCATGGTCAGAGCCGATTTCATCGATACCGATTTGTTCAAGGCCTGATGTGCCGTCCGGCCCGTTCGATGGGTTTTTTATCTGCAACAGTCGAGGAGGTTCGCATGCAGAGTTATCACATCACCAAAGAGGGCGATCACTGGAAACTGGCCAGGGAGGGCTCCGCTCGAGCCTCGCTGACCGCGGAAACCAAACGTGAGATTATCAGTGCCACCAGTACCTTTATGAAGGGCAAGGAGGCCTCGGTAAAGATCCACAAACTGGATGGCGGGGTTCAGGAGGAGAGGACCTATGTGACCGGGAGCAATTCTCGCGGAACCAGTTCCCGCGCAAGCAGTTCCCGCGGGAAAAAGTCCGAGTCCCGCAAAACCAAGTCGGCCCGGCGCCCGCGCCGTCTTCAGTGACGATAAGCTTCACTTGAGTTGCCGGCAAAGTGCCGGGGCGGGGATTCTGGAACCATTGGCTCCCAAATCCCGGCCCCGGCACTTTCGCTTCGATTCGCAGTTTTAGCCTTTGTCGGCGCCCCGGCCCAAAGGTTCCTAATGATAAGGCTTGATCAAAGCCCATAGAACAAATCCCGCCGTTTCCTGCAATCAAATATTTCGTGTAAAGTTTATATGTCCGCCTGCCGGGTACAAGAACCGGGCTGCGACATAGAGAGAATGTTCAATAATTCCATAGAGACAGGATATGAGCTGGATAGGGGGCGTGCTGATCGCGATAGACCAGCTGGGCAATGCAATTGCCGGAGGCAACCCGGATGCCACCATTTCCGCGCGGACCGGTTATTTTGCCAGGGTGGAAGACACCCCGTTCAAGCCCTACTGGGAAGTGATGGAGCGGGTCATCGATTTTACCTTTCTGCCAATCGACGGCCCGGATCACTGCTACAACGCCTACCTGTCAGATAAGGACGAGAAAAATGAAGAGGGTAGCGATATCATGCGCGGCCTGCTGGGGATTATCGTCATTCTGGTCTGTATTCCCCTCTCTGTCGTCACCAGGATCTATACCTTTGTTTTTCCCTGGACGAAATATAGAATCTGAGCCCCGGGAAAATTGATAACAGGCGCTTTTCGGCTGTTGGCCGGGACTGAAAGCGCTGTTCGGACAGCGTGCAATTATGCTGGATACACTGAGAGTGGCACTTGGATATGTCAGCGAACATAAAGTCCTATGTCTATAAAATTATTGACGAAATTTAAAAAAGCGGGGCGGATATTATTAGGAATAGTTTTGCACTGTATGTTTTTGCGCTGGCGTCAATTAAGGTTTTTAAGAGGTGTTGAATTATGTATTTTAGAGGTATATTTTTCCGAGCGGAAACTGGTCGTGGCGTTTATGTATGTAAATCCTGCCATGGGGGGGTGTCTTCAGATGCTCGGGCCGGTTTGAGGTGCTGGGGTCAGGTGATTTGAAACTGGTATCTGTCGGTAAGCTGGATGGTTTAATTAGATTTTTTGCGAGGTGATCTCATGGATCTGACTTGGGTTATCATATTTTTTCTTGCAGCCGCATCGTTTGGCTTTATTTGCGTCAAACTACGTAAATTGATTGTTTGTAAAATAGAATGTTTTGCTCGTGATGCGGGGATGAAAAGCACTTCTGGTTTTTTTTCCTATATTGAGGGTGATTACTTTTCCGTAAAAGGGCGGCTTTTGAGTGCAAAGAAAGTTCATAAAGAATATGTCCGCGCATTGGGGCCCAGTAATTTTGTAATCCACAGGTGTCAAGTTAATCTTTCTGTGGAGTATAGAGTTAGAGGCAAGAGATATGTTTGTGATAGGTCCATTTTTAGTATGGTTCCAAATAGCGACGAGTTGCTTGCGGATAAGGCGATGTCGCTAGTGCGGTCGTCAAAAAATATAAAAGTTTATTATCGTGATGAATCTAACCATGACGCGTATATCATTGTTGGTGGTGTCAAGAGTTGGTCTTCTCTTGGGGGTTAATTGATAAATCTACATAGGTGTTGAATGTGCTTTTGTGTGTGAGTTCTTTGCGTCGTTTATTTTTTATATTTCCTTTTTAGGGGCCTCAGCGGAATCTGTGGATCTGAAACCCGCTCAATAGGGGCTCCGCCCCTAGTGGCCGTAGGGTGCGCCGTGCGCACCGAAAGGCTCTGGAGCCCGCATCTGCTCTGATGTGGTGCGCTCGGCGCACTCTGCGTCGCTCAGCTAAGAGCCTGTTTAACGCCTTCGAAAATTCGATCCCAGCGCAGGGCCGGCATGGATGCCTCTTTCCGGGACACGGGCTGGGCGCCCCCTTAAATCCCTGTACACTCGTAATCGGCATCCATGCCTCACAAATCTGCCGGAGCAGATTTGGACGCCGAAGGCGCCCGCAGGGCGAGCGCCAGGGATGGCGCGAGTCATACGATCCCGGAAATAGGCGTCCATACCGGCCGGGCGAACCTCGCGCGAGACTCCAAACAGGCTCTAAGTGGCGGTTTTGATGCGAAGCCCACGGTAGCAGGCCCGCCCATTCTTTAAATTGCCACTCAGTTTTGCACCGCAACCACAGCCTGCTCCAGGCGCGCCGGCTCGCCCGCGCTGCGGCCGTGCCCCGCCAGCTTGCGCAGCGCCACATAGAAAACCGGCGTCAGCAACAGCCCGAACAGGGTCACGCCGATCATGCCGGTAAACACCGTCACGCCCATGGCGTTGCGCACCTCGGCGCCGGCGCCGCTGGCCAGTACCAGCGGTACCACGCCGGCGATAAAGGCCACCGAGGTCATAATGATCGGCCTCAGGCGCAGACGGCAGGCTTCCAGGGCCGCGCGCATCGGATCGAATCCGTCATTGATTTCCAGCTCGCGGGCGAACTCAACGATCAGGATGGCGTTCTTGCACGCCAGCCCCATCAGTACCACCAGGCCCACCTGTACGAACACGTTGTTGTCGCCGCCGGTCAGCCACACGCCGAACAGCGCCGCCAGCATACACATGGGCACGATCAGGATCACCGCCAGCGGCAGCACCCAGCTCTCGTAGAGTGCGGCGAGTACCAGGAACACCAGCAGCAGCGCCAGGGGAAAGACCAGCATGGCCGCATTGCCTTGGGTGACCTGTTCGAAGCTCAGGTCGGTCCACTGGATATTCATGCCGCCGGGCAGCGTCTGTTCCGCCACTTTTTCCACTGCCGCCAGCGCCTGGCTGGAGGACAGCATCGCCGGGTCCGACTGGCCGATCAAATCCGCCGCCGGGTAGCCGTTGTAGCGGATCACCGGGTCCGGGCCGAAACTCTGGCGCAGGGTGACCATGGTATTGATGGGCACCATTTCGCCGCGGTCGTTGCGGGTGTAGAGGTGGTCGATATCGCTCACTTCATCGCGGAAGGGCGCGTCCGCCTGGGCCATGACCCGGTAGGTGCGGCCGAATAAATTGAAATCGTTGATATACAGGGATCCAAAATACAGTTGCAGGGTGCCGAACAAATCGTCTAGGCGCACACCCTGCGCCTTGGCCTGCAACCGGTCCACCTCCGCATCCAGCTGCGGCACATTGGCCTGGTAGGAACTGAACGGGTAGCTGAGACCCGGTGACTGGCTGAGCGCGCCGGCCAATTGGTTGGTGGCGGTCTGCAGCGCGCCGTAGCCAGCGCCGGTGCGGTCCTGTACGTACAGGGAATAGCCGGAACCGGCACCGAGGCCGAAGATGGGCGGCGGCATAAAGGTGACGGCGAAGCCCTCTTTGATCTGTGCCAGTTTGCCATTCAGTTCCGCAGCAATTTCCTGCGCGCTGCGATCACGTTCACTGAAATCGTCGAAGAGCACAAACACCGTGCCCACATTCGGCGTGTTGGTGCGCTGCAGCGCGTTGAAGCCCACGAACCCGGCCGCGTGGGAAACCCCCTCAGTTTCCAGCGCAAGCTCGGTCACCCTGCGGGCGACTTCCTCGGTGCGGTCCAGCGAGGCGCCCTCCGGCAACCGGATACTGCCCACCAGATAGGTTTTGTCCTGGGTGGGAATAAAGCCGCCGGGGACCTGGTTGAACATAAATATCGTTCCGGCGAGTAGCAGTGCATAGAGGCCAAACACCAGGCCGCGACGGCTGAGGCTGCGGCCCACCATTCCCTGGTAGCGCTCGGCGTTGCGCTGGAAAAAGCGGTTGAACGGACGGAAGATCCAGCCGAACAGACGATCGATAACCCGTGCCGGCAGATCCGGCGCGGCGCCGTGGGGTTTCAGCAGTGTCGCCGCCAGTGCCGGCGACAGGGTCAGCGAGTTGATCGCGGAAATCACCGTGGCAATGGCGATGGCCATGGCGAACTGACGATAGAACTGGCCGATGACGCCGTCGAGGAACGCCATGGGCACGAATACGGCGCAGAGCACCAGGCTGATGGCGACAATGGGTCCGCTCACCTCGCGCATCGCCTGGTGCGCGGCGGCCAGTGGGGTCAACCCTTCCTCGATATTGCGCTCGACGTTTTCCACCACCACTATGGCATCGTCCACCACGATACCGATGGCCAGCACCATGCCGAATAATGTCAGTGTGTTGATGGAAAAGCCCAGTACCAGCAGCACCGCAAAGGTGCCGATAATCGACACCGGCACAGCCAGCAGTGGAATCAGCGAGGCGCGCCAAGTCTGCAAGAACAGAATCACCACTAGTACCACCAGCAGCACCGCTTCCAGCAGAGTTTTGATCACCGCCTTGATGGACGTGCTGACAAAAACCGTAGGGTCGTAGGCGATCTCCCAGTCCAGCCCTTCGGGAAACTGCTCGTCCAGTTCGTTCATTTTTTCCCGGACCGCGCGGGAAACTTCCAGGGAGTTGGAACCGGGCGCCTGGAAAATCGGCAGCGCCACCGCCTGGCGACCGTTGAGCAGCGCGCGCAGCGCATCCTGCGAAGAGGCCAGCTCTATGCGCGCCACGTCGCGCAACCGGGTGATCTCGCCGTCGTCGCCGGTTTTGAGCACCACATCGCCAAACTCCTCGGCGCTCTCCAGGCGGCCCTTGGCGTTGATGGAAATCAGGAAGTCGTTTTCCCCGGGCATGGGTTGGGCGCCGATCTGGCCTGCGGAGACCTGCACATTCTGCTCGCGCACCGCGCTGACGATATCCGCCGAGGTGACACTGAGCGCCGCGGCTTTCTGCGGGTCCACCCACAGGCGCATGGCGTAGTCGCCGGAACCGAACAGTCCCGCCTGGCCGACGCCGGGAATACGCGCGAGTTCATCGCGGATATGTAACACCGCATAGTTGCGGATATAGGTGGCATCGAAGCGGTCGTCCGGCGACAGCAGATGTACCGCCATCATCAGGTTGGGGGACTGCTTCTGTGTCGTGACACCCTGGCGACGTACATCCTCCGGCAGCCGCGGCAGGGCCTGGGACACGCGGTTTTGCACCTGTACCTGGGCCAGGTCCGGATCGGTGCCCAGTTTAAAAGTCACGGTGAGCGACAATGTGCCGTCGCTGCCGGCGACGGATTTCATATAGATCATATTCTCCACACCGTTGATGGCCTCTTCCAACGGCGTGGCGACGGTTTCCGAAATGGTTTTCGGGTTGGCGCCGGGATAGCTGGCCGTGACCGCTACGCTGGGCGGCACCACCTCCGGGTATTCGCTGACGGGCAGCAGCGGAATACTGATCAGGCCCACCACGAAAATAATGATCGACAGCACCGAGGCGAAAATGGGCCGGTCGACGAAGAAACGGGAAAAATTCATACAGGATCATCCAAAGTGCGGCATTGGGGTATCGCACTAAATTTTGAAACTTGAATCTGTTTTTGTAGGAGCGGCCCATGGCCGCGATCGGGTTCTCGCTCGGAGTCCGATCGCGGCCATGGGCCGCTCCTACAGGAAGAGTGTTTGGTGATCAGCGCGCGGCGAGCAGCCGGTCGGGATCCTGCTCGCGCATCTGCACCAGCTGCGGCTCCACCTGCACACCGGCGGCGAAGATTTTCTGCAGGCCGTTGACGACTATCCGCTCGCCGGAATCCAGGCCGTGGCGGATCACCACCAGTTCATCCATCTGCGGCCCGGCTTCCACTTCGCGGCGGACCACGCGGTTTTCCCCGTCCACCACATACACGAAGCGGCGGTCCTGGTCGGTGAGCACCGCCTTTCGGTTCACCAGCACCGCACGGCTCAACTGCTCCGTGGGCATCTGTACGCGGGCGAATTGACCGGGCTTGAAGGTGCCGGTGGGGTTCGGGATCACGGCGCGAAACTGTATGGTGCCGGTGTGGCTGTTCAGGCGGTTGTCGATAAAATCCAGCTGCCCGCGGTGGGGAAAGCCCGGCTCCCCGGCCAGCCCCACCCGTACCTCCGGATGTTGCTCGGGGGTGAAAAAGCTGCGGCTGGCAACAAAGGTCTGTTGGTCGCTCTCGAAATAGACATACATGGGGTCGACTGAAACCAGCGTGGTCAGGAGTGTCTGGTCTGCGCTGGCCAGGTTGCCGCGGGTGATAAAGGCGCGCCCGACCCGGCCGCTGATCGGCGCCTTGACCTGGGTGTACTGCAGATCCAGACGGGCATTTTCCAGCGCGGCTTCGGCGGCATCCACCGCCGCCTTGGCGGAATCCCGCGTGGCGTTGCGCCGATCGAATTCGTCGCGGGAAATCGCGCGGCTTTTCAGCAGCTGTTGAGCGCGCTCCGCCTGGCTCCGGGCCAGGGTCAGCTGGCTGCGCGCACTGGCCAGTTCCGCCTGCGCCGCGCGCTCGCGGGCGCGATAGGGGCGGGGATCGATGGAAAACAGCAGATCGCCGCGCTGCACCAGTTCACCCTCGGTGAAGGCGACCTGCTCGATATAGCCGCTGACCCGGGGCCTCAGCTCCACCGTTTCCGGCGCGGCCACGCGGCCGGTGAAATCGTTCCAGAGCGTGGCCGGCTCGGCCAGCACTTCGGCGACTTCCACCACCGGTGGCGGCGCCTGTCGGGCGCCCTGCTTATCGGCACCGCATGCCGCCAGCGCGGTTGCAGCCAGAACAAGAAAAGTGGTTTGCAGAATTCTTGCCATAACAAAATTAACTCCCTGGGTTACGGAAGAGTGGAAAGGGGCTTCTCTCCTGATGGACGGTAACCATACCGGTGAAGGGGGGTGGGGCGGTATCCGGTTACTGTGCGGTGATTGCCTAATCCTGTTTTGCGATATTGAGAGGCTTTGCCGGGTTGAGTTGGGCTGGCACCTGGTTGCGCAATTGTTGCAAAGCTGTGCGCGTGAAACCCAAGCGCACCAATAGTTGGCGGGATACAGATGGATTGCACATTGCTGCAGGGTAATTGCCTAATTCTGCAAAAGTCTAAGAGGGTTGCCCAAAACTCCGTATACTGGCCGCCGGTATGGTTGGCAAATGCCCGGTGATGACCGGGCGGTGAGGAGTTGGTTATGGCTGTGGAGCACAGGCAAGTCGGCGCGGGGGAAGCGGATATCGAGGCGGTGCGCAGGAAGCTCGCGCACAGAATACAGCAGTGGACGCCGGAGCAGGGAATGCAGTATTCGACCCTGGACGGAGTGGGGTTGATCCGCTCCGATACCGCGACCAGTTGTACCTCTTCGGTATACGAACCCTGCCTGGGCTTTATCGTGCAGGGCAGCAAAACCCTGCAACTGGGCGACAAGGAAATCTCCTACGGCTCCCCGAGCTACCTGGCCTCTTCGGTGCACCTGCCAGTGGTGGCGCAGGTGGTGGAGGCTTCCCCCGAGGAGCCCTACCTGGCGGTGAAGTTGGTGGTGGACCCGCAGGAGGTGACCGACCTGGTGCTGGACCTGGGGGACAAGGCCCCGGAACTCGACCCGGCGTTCACCTGCCCGGAAATCTCCTGCGGCCTGTGCGTCGCGCAAATGGATCTTGGCATGCTGGAGGCGGTAAACCGTTTGGTGGGGTTGCTGGAGACCCCCGCGGATGCGCCGATACTGGCGCCGCTGGCGCGCCGGGAAATCCTCTACCGCGCGCTGATGGGCGAGATGGGTGCGCGCATGCGCAAGTTCGCCGTGGCGGACAGCCAGGCCAACCGCATCTCGCGGGTGATCGCCCTGCTCAAAGACCGCTTCTCCGAGCCGCTGCGCATTCGCGACCTGGCGGGGGAGGCCAATATGAGCGAGTCGTCCCTGTACCACAGTTTCAAGCAGGTCACGCGCATGTCGCCGTTGCAGTTCCAGAAAAAACTGCGCCTGCACGAAGCGCGCCGGCTGATGCTGGCCGAGGGGCTTGAGGCGGCCTCCGCCAGCTATCGGGTGGGCTACGAGAGCCCGTCCCATTTCAGCCGCGAGTACAGCCGCATGTTCGGCGCGCCGCCGCGGGCGGATGTGAGCAAGCTGCGCGGGGAGCAGCGGGTGTCGGCCTGAGGCTTCGCCTGAACTGCTTCTCCACCAAACTGTAACATTGCCGCGCTAAACTCCGGTGCCTGAACCTCTGCGAAGTTCGAGCATGCCTGAGTTGAATGTCCCACAGGAGGCGCTCTGCCGGGAACTGGTCGAGGGCAGTCCCCGCATCAAACGCTATCTCAGCCGCCACGCCGCGGATGCCAGCGAGGCGGCGGATTTTTACCAGGAGTCCATCGCCCGCGTGCTGGAGCAGGCGCGCGAGCAGCCCATCCACAACCCGGTGGCCTACGCCATCCGGGTGGCGCGCAATCTGATTATCAATCGCCCCGCGCCCAGCTACGACGACGAGCGTGAACTGGCCTGTCCCGGCCCCTCGCCGGAGGAGAGCGCCAGCCGCGCCCAGCGCGTGGCGCTGTTGACCCGTGCACTGGAATCCATGCCGCCCCTGCGCCGCTCCGTATTTGTCCGCCGACGACTGCACGGTGACAGCCGCGCGACCATCGCCCGGGAACTGGGGATCAGTGAGGAAGCGGTGAAGAAACATATCAGCCGCGCCCTGTGCGATCTGCAGCGCATGCTGGACAGGGAGGTCTGACAGTGGGCAGGCAGGTGGAGCTGGAAATGATTTACTCCGATGCGGCGGAGTGGCTGGAGCGGCTGTCCGGCGAAAAGCCTGATACCGTGACTGCGCGCCGTTTCGAAAACTGGCTCAACGGCGATGCGCGCCGCGCGGCAGCGATGGATCGGATGCTGCAGACCTGGTGCGACCCGGCGCTCGCCGAAGCGGCGCGCAGGGCAGGATTGCCCGGAACCGCGAGCAGGCGCCGCCCGCTCCACTGGGGTGGGGCCCTGGCGGCCGCCGCCTGCCTGCTGGTGGCGGTTCTGCTCTGGCAGCCCGAGGGGGGAGAGGGCGGTGTCGCGCCGCCTGTGCACTTGCAAACACCGGTGGCGGAACTGCGCCAGTTCGAACTCGAAGACGGCTCGGTGCTGGAAATGGCCGCGGCGAGCGAGCTGGAGGTGCGCCTGGAAGAGCGGCGGCGCCGGGTGAAACTGGTGCGCGGTGCGGCTTACTTCGCCGTCGCCGGCGACAAACGGCGTCCCTTCGAGGTGCGTATCGGCAGCGCCAGCGTGGTGGCCCTGGGCACCGAATTCAATATCGAAAAATCCTCCGCCGGCACCGATGTCATCGTCCACGAGGGCGCCGTCGAAGTGCGCGCGAACGCCGGGGCGGAGCCCCTGGTGTTGCGCGCCGGCAATCGCGTGCGCATCGACCGCCGGGGCATTTCTCCGGCCGAATCGGTGGACCTGAAACGCGTTGTGGACTGGCGCTCCGGCTGGATTGAGATCCGCGACGAATCCCTCGCCTATCTGCTGGAGCGGTTCGCCCGACACAGCCCGGAGCCGATTGAGTTGGCGGACACCCGGCTGGCCGGGCTGCGGGTTGCCGGGCGTTTTCGCCTGAAGGACACGGAAGCCAACCTGGCTCTGCTCAGCCGCCTTTATCCACTGGAGGTGGAGCGGCGGGACGGCCGGATTCTGGTGCGGTATTCGCCGGAATAAGCCGGGGGCAGGGGAGGCCATGGGATATCCGCGCACTCTGGCCATTCGAATAATCCTGTGCATTTTCCTGCAATTGCCGGCGGCTGCGGGCGCCGAGGTTAGTCGCTATTTTTCCCTGCCGGCCCGGCCGCTGGCGGAGTCCCTGGCGGAATATTCGCGAATCGTCGCGCAGGCCGTAGTGTTTGATCCGCGGCAGGTGAGGGGAATGCGCGCGCCGGCGCTGGATGGGGAATTCACCGATGGAGAGGCATTGCGGTTGCTGCTGGCGGGCACGCCGCTCGCCGCCGAGCAACTCGGGCAGAGCTGGCTGGTTGCGCCGCGGGTGCAACCTTCCGCCTCAGAGCCGAAGGTCAGCTTTTCCGACAGCATCGAGGAAATCCAGGTAACCGGGAATTATCGGAGTGCCCTGGGCGTGGCTGCCGGGCGGAAGCGCGCGGCAAACCGGCGCCTGGATGTTGTCCTCGCGGAGGATATGGGCCGGTTCCCGGCACTGAATGTCGCCGAGGCGATCAACTACAGCGCAGGTGTCTCCGTGGTGCGCGACCGCGGCGAGGCATTGTTTGTCAGCCTGCGCGGCCTGCCCACCCAGTTCAACGAACTGACGCTCAACGGCCGGCCGCTGGCCAGCAATGAAAATGTGCGCACTTCCGAGCAGTACGGGCGGCGTTTTCATTACAGTATTTTGCCCTCAGAGCTGGTGGCGGGCGTCGAGGTACGGAAATCCACCACCGCCGCCGACACCGCGGGGGCCATCGGTGGCAGTGTCAATCTGAACACCTTCAGGCCCCTGGACAGTTCATTAGATGGGGGCTGCACCATGCTCCGCGGCAGCGCGGCCGCCAGTTATTCGCCGTTGTCCGCCGAGAGCGATCCGCGTTTTTCGGCACTGGGCTCCTGGGTGAATACCGATGGGAGTCTGGGGCTGTTGCTGGGTGCCGCCTATACAGAGCGCAGCCTACGCCAGGACCGCGCGCTCAATTTTCGCTGGACCGAATTGGAGGGCGGAGCCATTTCACCGGGAGGCGTGCGCCCCACCCTGGAGCTGGAGGAGAGCGAGCGTCTGGGGCTTACCGCTGCCGTGCAATGGCGGTCCCGAGGGGCAACGCAGTTGGATATCAACCTGCTGGACCTGCGCCGGGATACTGCCTACCGGGAATTCAGCTACAGCGCCGACTACGCCCCGGAATTTCTCGAAGCGGATAGTTTGCGCTGGCGTGACGGCGCCCTGATCGGCGGCGAGACCGAACGCGGTTCGGTGCAGATAAGCCGCGAGTCCGCCGGTCTCGCCGACCGGCTGCAGGCGCTGGATTTCAATTTCGAACAGGATCGGAACGGCTGGCACTACCGCGCTGGTGGAGCCTTCTCCCGCGCCCGCAGTTACAACAGCGATCCTATAATACGCACCCGCCTGCGTCGGGAAGAAGATGTGGCCTTCAGTTTCTGGTATCCCCGGAGCGTCGGCTCGGCGCTGCCCCGTATCGAGTACCGGAACCTGTCGCTGACAGATCCGGATGCCTTTCCCGGGCGGCGGCTGGAGTGGCGGCGGATCAACGCCGGTGATGACAGCGCGACCGTCGATCTCAGCGCGGTGCGTAATTTTACGGGGGATTTTTTCGAGAGCATCGAGGGGGGTATTCAATGGCGCAGCCGTGCGCGGGACTACCGGCGTCGGGATGCGATTGTCACCGGGGGAATTGCCGGCGAGTTTTTTTCTGCAGCCTATTAT